>NZ_RCNX01000054.1:0-52026 GCF_004307595.1 Pseudomonas sp. Sample_23
CCGACGTCGCCGGTGGATCAAGATCAAAAGCGGTACTCGAGCTTGCGCTCATCGTTTTGAGTGGTGAAAATCGTGGGGTCTGCTTTGGATCTGTGTTGGATTCGCCCCTCATCGGAACGCCGCCCGCCCAGCCCTCTCCCGAGGGAGAGGGGGCCGATTTGTGTGGTGTTTAAAACCTGCATTCGACTCGGTATCTCAGGTCGGCGTACTTCGATTAAACACCTCGGTCAGTTCCCTCTCCCTCCGGGAGAGGGCTAGGGTGAGGGGCTCTTGATGTTTTGCCTCAGCGAGCGCCGTACGCCGGGGCAAAGCCTTTTGATTCCTTTTTGCTGGGTCGGCACTCCGGCGTTTGAAAAAGGGACTCGCTGTAAGAGCGAAACCGCCAGCGGCAACACCCGCAGCAACGGATATACACCCAAAACCTCAAGAGCCCGGTCGGCCCAAAGGCTGCCAAGGCCTCCAAAAAACAAAACCCCCAACAAACCAGAAGTCTGTCGGGGGTTTTGTTTGCCTTGAGATTCCAGGCGTCTCGCAACGCCTGATCTCAGCTCAGCTTATTGGCAAGCTTCGCAATCCGGCTCGTCAATCGCGCAGGCCTTTGGCACTGGCGCCGGACCTGCCGGAGCGGCCAGAACCGAATCGTCGCCGTGGTTGCCGCCGCTGGAAACAGCGTTCAGCTTACCGGTGTTGATGGTCGACTTCTCGGTGCTGGTCGCGGCCAGGGCACGGAGGTAGTAGGTGGTTTTCAGACCACGGTACCAGGCCATGCGGTAGGTCACGTCGAGCTTCTTGCCCGATGCGCCGGCGATGTACAGGTTCAGCGACTGGGCCTGGTCGATCCACTTCTGACGACGGCTGGCGGCGTCAACGATCCACTTGGTGTCCACTTCGAACGCGGTCGCGTAGAGCTCTTTGAGTTCTTGCGGGATGCGCTCGATCTGCTGCACCGAACCGTCGTAGTACTTCAGGTCGTTGATCATGACCGAGTCCCACAGACCGCGAGCCTTCAGGTCGCGAACCAGGTACGGGTTGATCACGGTGAATTCACCCGACAGGTTCGATTTCACGTACAGGTTCTGGTAGGTCGGTTCGATCGACTGCGAAACGCCAGTGATGTTGGCGATGGTCGCGGTCGGTGCGATGGCCATGATGTTCGAGTTACGGATGCCTTTCTGTACACGGGCGCGAACCGGTGCCCAGTCGAGGGTTTCCTTCAGGTCGACATCGATGTACTTCTCGCCGCGCTGCTCGATCAGGATCTGTTGCGAATCCAGTGGCAGGATGCCCTTGGACCACAGCGAACCGTTGAAGGTCTCGTAGGCGCCGCGCTCGTCGGCCAGGTCGCAGGAAGCCTGGATCGCGTAGTAGCTGACCGCTTCCATCGACTTGTCGGCGAACTCGACGGCAGCGTCGGAGCCGTAGGCGATGTGCTGCAGGTACAGAGCGTCCTGGAAGCCCATGATGCCCAGACCGACCGGACGGTGGCGGAAGTTGGAGTTCTTCGCTTGCGGCACCGAGTAGTAGTTGATGTCGATCACGTTATCGAGCATGCGCACGGCGGTGTTCACGGTGCGTTGCAGCTTGGCGGTATCGAGCTTGCCGTCGACGATGTGGTTCGGCAGGTTGATCGAGCCCAGGTTGCAAACGGCGATTTCGTCCTTGTTGGTGTTCAAGGTGATCTCGGTGCACAGGTTCGAGCTGTGGACCACGCCGACGTGCTGCTGCGGGCTGCGCAAGTTGCACGGGTCTTTGAAAGTCAGCCATGGGTGGCCGGTTTCGAACAGCATGGACAGCATCTTGCGCCACAGGTCTTTGGCCTGGATGGTCTTGAACAGCTTGACCTTGCCCGGGTACTCGGTCAGCGCTTCGTAGTACTCGTAGCGCTCTTCG
Source organism: Pseudomonas sp. Sample_23 (assembly GCF_004307595.1). Classification (NCBI taxonomy): domain Bacteria; kingdom Pseudomonadati; phylum Pseudomonadota; class Gammaproteobacteria; order Pseudomonadales; family Pseudomonadaceae; genus Pseudomonas; species Pseudomonas sp. Sample_23. The sequence goes on from NZ_RCNX01000054.1 coordinate 1,891, forward strand.
AAGGCTTTACCGGTCAGGTCGTGCAGGTCCGGTACTTCGGATGGCGAGAACAGGGTCCACTTGCCGTCATCGAAGACGCGCTTCATGAACAGGTCAGGGATCCAGTTGGCGGTGTTCATGTCGTGGGTACGACGACGATCGTCACCGGTGTTCTTGCGCAGCTCGATGAACTCTTCGATGTCCATGTGCCAGGTTTCCAGGTAGGCACACACAGCGCCTTTGCGCTTGCCACCCTGGTTCACGGCCACAGCGGTGTCGTTCACTACTTTGAGGAACGGCACCACGCCTTGCGACTTGCCGTTGGTGCCCTTGATGTACGAACCCAGCGCACGAACCGGCGTCCAGTCGTTGCCCAGGCCGCCGGCAAATTTCGACAGCATGGCGTTGTCGTGGATCGCGTGATAGATGCCCGACAGGTCGTCCGGCACGGTGGTCAGGTAGCAGCTCGACAGCTGTGGACGCAGGGTACCGGCGTTGAACAGGGTCGGGGTCGAAGCCATGTAGTCGAACGAGGACAGCAGGTTGTAGAACTCGATCGCACGGTCTTCTTTCTGCTTCTCTTCGATCGCAAGGCCCATGGCCACGCGCATGAAGAAGATCTGCGGCAGTTCGAAACGCACGCCATCCTTGTGGATGAAGTAACGGTCGTACAGGGTCTGCAGGCCCAGGTAGGTGAATTGCTGATCGCGCTCGTGGTTGATCGCCTTGCCCAGTTTTTCCAGGTCGAAGGTGGCCAGCACAGGGTTCAGCAGTTCGAACTCGATACCTTTGGCGATGTAGGCCGGCAGTGCCTTGGCGTACAGGTCGGCCATTTCGTGATGGGTGGCGCTTTCGGCGACTTCGAGGAAGTTCAGGCCTTCGGCACGCAGGGTGTCCATCAGCAGGCGGGCGGTAACGAACGAGTAGTTCGGCTCGCGCTCGACCAGGGTACGGGCGGTCATCACCAGCGCGGTGTTGACGTCGGTCAGGGCCACGCCGTCGTACAGGTTCTTCAGGGTTTCGCGCTGGATCAGGTCGCCATCGACTTCTTCCAGGCCTTCGCAGGCTTCGGTGACAATGGTGTTCAGGCGGCCCATGTCCAGCGGCGCGAGGCTGCCGTCGGCGCGGGTGATGCGGATCGACGGGTGCGCGTTGACTGCTGCTTCGGCAGGAGCGTGCGCTGCGCGCTCTTTCGAACGGCCGTCACGGTAGATCACGTAGTCGCGTGCAACTTTCTGCTCACCGGCACGCATCAGGGCCAGTTCGACCTGGTCCTGGATTTCTTCGATGTGGATGGTGCCGCCCGATGGCATGCGACGCTTGAAGGTCGCGGTGACCTGTTCGGTCAGGCGCGCAACGGTGTCGTGGATTCGCGACGAGGCGGCAGCGGTGCCGCCTTCAACTGCGAGGAACGCTTTGGTGATAGCGACGGTGATCTTGTCATCGGTGTAAGGAACGACAGTGCCATTACGCTTGATCACGCGCAGCTGGCCAGGCGCGGTGGCTGCCAGATCCGAAGTCGAATCGGCGGCCTGCGGCAAGGTGCCCTGCGGGTTCTCGCGAGTTGTGTCGGTTTGCATGGGGGGTGGTCTCCACATTCTCTATGTTTGTTTGGCACCGTCATGGTGCTCACCGTTCTGTACCGAAGCACTGCAACCGACGGGCGTCGGCATTACAAACTTCGGAACAGTAGGAAAAAGGCTGCAACGCCGCATCCTTGCCGAAGTTTTGGTTACGAGCCGAAGCTCGCCACCGGATTCCTTCGCGGGTGGCAGTCATGACTGCAACACCCATACCGTTTTGTCCGTTTCGGACCAAATAAAACGGTGCCATCCGCCAGTGCGGTTTGGGCTTGAAAAAACTCGCTTGTTCTACCGGAAACTGGCCATAAAGCACTTGAGTTTCAGGTCTGAAATGTGGTTGGGCGTTTTAGGTGAAAACCCTATATGTAGGGTCTCTGTTTTCGCCGTGCTACAAGATAATGCGTTTCAGGGTGGGATTGCAACGTACTACCTGTGGATAAGCCTGTGCGTAATTTGTGTAAGAAACAGCGAAAACGCGTGTAGGCCGCGAACCTGCTGAGCCAGACCGTTTGTCACTGTTTTTTTGCCTGGAAAAACGCTTCAGCGGTTTTTTAAGGGCGCGAACCCTATCACAGTATTCCGCCTTGTCCGAACGCATTTACCGACTTGTTTTCCGCGTGACCGGCGTTTATACAATCGCTGGGTGCATGGGCATTTTTATCCTCCTGAAACATGACAGATGATCGGGAGGTATACGCAGGATTGTGGGAGCGAGCCTGCTCGCGAATCGGTTGACCACTGAGCATTCAGGTTGGAGCAACAGACGCTTTCGCGAGCAGGCTCGCTCCCACAGGTTTTGTCCGTGTCAGGCGATTGTCTTTCTTCTTTTAATAAAAACAGCAAGCAGAGGTCACCGGTGGAGCAACAAACCTGGCAGGTATTGATCGTCGAGGATGACCAGCGACTGGCCGAGCTCACCCGCGATTACCTGCAAGCCAATGGCCTGCGCGTCGAGATCGAAGGCAACGGTGCGCTGGCGGCGGCGCGGATCATCAAGGAGCAGCCGGATCTGGTGATCCTCGATCTGATGCTGCCCGGCGAGGACGGCCTGAGCATCTGCCGCAAGGTGCGCAGCCAGTATGACGGGCCGATCCTGATGCTCACCGCGCGCACCGATGACGCTGATCAGATCCACGGCCTCGACCTCGGTGCCGACGACTACGTATGCAAACCGGTGCGTCCGCGCTTGTTGCTGGCGCGGATCCAGGCGTTGCTGCGCCGCAGTGACACACCGGAACCGGTCGCGGAAAAATCCCGACGTTTGCAATTCGGTCCACTGGTGGTCGACAACGCGTTACGTGAAGCCTGGCTGAGCGACAACGGCATCGAGCTGACCAGCGCCGAGTTCGACCTGCTGTGGCTGCTGGTGTCCAACGCCGGGCGGATACTTTCCCGGGAAGAAATCTTCACTGCCCTGCGCGGCATCGGCTACGACGGCCAGGATCGCTCGATCGACGTGCGCATCTCGCGCATCCGCCCGAAAATCGGTGACGACCCCGACCATCCGCGCCTGATCAAGACCATCCGCAGCAAAGGCTATCTGTTCGTCCCGGAAGCCTGCGCAGACCTGGCGCTGTGAATTCGATCTTCCTGCGCATCTACGGCGGCATGTGCGCCGCGCTGATTCTGGTGGCGGTGCTCGGCGTGCTGGCGCTGAACCTGCTCAATCAGGTGCGCAGCGAGCAATACCGCGAGCGCCTGGCCCACGGCACCTTCTCGCTGATGGCCGACAACCTGCAACCGATGAACCAGACCGAACGCCATCGCGCGTTGCTGGTGTGGGAGCGGCTGCTTGGTATACCGCTGACACTGAAGAAATTCGCCGAAACCGACCTTGATCTGGCCCAGCGCACCCGTGTGCTGCGCGGTCAGGCGCTGGTCGAGCAGACCGGGCCTCATGCGGCCAAGGTCTATCGGCTGATCAGCGAAAAAGAGCAAATGATGCTCGTGGGCGAGGTACAGCAGATCAGCGAGCAACTGGCCCGGGCGACCATTTACCTGCTGGCCGATGAACTGGTGCGGGTACCGGTCGGCGAACAGCCCAAGCGTCTGGCGCAGATAAAACAGGAAAAGGGCTTTGGCTTCGATCTGCGTCTGGTCACGGTAAATGACGCCGACATCGACGAAGACCAGAGCCGCCGCGTGGCCGAGGGCGATACGGTGATGGCGCTGGGCAAGGGCGGCGATTCGATCCGCGTCTTCGCCGGTATGGTCGGCACGCCGTGGGTGCTGGAAATCGGCCCGCTGTATCAGATGAATCCGTATCCGCCGGAATGGCTGGTATTGATTGCCGCGCTGGGCCTGACCCTGATCGGCCTTATCGTTTATCTGTTGGTGCGTCAGCTCGAGCGACGTTTGCGCGGCCTCGAAGCAGCGGCCACGCGCATCGCCAAGGGCAGCCTGGAAACCCGCGTGCCGGCGCGCGGTGCCGACTCGGTCGGGCGGCTGGCGTCTGCGTTCAACGGCATGGCCGAGCACTTGCAACAGTTGCTGGCGATCCAGCGTGAGCTGGTGCGCGCGGTGTCTCACGAGCTGCGCACGCCGGTGGCGCGGCTGCGTTTCGGTCTGGAAATGATCGGCACGGCCACCACTCCGCAAGCGCTGGAAAAATACCGCGAAGGCATGGATCACGACATCGAGGACCTCGATAAGCTGGTCGACGAAATGCTCACCTACGCACGACTGGAGCAGGGCTCGCCGGCGCTGACCTTCCAGCGCATCGATCTGGATGCGCTGGTCAATCAGGTGATCGAAGAATTGGCGCCGCTGCGCGCCGAGGTCACGGTGCAGCGCGGTTTGTGTCTGTCATCGGCCGACAATGACGGCGCGTGGGTCGAGGCTGAACCGCGTTATTTGCATCGGGCGCTGCAGAATCTGGTGGGCAACGCGATGCGCCATGCGCATTCGCAGGTGACGGTGAGTTATCAGGTCGGCCAGTTGCGTTGCCGGATCGACGTCGAGGATGACGGGCCGGGGGTGCCGGAGGTGGCGTGGGAGCGGATCTTCACGCCGTTTCTGCGCTTGGACGATAGCCGCACGCGGGCCTCGGGCGGGCATGGTCTGGGCTTGTCGATTGTGCGGCGGATCATTCACTGGCACGACGGGCGCGCGATTATTGGCAAGAGCAAGAGTCTGGGTGGGGCCTGTTTCAGTCTGAGCTGGCCGAGGAATCAGGAGCGCCGCTGAGATTCGGGATACCGCCTTCGCGAGCAGGCTCGCTCCCACATTTGAAATGCAATCCCCTGTGGGAGCGAGCCTGCTCGCGAAGGCGCCACAACAGGCAATGCAAAACTTCAGGCAGGAATGCTGACCAGACTCAACAACTGCCCATCCTGCACTGCAAACTGCGCCTCCAGCTCCGATCCGTTGCGCCATTCGCTGGACAAATCAGTCAGCAACCGCAGCCTGACCTGACCCGCCGCAGTCCATTCCAGCACTTCGGCATGCTCGAAATAAAAGCGCTGCTGCACGATCGGGTACAGCGCTTTGAATAAACTCTCTTTCACCGAAAACGTCAGGGTCACCCGCAGCGCCAGTTGCTCCTGCGAGCCTGCCGCCATGCGCTGCATTTCCGCCGGGGTGAGAATTTCCCCGGCCAGGCGTTCAGCGCGCTCGTGACTCAACAGGTTTTCCAGATCCATGCCCAAGCCGCGCCAGTGTTGCTTGTTGGCGACAATCGCCGCCGCACGGCCAGTGCTGTGAGTGATCGAACCACAGATGTGCGCCGGCCAAACCGGCGCGCGGTCTTCGCCAATCGGCGGGACGATATTCAGGCCTTCGAGTTGTTGCAGCGCGGCCCGCGCGCAAATGCGCCCGGCGAGAAATTCGGCCTGGCGCTTGGCCACCGAGCGCTGAATGCTAGGCGGCGCCAGCACAGCGCTGCGCTGGAAGTCATCGCCAAGCAACCGTGTCGGGTCGAAGTGGGTACTGAGCAGCACGGTATCGGCCAGGACCGTCGGCAACGGCCAGTGGCTGTCGAGCGCAGTGCAGCAGGCGGGCAGGGCGGGGGTGGTATGCATGGCGGGCATTTTGCCGGTTAGTCGGGGCGAGGTCGAGATCGGCGGTGAAGCCTTCGCGAGCAGGCTCGCTCCCACAAGGGATCTTCTGGGCGACAGATATCCGGTGTGGGAGCGAGCCTGCTCGCGAAAGCCGCGCCTCGGTCGTTACTGACTCAACCGAAAATCTTCTTGAAGAACGCCTGCATATCCGCCCACGACTTCTCGTCCGCCGCCTTGTTGTAACCAATGTCCGGCCCGCCATGCTCGCCATGGCTCAGGCGATCGGCATCCGGGTTGCTGAAACCATGCTTGGCGCCATCCAGACTGACGAACTGGTAGTCCGCCCCGGCCTTGTCCATCTCCGACTTGAACGCGGTGACGTGGTCCTGAGTGACCATGCTGTCCAGCGCACCGTGCTCGACCAGGATTTTCGCCTTCACACTGCCCGGAGTCGCCGGGGTCTTGGTTGCCAGCGCGCCATGGAAACTCACCACACCGGCCAGCGGCACACCCTGACGGGCGGCATTCAGCACCACGGCGCCACCGAAGCAATAGCCGATGGCGGCGATTTTGTTCGGGTCGGTCTGCTTTTGTTTCTTCAACAGATCGAGCCCGGCGGCGAAACGTTTACTGGCGGCATCGGCATCCTTGGTCGCTGCCTGCATGAAGGCCATGGCGTCTTTCGGGTGCTCGGTGTTTTTGCCTTCGCCGTACATATCGATGGCCAGCGCGCTGTAGCCGAGTTCGGCAAGATCCCGCGCGCGGCGCTTGGCGTAATCGTTCAGCCCCCACCATTCGTGGACCACGACAACGCCGGGGCGTGGGCCTTTGATCGCGTCGTCATAGGCGTAGTAACCGATCAGTTGGCTGCCGTCGGCGCTTTGGTAGGGGATTTCTGCAGTCTTGATCGCAGCCTGGGTGAGGCAGCTGACTGCCAGCAAAGTGAGGGCGAGGAACAGGCGCATGGTCGGGTCTCCTTATTGAAAGTGGTCAGAACAGCCTAGTCGATCCGGTTCAGGTCAGGTTCAGAGACGGTTCAGGGGCCGTACAGGGGCGGCTCAGTAACCTTGCGCCATACCCAAACAGCACTGTGAAAGAGGAAATATCCATGACTCGTTTAAACAAATTGCTGCTGGCTTTTACCCTGTTAGGCTCCAGCATCGCGGCGAACGCCGACGACACCAGCAACTTCGCCGGTCTGACGTTCGGCCAGACCAGCGACAAGATCGACAAGTCCCACGCGCTCAACAACAATCTCGGCAACCCCAACGTCACCGGGGCCATCGACGGCAACAACACCTACGGCATGCGCCTCGGTCAGCAAAACAGCCAGGGCCGCTACTACGCCACCTACGACAACGTTTCCGGCTCGCACAATGGCGTTAAACTGCGCCAGGAAAATCTGCTCGGCAGCTATGACCTGTTCTACCCGGTGGGCGGCAGCACCAAGTTGTTCGGTGGCGCCACGGCCGGTCTGACCAAGCTGACGCAGGATTCGCCAGGTTTCAGCCGTGACAGCGATATCGGTTACGCCATCGGTGGCCAGGTGGGTGTGTTGCAGCAAGTTTCGCAGAACACCTCGATAGAACTCGGTTACCGTTACCTGCGCAGCAACGCCAGCACCGAAATGAAAGAGAGCGGCGGCAGCAAACAGGGCTCGCTGGACTTGACCAGCAGCGCGCAGACCTACCTGTCGGCCAACTACTATTTCTAAGCGGTTGTCGCAGTTTGACGTGTGGGAGCGAGCCTGCTCGAAAGGGGTGTATCAGCCGACACTTGCTTGGCTGATCCACCGGATTCGCGAGCAGGCTCGCTCCCACAGGTAGTTGCCTGGAGAGTTCAAGTGATAGGGAGAAAGGCATGAAACTGTTGGTCGTCGAAGACGAGGCGCTGTTGCGTCATCACCTGCAAACCCGCCTGACGGAAAGCGGTCATGTGGTCGAGTCCGTGGCCAATGCCGAGGAGGCGCTGTACCAGACCGGTCAGTACAACTTCGATCTGGCGGTGATCGATCTCGGCCTGCCGGGCATGGGCGGGCTCGACCTGATCCGCCAGTTGCGCTCGGGCGGCAAGACCTTCCCGATCCTGATCCTCACCGCGCGCGGCAACTGGCAGGACAAGGTTGAAGGACTCGCCGCCGGTGCCGACGATTACGTGGTCAAGCCGTTCCAGTTCGAAGAACTCGACGCACGCCTGAACGCATTGCTGCGCCGCTCCAGCGGTTTCACCCAGTCGACCATCGTTGCCGGGCCGTTGCTGCTCGACCTCAATCGCAAACAGGCCAGCCTCGATGAGCAACCGCTGGCGCTGACTGCTTACGAATACCGCATCCTCGAATACCTCATGCGCCATCACCAGCAAGTGGTGCCCAAGGATCGCTTGATGGAGCAGCTGTATCCGGATGACGACGAGCGCGATCCGAATGTCATCGAAGTGCTGGTCGGCCGTCTGCGTCGCAAACTCGAAGGCCCGGCCGGGTTCAAACCGATCGACACCGTGCGCGGCCTCGGTTACCTGTTCAATGAGCGCTGCACTTGATCCGTTCCCTTCGCGTTCGCTTGATGCTCGCCGCCACCACGCTGGCGGTGCTGTTCATGCTCGCATTGTTGCCGGCGATGCAGGGCGCCTTCAGCCTTGCCTTGCAGGACTCGATCGAACAACGCCTGGCCTCCGACGTCACCACATTGATCTCCGCCGCGCGGGTGGAAAACGGTCGGCTGGTGATGCCGTCGCAATTGCCCGACGAGCGTTTCAACCTTACCGATTTCCGCTTGCTCGGCTATATCTACGACCGCGACGGCAAACTGGTGTGGCGCTCGAAAGCCACCCAGGAAGAACAGATCAACTACAAACCGCGTTACGACGGCCTCGGCAACGAGTTCGCGCGGATTCGTGAAGCCAGCGGTCAGGAGTTCTTCGTCTACGACGTCGAAGTCAAACTGCTCGGCGGCAAAAGCGCAGCGTTCAGCATCGTCGCACTGCAACCGGTGCGTGAATACGAAACCACCCTCGAAGGCCTGCGCGAAAATCTCTATCTGGGCTTCGGCGCGGCATTGCTGGTGTTGCTGGCGCTGCTCTGGATCGGCCTGACCTGGGGCCTCAAGGCCTTACGCCGCTTGAGCCAGGAACTCGACGAAATCGAAGGCGGTACCCGCGAAAGCCTGACGGAAAAACACCCGCGTGAACTGCTGCGCCTGACCGGCTCGCTCAACCGCTTGCTGCTCAGCGAACGCCAGCAACGCAGCCGCTACCGCGACTCCCTCGACGACCTCGCCCACAGCCTGAAAACCCCGTTGGCGGTGCTGCAAGGCGTCAGCGAAGACATGGCCCAGCGTCCCGCAGACCGCGACCAGGCCTGGGTCCTGCAAAGCCAGATCGAACGCATGAGCCAGCAGATCAGCTACCAACTGCAACGGGCCAGCCTGCGCAAAAGCGGCCTGGTGCGTCATCAGGTGCGCCTGCAACCGGTGCTCAAAAGCCTCTGCGATACGCTGGACAAGGTCTACCGCGACAAACATGTGCGCGTGACCTTTGATCTGCCGGAGCATTGCTACGTGCCGATCGAGCAGGGCGCCCTGCTGGAAATGCTCGGCAACCTGCTGGAAAACGCCTATCGCCTGTGCCTCGGCGAAGTGCGGGTCAGCGTGCGCGAGTCCTTGGCCGGGATCGAATTGTGCGTCGAGGATGATGGCCCGGGCGTGCCACTCGATCAGCGTGCGCGGATTCTTGAGCGCGGCGAACGCCTGGATGCCCAGCATCCCGGGCAGGGCATCGGGCTGGCGGTGGTCAAGGACATCATCGAAAGCTACAACGCGCGTTTGGCTTTGGGTGATTCACCGATGGGCGGGGCGGCGTTCAGGATTCATTTTCCTGCGGTGTGAATGAAGCGGCCCTCACCCTAACCCTCTCCCAGTGGGAGAGGGAACTGACCTAAGTGTCTTGAGAAATTTATCGACCTGAGCAACTTGCAGTGGATATGGATTCACTGAATAACTGTCAGGCCGGTCCAGATCTTCAGCATCCCCAATCAATCCCCTCTCCCTCTGGGAGAGGGTTAGGGTGAGGGGCTTTTGATCTTTCACAATTCCTGCGCCCGATAAGCCCCCGGTGTCAGCCCCGTCCATTTCTTGAACGCCCGATGAAACGCCGAAGGCTCAGAGAACCCGAGCTGCTCGGCAATCTGTTGCAAAGACAGATCCGCCCGGCCCAGATGGTAGATGGCGATATCCCGCCGCAGCTGATCCTTGAGCTCCTGAAAACTGGTGCCTTCCTCGCGCAAGTGCCGGCGCAAGGTCTGCGGGCTGATATGCAGATGCGCCGCAACCGCTTCCAGATCCGGCCAACTCGCAGCGTCGCGGCTGAGCAAGCGGCGCAGGCGGCTGCTCAGGCTGTCGCCGTCGTCGGGGCGTGAGAGCAGGTCGGCGGGGGAGCGTTCGAGAAAATGCTTGAGCGTGCGTTCGTCCTGCAACAGCGGCATGGCCAGGTAGCGACTGTGAAACAGCAGGCTGCTTTGCTCGGCATCAAAGGTCAGCGGGCAGGGGAACAGCAGATCGTATTCGCCGCCGTGCTCGGGGCGCGGATAGCTGAAAGTCGCCTGCTCGAGGCGAATGCGCTGGCCGATCAGCCAACTGCCGAGGCGGTGCCAGATCACCAACAGACTCTCGCTGAGAAAATGATCCGGGTCCCACCACTGCGCGTCGTCCAGACTCAAACGCACCCATTCGTCTTCGCGGCGCAGGGTCAGGCGTGGGGAGTCGGGGAACAGGCTGTAAAACAACAAACCACGTTGCAGAGCCTTCTCCAGGTTGCGGCAGTGAATCGAGGCGTGGCACATCATGGCGAAGCTGCCGGGCTTGCTCGGGGCGTTACCGAAACCCAGGTATTCGTCGTCCAGCGCCAGCCACAAGCCCTGAATCAGCCGGGTGAACTGCTCCGGGGCAATCCGCGCGCGGGGCTCGTCGAGCAATTCCGCGCTGATCCCAAGTTGCTGCAACAGGCCTGAATAATCCAGGCCGCGCCGGCGTGCACCGCCAAGGGCGGCACGGGCGAAATGGCTGGCGATGGTGCGTTCGCGCATAAGCGGCAATCCTTGTTCAGGCACCGATCGTAACGGCGGGCCGGCAACGCAACAAGGCGGATTTCCGCCAAATTGCAGGACACTGGACGCTCAGTTGGCGGAAATCCGCCATACCTCAAGTCACTGATTGGTGACAGGAAAATCCCCCAGCCCCTGATATCAAAAGGCTTGCTGCCATTCGCACCAATCTGGCACGACGTTTGCGATACAAGCCACAGAAGCGTGCATTTCTCCGCCCGGAAAAATGCCGTTCCAACAACAAATCCCTCCAGTGCAGGAGGGTTCGCAATTAAGGTTCGGCGCTCGACAGATGGATGTTGCCGCTGGACGCTTGAGGAAACCTGCAATGACGACTCGTCAGCCACTGTACAAATCCCTGTATTTCCAGGTGATCGTTGCCATCGCCATCGGCATCCTGCTTGGTCACTTCTATCCGCAGACTGGTGTGGCCCTCAAGCCACTGGGTGACGGCTTCATCAAGCTGATCAAAATGGTCATCGCCCCGATCATCTTCTGTACTGTTGTCAGCGGCATCGCCGGCATGCAGAACATGAAATCGGTGGGCAAGACCGGCGGCTACGCGCTGCTGTACTTCGAAATCGTTTCCACCATTGCCCTGCTGATCGGTCTGGTCGTGGTCAACGTTGTGCAACCGGGCGCCGGCATGCACATCGACGTCACCACCCTCGACGCCTCGAAAATCGCCACCTACGTGACGGCCAGTAAAGACCAGAGCATTGTCGGTTTCCTCCTCAATGTGATCCCGAACACCATCGTTGGCGCGTTCGCCACCGGTGACATCCTGCAAGTGCTGATGTTCTCGGTGATCTTCGGCTACGCCCTGCATCGCCTGGGTTCGTACGGTCGTCCGCTGCTGGACATGATCGATCGCTTCGCCCACGTGATGTTCAACATCATCAACATGATCATGAAACTGGCGCCACTGGGTGCGTTCGGTGCCATGGCGTTCACCATCGGTGCCTACGGTGTCGGCTCGCTGGTGCAACTGGGCCAGTTGATGATCTGCTTCTACATCACCTGCGTCCTGTTCGTCGTGCTGGTGCTGGGTGCGATCTGCCGGGCTCACGGTTTCAGCGTATTCAAGCTGGTGCGCTACATCCGTGAAGAACTGTTGATCGTACTGGGTACGTCCTCGTCGGAATCGGCACTGCCACGCATGCTGATCAAGATGGAGCGTCTGGGCGCGAAGAAATCCGTCGTGGGTCTGGTGATCCCGACCGGTTACTCGTTCAACCTCGACGGTACTTCGATCTACCTGACCATGGCGGCCGTGTTCATCGCCCAGGCGACCGACACGCACATGGACATCACCCACCAGATCACTCTGCTGCTGGTGCTGCTGCTGTCCTCCAAAGGCGCGGCGGGTGTGACCGGTTCGGGCTTCATCGTCCTGGCCGCGACACTGTCGGCGGTAGGTCACCTGCCGGTTGCCGGTCTGGCGCTGATCCTCGGTATCGACCGCTTCATGTCCGAAGCCCGCGCCCTGACCAACCTGGTCGGTAACGCGGTAGCGACCATCGTCGTCGCCAAGTGGGTCAAGGAACTGGACACCGATCAACTGCAGACCGAGCTGGCTTCTGGCGGTCGCGGTATCTCCGACGAGCGTGAAGAAGACGACCTGGGTGTGGCTGAAGGCCCAACCCCGAGTAATGTGAAGTAAATACAAGAACTGCGCATCAGTACGATGTGAGGTTGTAAAAAATCCCTTGTGGTGAGGGATTTACCCCCGATGGACAGCACAGCGGGCCTCTTCTTCCAATTCCAGAGAAGGGGCCGCTTCGCGACCCAACGGGGATAAATCCCCTCGCCACAGGGGTTTTTTCTTGCCCGGAATTTGAGCGCAACGGTCACACCTGCTGACATTTGCGGTGATTGCCGCATCGACGATGGCTGCCTAGGCTGAGTACATCGCCCAAGGAGTTCGCCCATGTCTGCACCGCTGGCCTCACTGAAGATTCTCGATTTCTCGACCTTGCTGCCGGGGCCGTTCGCCTCGTTGCTGCTGGCGGACATGGGCGCCGAGGTGCTGCGCATCGAATCGCCAACCCGTATGGATCTGCTGCGGGTGCTGCCGCCGCATGATGGCGGTGTCTCGGCCAGTCACGCTTATCTGAACCGCAACAAGCGCAGTCTGGCGCTTGATCTGAAACAGCCCGAAGCGCTGCAGATCATCAAGCAACTGCTGGGCGAGTACGACATCGTCCTTGAGCAGTTTCGCCCCGGGGTGATGGAGCGTCTGGGCCTGGGTTACGAAGCGTTGAAAGCGATCAATCCAAAGCTGATTTATGTGTCGATCAGCGGTTACGGCCAGACCGGGCCGTACAAGGAACGCGCCGGGCATGACATCAACTATCTCGCGCTGGCCGGGCTTGCCAGCTATACCGGGCGCGCCGACAGCGGGCCGTTGCCGCTGGGCATGCAGGTGGCGGACGTGGCGGGCGGCTCGCTACACGGCGTGATCGGCTTGCTGGCAGCGGTGATTGCCCGTCAGCAAACCGGGCAGGGCACCCATCTGGATGTGAGCATGACCGACTGCGCGTTCAGCCTGAACGCCATGGCCGGCGCTGGCTATCTGGCCTGCGGCGTGGAACCGGGCCGGGAAGACCAGATGCTTAATGGCGGCAGCTTTTACGATTATTACCGTACCCGGGATGGGCGCTGGATGTCGGTGGGCAGTCTGGAGCCGGCCTTCATGCAGCAATTGTGCACAGCGCTGGGCCGGCCGGAACTGGCGGCGCACGGGTTGTCGCCCAGGCCTGAGCAACAACAGGCCTTGAAAGAGGCGTTGCGGATCGAATTCGAGCGGCATGATTTTGCAGAACTGTGTGAGTTGTTCGCCGGGGTCGATGCCTGTGTCGAGCCGGTATTGAGTCTGGGCGAGGCGCTGCGCCATCCGCAAATGCAGGCGCGGAAGCTGGTGACGCAGGTGCCGCGCGGAGATGGCACGACGCAGGCGCAGATGGCCTGTCCGTTGAAATTTTCTGAGGCGTTGCCGGCGCCAAGGCATGTTGGCGCCGGGTTGGGGCAGCATACGGATGAGGTGTTGGGGGAGCTGGGCTTGAGTGCTGGGCGGATCGCCGAGTTGCGTTCGGCCAAGGTGATTCTGTAGCGCCCATGCCGCCGCCTTCGCGAGCAGGCTCGCTCCCACATTGAAATGCATTCCCCTGTGGGAGCGAGCCTGCTCGCGAAGGGGCCAGTCAGGGCACCGCAGAAAGCAACTATTCCACCCGCATCTCACCACTGAACACCAGCGTACTGCGGCAGCGCCGGCACAGATACCGCCGCCCTTGCCGCACCAGACCATGGCGCTGGGCGGTAAACGGGAAATCACTGTCGGGGCACGGGCATTTGTAGATATAGCGGGTCACGCTGCGCCGCTTGATTTCATAGGTGTGGCAGCGATCCGGCGGCAATTCGTAGACGCCGCGCATGATCAGTTGCCACTCCTCGCCATGGGGCTGGATGCGGTCGCCGAACAGTTGATGAGCGATCAGGTGAGCGACTTCGTGTGCCACGGTCTGCTTGAGGAAGTGCTCGGTGTTTTCCCGGTACAGCTGCGGGTTGAAGCGCAGCAGGTTCTCGTGCAGATGCGCGACACCGGCTTTCTGCCCGCGCAGCTTGAGGCTGACGACGGGGCGTTTGAAGGAGCGTTTGAAAAAGGATTCAGCGAGTTGGTAACAATCTTCGACGCGGGTATTGAGTTGCTCGGGCATGCTTGATGGATCTCCAGAGACGCCGAGTATGCCGCAACCCCGGCGACTTGCGAATCGCCGACCTGCCGAATGGTCGTTGCCCAACGAGAAGGCCGCCTTGCGGCGGCCTGTATTGGCAGATGTTGTTTTTCTCAGGCAGGAAACAGGTCAGTTGGTATAGACCGGGCCGACACCCAGGCCCCAGACAATCACGGTGAACGCCATGATCGCCACCAGCACTACCAGGCCGACGGCGAGCACCGAGCTGGAAAACAGGAAACCTTCATCCGAAGGGATGTTCATGAAGGTCGGCAGGCCGACATACAACAGATACACCGTGTAGCAGATGGCCGCTGTGCCGACGATCATCCCCAGCCACATGTGCGGATACAGCGCCGCCAGGCCGCCGACAAACAACGGTGTCGCGGTGTAAGTGGCAAATGCCACGCAACGGGCCAGGCTTGGATTGGCGTCATAGGTGCGTGCCATCCAATGCACGAAGGCGCCCATCACCGCGACCCCGCCGAGCATCGCCAGGTACGACATGATGGTCATCCACAAGGCACTTTCGAACGTGAGCATCACCGGCGCGCGATTGCCGATCACCCAACCGACCTGGGTCGTGCCGATGAACGCCGACACAGCGGGGATCGCCGCCAGAATCAGCGTGTGCGTCAGGTACATGTGGCTGATGCTTTCCTCTTGGTCGCCACGAATCTCCTTCCATTCCTGATCGGGGTGGGTAAACAGTCCCACTACGTGATGGATCATGCCATTCACTCCTCTTGTCATTGCCATCGCCCCCCAACGGAGCGCCTACGGGCCAAGGTGGCCGAGCAAATACGGGTCTAAAGACGTGTGCGACCTTATGTCGCAGTATAGGAAGGACTCCAGCGCACCGGTATGCCGGGCTTAGAGCAAATCGCGCTGTAAACATTGCAGGTAATCGCCTCGGGGTCTTGCGGGGAAGGCATTTTTGAGGTCGAAACACTTTTGTGGCGAGGGGATTCATCCCCGTTCGGCTGCGCAGCAGTCGCCAAGCCATTCACCGAGCAGTGTCAGGCGATACGAGTTCTCGGGTTTCAGGGCTGCTTCGCAACCCAGCGGGGATAAATCCCCTCGCCACAGATGCTTCGCGCTACTGGGGTTTTTGCGTAAAATGCCGGCCTTTCGTCACACCTCACGGATTTCGCGTCATGGGCACTCTTACGGTCAACCAGAACAAACTGCAAAAGCGCCTGCGCCGCCTGGCCGGCGAAGCGGTCGCCGATTTCAACATGATCGAAGATGGCGACAAGGTCATGGTCTGCCTGTCCGGGGGCAAGGACAGCTACACCATGCTTGACGTGCTGATGCACCTGCAGAAGGTTGCACCGATCAAGTTCGACATCGTCGCGGTGAACATGGACCAGAAACAGCCGGGCTTTCCCGAGCACGTGCTGCCGGCCTACCTGAAAGAACTGGGCATCGAGTATCACATCGTCGAGAAGGACACTTACTCGGTGGTCAAGGAACTGGTGCCGGAAGGCAAGACCACCTGTTCGCTGTGCTCGCGCCTGCGTCGCGGCACCCTGTACACCTTTGCTGACGAAATCGGCGCGACGAAAATGGCCCTCGGTCATCACCGCGACGACATCGTCGAAACGTTCTTCCTCAACATGTTCTTCAACGGCACCCTGAAAGCGATGCCGCCGAAGCTGCGCGCCGACGATGGCCGCAACGTGGTGATCCGCCCGCTGGCGTACTGCAACGAGAAGGACATTCAGGCCTACTCGGACCTCAAGCAATTTCCGATCATCCCGTGCAACCTCTGCGGCTCGCAGGAAAACCTGCAGCGCCAGGTGGTCAAGGAAATGCTCCAGGACTGGGACCGCAAGACCCCGGGCCGCACCGAATCGATTTTCCGCAGCCTGCAGAACGTGGTGCCGTCGCAACTGGCCGACCGCAACCTGTTCGACTTCACCAGCCTGAAGATCGACGAGACCGCGGCTTCGCGTTTCGTCAATGTCGTCAATCTGTAAACACAACCTGTAGAAGCGAGCCCTGTGGCGAGGGGATTCATCCCCGCTGGGGCGCGAAGCGGCCCCAAAATCTCGGGGTCTGCTGCGCAGCCCAGCGGGGATGAATCCCCTCGCCACAGGGGCCTGCTTCTGCAGGTGTTATTCATTTCCAAACCTCAGGAGAGGGCATGCGCGATTACAAGTGGCTGCACGAATACTGTCTGAACCGTTTCGGTTCGGCGGCTGAACTGGAAGCCCATCTGCCCGTTCCCAAGACCCCCGCACAACTGCGCAAGATCCGCGACGACCGCTACCTCTCGACCATGGCCCTGCGGGTATTTCGCGCCGGGCTCAAGCACAGCCTGGTCGACGCCAAGTGGCCGGCGTTCGAAGAGGTGTTCTTCAAGTTCGATCCGGAAAAAGTCGTGCTGATGAGCGCCGAACACCTTGAGCGGCTGATGCAGGACGCGCGGATCATCCGCCACCTCGGCAAGCTGAAAAGCGTGCCGCGCAATGCGCAGTTCATTCTCGATGTGGAAAAAGACAAGGGCAGCTTCGGCGCGCTGATCGCCGACTGGCCGGTGACCGATATCGTCGGCCTGTGGACCTACCTGAAAAAGCACGGCCACCAACTCGGCGGGCTGTCGGCGCCACGCTTTTTGCGCATGGTCGGCAAGGACACGTTCGTGCCGAGCTACGACGTGGTCGCAGCGTTGAATGCACAGAAGATCGTCGACAAAGTGCCGACCAGCCAGCGTGATCTGGCGACGGTGCAAAACGCGTTCAACCAATGGCACGAACAGAGCGGCGGACGGCCGATGAGCCAGATTTCGATGATGCTCGCCTATACCGTCAACCATTGAGTCAATCCGATCGTTCCCATGCTCCGCGTGGGAACGCCGCCCGGGACGCTCCGCGTCCCTGAGACGCAGAGCGTCTCTGGATGCATTCCCACGCAGAGCGTGGGAACGATCGGTGGAGCAACTGATGGCGCTTGGTCAGGCGACGCTGATCTCGCCTTCACCCGCCAATTTGCGATTCAACTGATAGCGCCAGCGCACATACAACAGCGCCGAGCAGAACACCGCCAGGCTCGCGGCCATTTCCAGCAGGCCGAACAGCTGCCGGTTGGGGTCGTACGCCGCCAGTGCGCCTTTGATGAAATACAGGTTCACCACAAAACACATCCACGAATGGCCACGGGCGCTGCCCATGATCATCGCCGGGGCGAGCACCAGCCACGGGATCAGCTCGACCAGCAGAATCACCCAAGGCCGCGCGCCATGCAGGTCGGCGAACAGCAGGTAATAAGCCGCCAGCAAACCGGCGAGGGCGAAAAAGCTCAGCAGGCTGAGCACGCGCATCGCCTTCACCCGTGGCTCAAGCCACTCTATCGAGGGCAGGACTTTCGGCTTCTTCGCCATCAGCCCACCAGTTTCTGCGCGGTTTTCGCCAGGCGCAGACCGAGTGCGCGACACAGCGCCACTTCGTGCTGGTCGAGACCGTTTTTGCCGTCGGCACCGGCGTGATGGCTGGCGCCATAAGGCGTGCCGCCACCTTCGGTTTCGAGCAGGGCCGATTCACTGTAGGGCAGGCCGGTGATCAACATGCCGTGATGCAACAGCGGCAACATCATCGACAACAGCGTGGTTTCCTGACCGCCGTGCAGGCTGGCGGTGGAGGTGAACACGCCGGCCGGTTTGCCGACCAGCGCGCCGGTCAGCCAGAGGTTGCTGGTGCCGTCGAGGAAGTACTTGAGCGGCGCGGCCATGTTGCCGAAACGCGTCGGACTGCCCAAGGCGAGGCCGGCGCAGTTCTTCAGATCATCGAGGCTGGCGTAGAGCGCGCCCTCAGCGGGAATCTCCGCCGCCACCGCTTCGCACTCGGTGGAAATCGCCGGCACTGTGCGCAGACGCGCTTCCATTCCGGCCTGCTCGATGCCCCGGGCGATCTGCCGGGCCATCTCGTTGGTCGAACCGTTGCGGCTGTAATAGAGAACCAGAATGTACGGCGTGCTCATGGCAACAACTCCAGCACGTTTTCCGGCGGGCGACCGATGACGGCCTTGTCGCCGACTTCCAGAATCGGCCGCTCCATGAGTTTCGGGTGTGCGGCGATGGCGTCGATCAATTGCTGCTCGCTGAGGCTGGCGTCGGCCAGGTTCAGGGTTTTGTATTCCTCTTCACCGCTGCGCAGCAGTTGCCGCGCGCTGATCCCGAGCTTGCCGAGCAGGGCCTTGATCTGCGTGGCGCTGAGCGGCGTTTCCAGGTAGCGCACGACAGTCGGAGTCAAGCCGCGGGCTTCGAGCAGTTCCAGCGCGCCGCGGGATTTCGAGCAGCGCGGATTGTGATAAAGCGTCAGATCGGTCATGGCGGGTCGCTTCTGGCGTAAAGTGGCGGCTATTCTAACTGTGCGGCGCGCAATCCAGAACCGTCAGAGGCGATGGGTCGCAGGCGCTTTCGAATTTTCACAAGGAACACGACATGACACGGCGATTGGCAGCGGCATTGACGATAATCGGGGCGTTGATGCTGGGGGGCTGCGGCAATGATTACGGCATCGACCAGAACGGCCAGAAGGTAGCGTCCGAACGTCTGGACAAGCAGTGGGTGGTGCTCAATTACTGGGCTGAATGGTGCGGCCCGTGCCGCACGGAAATTCCCGAGCTGAATCATTTGGCTGATGAGCTCAAGAGCAAGAATGTCGGGGTGTTCGGGGTCAACTTCGACAATGTGCAGGGCGCGGAACTGAAAGAGGCGAGTGAAAAGCTCGGCATCAAGTTCACCGTGCTGGCGCAGGATCCGGCCGAGCTGTTCGACCTGCCGCGCAGTGAGGCGCTGCCGGTGACCTTCATCATTGATGACAAGGGCAAGGTGCGTGAGCAGTTGCTGGGTGAGCAGACGGCGGCGGGGGTGCTGGCGAAGCTGGAGGCGTTGCGGAACAAGTAACCTGTGGCGAGGGGATTCATCCCCGTTGGGCTGCGTAGCAGCCCTGAATTTGCAGTTCGCCTGGAACTGCGCAGGGGGCCGCTTCGCGACCCAACGGGGATGAATCCCCTCGCCACAGGTGACCCCTGCGGGCGTAGAAGGGGCTCAGCCCTCTTCCAGCCACCAGCGCAACGGTTTGCCCTGAGCCGGCCAGAAGCGTATCTGCTCGATGGGCGAAATGTCCCAGCGCTCGACTTTTTCCAGCGCCTGCAAAAAGCGTTGTTCCTGCTCCATCAACGCCGGGGCGCAGAGCTTGCGGGTCTTGCCGATTTTGCCGAAGCTCAGCTTGTCGCCGTCCTGCGTGTAAGGCGCGAACCAATGGTTGCAGCCGCCGTTGCCGTAGGCGCGGCCGTCATCGCCGAGGGTCACGGTCAGATGGCTGTAATCCATCAATGGCCGCTCGCCGATCCATTCCAGAATGTAGCTGCGGTTGTGCTGCAGTTGCACCGGCTCTGCGGCGCAACCGACCAGGCCGACACCGATCAGTGCGGTCAGGGCGAGGCGTTTCATCACGCAGGCTCCTGGCATTTCGGGCACAGGTGCTTGTCGCCGACGGCTTTCCAGCCCAGCTCGGCGATGCGCGCGGTGGCGGCGGGTTTCTCAGCGGACTTGCCGAGTTTGGCATCCACGGCGAATTCGAAGCTCAGCTCTTTCGCGCAGCTGTCGCAGTTGACCTGCCAGGTGTGAATGGCCAGTTCGCCGAACACCGGGCCTGTGGTCATCGCGGTCCATTGGCCTGGCGGATTGATAAGGTGGCGCACCGTGTCGACGGTCAGGCGCATGGACAAATCCTTGCTGCCTTTGAGCGTGACCAACAGGGCATCGCCGATGCGGATCGAGCCACCGTTGCCGGTCACCTGATAGCGGCCCGGAACCAGGGCGCGGCATTCGGTGAGGGTGTGTTGCGGGTTCATCAGGGTGTAGCGGAAATCGTGTTCGACCATGGGTCCTCCAAATATGCGCGACATGCTATCACGGGCTCGATTGCAGAATGATGCACGCGTGCGACCTTCGATCCGGTTCAAATGCGCCGACAGTCATGGCAAACTGCCGGCCCCCGAATCTGAAGGAACGGAACATGGCGCTGATCGAATGTTATGAATGCAAGCGGAGCATCAGTTCCGAAGCGCTGGTGTGCATTCACTGCGGCGCGCCGATGGCCGAGCACGCCGCCATGCAGGCGCAATCGACGGCGGCACCGGTGCAAGCCTCGACGATTTCCTTCGGCAGCCTGCCACGCAACAACGCAGTGCCCGAGGCGGTTGCGCCGCCAGTGTCCGAGCCTTTACCCAAAGTGATGCCGGCAGCAGCGGGGCGTCGCCGTCGTCAGCAGGCTGCGGAACAGGCCCGCCAGGAACAACAACCGCTCAACGCCGATGGCAGCCGCCCGGTGGAAGGCTGGCTGAAAATCATGGTGTTTCTGCTACCGGCGTTTTTCGTCTGGTTCCTGCTGCGCAACGGCCATTCCAGCAAGCAGCGCCTGCTCGGCTTCGGCTGGCTGGGCTTGCTGATCCTGGCGTCTTCGCTGTCCAAGTAAAACCGTTCAACCCTCGACCTGGTTCTGCGGCGTACCCGCCGCCCAGGTCGCGATGTTGTGCAGGGTGGTCGCGGCAATCGCGCCCAGCGCCTCGCGGGTCAGAAACGCCTGATGCGCGGTGATGATCACGTTGGGAAACGTCAGCAGACGCGCCAACACATCGTCCTGCAACGGCAGGTCGGAGCGATCCTCGAAAAACAGCTGCGCCTCTTCCTCGTAAACATCCAGCCCCAGATAACCGAGTTGGCCGTCCTTGAGCGCGTCGATCAGCGCTGGCGTGTCCACCAGCCCGCCACGCCCGGTGTTGATCAGCATCGCCCCGGCCTGCATGTGCGCCAGTGAGTCGCGATTGATCAGGTGCTTGCTCTGTTCGTTGAGCGGGCAATGCAGACTGATGATCCGCGACTGCGCGAGCAATTCCGGCAGGCTCAGATAACGTGCGCCCAACGCCAGCACCTCGGGGTTGGGATACGGATCGTAAGCGAGCAATTCACAGCCGAAGCCGTGCATGATTTTCGCGAAGGTCGCACCAATCTGCCCGGTGCCGACGATGCCGACGGTTTTGCCGACCAGATCGAAACCGGTCAGGCCGTGCAGGCTGAAATCGCCTTCGCGGGTGCGGTTGTAGGCGCGATGCAAACGACGATTGAGGGCGAGGATCAGCGCCACCGCATGTTCGGCCACGGCGTGCGGCGAGTAGGCCGGCACACGAACCACGGCCAGGCCAAGGCGTTTCGCCGCTGGCAGGTCGACATGGTTGTAACCCGCCGAACGCAGGGCAATCAGCCGCGTGCCGCCGGCAGCGAGGCGTTCGAGCACCGGGGCGCTGAGGTCGTCATTGATGAACGCGCAGACCACTTCGTGCTGCTCGGCCAACGCCGCCGTATCGAGGCTGAGTCGCGCCGCTTGAAAATGCAGTTCAAGCCCGGCCGGGCAGTCGGCGGCGAGGAAGCTGTCGTGGTCGTAGGTCTGGCTGCTGAAAATGATCGTGCGCATGAATCCTCCTGGAACATCGACGCGGGCCGCAACGGCCCGCGACAACTGTAGCGCTTTGCGCGTGCAGCGCCTTGCCATGGATCAAGCGCTGATGCGCGCCTGCGCCGCGAGTCGATTGATCGAGCGCTCCAGTTCATCCAGTGCGGCGGCGGCTTTCGGATCGTCCTGCTTGAGCAGGGTTTCGCTGCGCTGGCAGGCGGCGCGCAGTTGCGGCACGCCGCAATAACGGGTGGCGCCGTGCAAACGGTGCACGCGTTCGAGCAGGGCATTCTGGTCGTGGCTGTCACGCGCGGCGCGAATCGCTTCGCGGTCGGCTTCCAGCGAGGCCAGCAGCATGGCGAGCATGTCCGCCGCCAGATCCGCCTTGCCGGCCGCCAGACGCAAGCCTTCTTCGTGATCGAGCACTGGCAGTTCCTGCTGACTCGCCGTGCTGTCGCCGCTGCGATCCGGTGCCTGATTGCGCAGGGCCAGTCCGGTCCACTTCAACACCACCTGCGCCAGTTGCCGCTCGCTGATCGGTTTAGTCAGGTAGTCGTCCATGCCGCTTTGCAGCAGCGCGCGTTTTTCATTGGCCATGGCGTGGGCAGTGAGGGCGACGATCGGCAGCGGCGTGCAATGCCGCTCGCTTTCCCACTGGCGAATGGTTTCCGTGGTCTGGCGGCCATCCATGCCTGGCATCTGCACGTCCATCAACACCAGATCGAAAGATTCGCTTTGCACCGCTTTGACTGCTGCGTAACCGCTTTCCACCGCGAGCACGCGGGCGCCCATGTCTTCGAGCAGGGTCTGCACCAGCAACAGATTCGCCGGGTTGTCGTCGACACACAGCACGCGCGGCGCACGGCTGGACAGCGGCTCGCCCGGTTCGCTGCGGGGCTGGCGCGGATTGACCAGATCGGACAGCGCCCGGCGCAGCTTGCGCGTACATGCCGGTTTGGCTTGCAGCTGGCTGTGCGGGTTGGGTACCGACAGATGAAATAGCGTCTGTTCGGTGGTCGGGCACAGCACCAGCACTTTGCAGCCCAAGTGTTCGAGGTCCCAGATGTGCTGGTTCAAGCGTTCCGGGAGCATGTCGTTGCTGGTGATGCCGATCACCGCCAGATCGATCGCCTGATCGGTCTGATGCGCGCCGGTGACGCCATTGCTCAGGCTCTCCAGAGTATTGAACGGCGTAACTTGCAGTCCGCAGTCTTCCAGCTGATGTTGCAAGGCCTGACGCGCCAGTTCGTGATTTTCCAGCACCGCCACGCGGCGTCCGAGCAATGGCGCGGCGGGCAGGTCTTCGGCGTCGTCGCGAGTCTTGGGCAGGCTCAGGCTGATCCAGAATTCCGAGCCCTCGCCCGGCGTGCTGTCGACGCCAATCTCGCCGCCCATCTGCTCGATCAGGCGCTTGGAAATCACCAGCCCCAGCCCGGTGCCGCCGGGTTGGCGCGACAGCGAATTGTCGGCCTGACTGAAAGCCTGGAACAGCGCGCGCACATCCTGACTCGACAGACCGATGCCGGTGTCCTGAATGCTGATGCGCAGTTGCACGCTGTCTTCGTGTTCGTCTTCGAGCATCGCCCGGGCGACGATGGTGCCTTCACGGGTGAACTTGATCGCGTTGCTGACCAGGTTGGTGAGGATCTGCTTCAGGCGCAGCGGATCGCCGACCAGCGACAGCGGTGTATCGCGATAGACCAGGCTGACCAGCTCAAGCTGCTTGGCGTGCGCCGCCGGGGCGAGGATGGTCAGGGTGTCCTGCAACAGGTCGCGCAGGTTGAACGGAATGTGATCGAGTACCAGTTTGCCGGCCTCGATTTTCGAGAAGTCGAGAATCTCGTTGATGATTCCCAACAGGCTGTCGGCGGACTTTTCGATGGTGCCCAGATAGTCGAGCTGGCGCGGGGTCAGTTCGCTTTTCTGCAACAGGTGAGTGAAGCCGAGAATGCCGTTGAGCGGCGTGCGGATCTCGTGGCTCATGTTGGCGAGGAATTCGGATTTGATCCGGCTGGCTTCCAGCGCTTCTTTGCGCGCCAGGTCCAGTTCGATGTTCTGGATCTCGATGGTTTCCAGATTCTGCCGCACGTCTTCGGTGGCCTGATCGACGCTGTGCTGCAATTCTTCGCGAGCATTCTGCAGGGTGCCGGCCATGCGGTTGATGCCCGAGGCCAGTTCGTCCAGCTCCTGACTGCCGAGGGGCGGCAAGCGGGTTTCCAGGTGACCGTCCTTGAGTTGCGCGACCGCTTGTTTGATCTGGCTCAGCGGACGGTTGATGGTGCGGCCCATGCGCAACGCGAGGAGGGCGGCGCCGGCAAGTCCGGCGGCGATCAGCAGCAGGCTGGCGAACAGGCTGCGATAACCGCGCAGCAACATGCCGTTGTGCGACAGCTCCAGCTCGACCCAGCCGAGCAGCCGTTCGGATTCTTCGGGAATGATTTCGCCGGCGAGGTTGCGATGCTTGCCGAACACCGGCATCAGGTAGCGCGTCGCGTCATTGCCGCTGCGTCGTTGCAGCAGCGCGCTGTCGCCGCTTGGTGCCTGATTTAGCATGGTCGGGCCGGCGTGGGCCAGTGGCGAGCGGTCCGCCGCGAGGAAAGTCACCGCACGCACGTCGGGTTGTTCAAGGGACTGGGTGGCGATGCGTTCAAGCAGATCGGCGTCGCCGTGACCCATCGCCGGCGCCACCAGCGGCGCCAGTTGCTCGGCGATCATTTCGCCGCGCTGCATCAATTGGCTGTGCAGGTCGGTCTGCTGCGTCCAGGTGAAATAGCCACCCAGCACCAGCGCCATCAGGCTGGTCGGCAACAAGGTCAGCAACAGCACGCGACCTTTGATTCCCAGTTTCTTGAGCACGCCTATCTCCCGCATCCCGCTGATCTGTTGACACATGCGTGCATCCGGCACGCGACATGGGCGCAGTGTAGCGATTTGCAGGCGGGCAATCTTGCGGAAAATGCAGCGCCGCCCACGCACTCGTTCGTCCGACAGGCCAAGCTTGTGTTGCCCGCTGTCGGACAATCTTGAATAATCCGCCAACTGAGAATTACTTGCAGATACTCATGACTCCTGTTTCCGTTGGCCAGCCACGCATCCTTTCCATTGAAGACGATCCGGTCCTCGGCGCGTATGTGCACGAGCATCTGGGCCGCAGCGGTTTTCAGGTGACCTGGTGCCAGAACGGCCAGGAAGGTCTGAACATCGCCCAGCGTCAGCCTTTCGACGTGGTGCTGATGGATATTCTGCTGCCGGGGCTCGATGGTCTGCAGTTGTTGACGCAATTGCGGCAGAGCCATTCGACGCCGGTGTTGCTGATGTCGGCGCTGGGTGCCGAGGCCGATCGCATCAGTGGTTTCCGCCTCGGTGCTGATGACTATCTGCCCAAGCCGTTCAGCATGGCCGAGTTGCATGTGCGCATCGAAGCGATTCTGCGCCGCGTGGCGCTGGATCGGCGCCCGCCTGCGGTTACCGCTGCGGTGGTCAGCGGCGCCCTGCGTTTCGATGACGAACAGTGCGACGTGTTTTTCCGCGAGCAAGCGGCCGGGCTGACCCGCAGCGAATTCCGTCTGCTGGAAACCCTGCACCGCAACAACGAGGAGGTGCTGAGCAAGGCCTTCCTTTATCAGCATGTCCTGCAACGCGGCTTTGCGGCGCACGACCGCAGCCTCGACATGCACATCAGCCAGATCCGCCGCAAACTCAAAGCCATCGGTTACACCGAGCGCGAAGTGCGCACGGTGTGGGGCAAGGGCTATGTCTTGAGTGGCGCTGATGAAACTGTCTGAGCTGCCGGGGCGGCATTCGCTGTTCTGGAAACTGGCGTGCCTGCTGGTGGCGTTCTGTCTGCTGATGATCTGGCTGAGCTGGTCGTGGGGCCGCTACATGGAGGAGCGCAATCAGTTCCTCTCCAGTGACGCGCGCAGCACCCTCAGCCGTTATGCCGCGCAAGCCGAACAGGCGTGGCAGCGCGGCGGGCGCAATGGCGTCGATGACTGGTTGCAGAGCATGGAATTGCGCGAGGCCAGTTGGGTCGGCGTGATCGGCGCTGATTTGCAGTCGCTGAGCAGCCAGCCGTTGAACGCGGCAGAGGTGCAGCACCTGACCTTTTTGCGCGGCCTCGACTGGCCGATCCACAAGAAGGGCCGACCTTGGCTGCGGGTACCGTTCCCGCAGGATCCGGCCGCCGGCATTCTGGTCATCGAGTTGCCCGAACGCTTTGTTCCGGGCAAGTACCGGGTGTTCTGGCGGGTGATCACCAACGGTGTGATTCCCGGGCTGTTCACCCTGTTGCTCTGCGTCGGCCTGTATCGCCTGTTGGTGGTGCCGCTGAACAACCTGCGCGAACAGGCCAACGCCTGGCGCGCCGACCAGTTGAATGTGCGCCTGTCGAGCGGCATCACCCAGCGCCCGGATGAACTCGGTGAGCTGGCGCGGGCCTTCGATTCCATGTCCGAGCGCCTGCAAACCACGGTCGCCTTGCAGCAGCAGTTGTTGCGCGACTTGTCTCACGAACTGCGCACGCCGCTGAGCCGCCTGCGCGTGGCCAGCGAAAGCGAACAGGGCTTGCCGCAACTGCGCGAACGCATCGGCCGCGAAGTCGACGGCATGCAACGTTTGGTCGAAGACACCCTGCAACTGGCCTGGCTCGACACCGACCGCTCACCGTTGCCGGATGAAGCGATCCAGATTCAGGCGCTGTGGGAAATGCTCACCGACAACGCCTGTTATGAAAGCGGCTGGCCGAGTCTGCAACTGCAATGCTCGGTCGAAGCATCGTGTTGGGTGCGGGGCAACCTCAATACCCTGGCGCAAGCGCTGGAAAACATCCTGCGCAACGCCATTCGTCACTCGCCCGAGGGCGGGATTGTGCGTCTCGATGCACGGCGCGATGGCGAGTATTGGCATTTATGGCTGGAGGATCAGGGCGGCGGCTTGGCTGACGAAGATCTGCAGCGGATCTTTTCGCCGTTCATTCGATTGGACGGATCAAGACCCGGGGATGGTGGCTTTGGCTTGGGATTGAGCATTGCCCGCAACGCGGTGCAACGGCAGGGCGGGTTGCTCTGGGCGGAAAACACCGGGGCGGGGCTGCGGTTGAATTTGCGCTTGTTGGCGGATGATGGTGTTGCGCCGACTGACGCTATCGCGAGCAGGCTCGCTCCCACAATGGCTGTGCATTCACCGCAGATCGCATAAGCAACATTCATCCCCGTGGGAGCGAGCCTGCTCGCGAATTCCAAGCAGCACCACGAGAACTGAGTGTTGCGCAAATAAAAGTCGCACCACTGGCGCGACTTTTATTCGCTTATTCCCATAAACCATAAGCACCGCACTTTGCGTGATATGGCCTGCGCGGGTTTGCCGGTATGATAGGCGCCCCCGCACGTCTGGATTGCGAATACGCCATGACCCTGCAGTACCCAACCATCGCCGATTGCGTCGGCAACACGCCGCTGGTGCGTTTGCAGCGCCTGCCCGGCGCCACCAGCAACACCCTTTTGCTCAAGCTCGAAGGGAACAACCCGGCGGGTTCGGTCAAGGACCGCCCGGCGTTGTCGATGATCACTCGCGCCGAGTTGCGCGGGCAGATCAATCCCGGCGATACGCTGATCGAGGCGACCTCCGGCAACACCGGCATCGCGCTGGCGATGGCCGCTGCGATCAAGGGTTACAAGATGATCCTGATCATGCCGGACAACTCCAGTGCCGAGCGCAAGGCAGCGATGACCGCTTACGGTGCCGAGCTGATCCTGGTGACTCAGGAAGAGGGCATGGAAGGCGCCCGCGATCTGGCCCAGCGTATGGAAGCCGAAGGCCGTGGCAAGGTGCTCGACCAGTTCGCCAATGGCGACAACCCGGAAGCGCACTACACCACCACCGGCCCGGAAATCTGGCGTCAGACCCAGGGCAGCATCACCCATTTCGTCAGTTCGATGGGCACCACCGGCACCATCATGGGCGTGTCGCGCTACCTCAAAGAGCAGAGCGACAGCGTGCAGATCGTCGGTCTGCAACCGATGGAAGGCTCGGCCATTCCGGGCATCCGCCGCTGGCCGCAGGAATACCTGCCGAAGATCTATCAGGCTGACCGCGTCGATCGCATCGTCGACATGGCGCAAAGCGAAGCCGAAGACGTTACCCGGCGCCTGGCCCGCGAAGAAGGCATCTTCTGCGGCGTGTCCTCGGGCGGTGCGGTGGCAGCGATGCTGCGCTTGTCCAAAGAAGTTGAAAACGCGGTGATCGTCGCGATCATCTGCGACCGTGGCGACCGTTACCTGTCGACCGGCATTTTCGACGCGCCGAACTGATGGCCAAACACGAGAGAGGCCTGCGCTTCCAGCCCACCGGCGGCAGCAAGGCGCCACAGATCCCGACCGGCAAAAAGCAGCGCTTGAGTATCGAGCGCCTGGCCAATGACGGTCGCGGTATCGCGTTTTTCGAAGGCAAAACCTGGTTCGTCCTCGGCGCCCTTGCCGGTGAAGAGGTCGAAGCACGGGTGCTCGGCGCCCACGGCAAAGTGGTCGAGGCGCGCACCGAGCGCGTGTTCAAGGCCAGCGAGTTGCGGCGCCCGGCAGCATGCCCACACTTCGGCCGCTGTGGCGGTTGCAGCGTTCAGCACTTGCCCCACGCTGAACAACTCGCCCTGAAACAGCGCATGCTCGCCGAGCAATTGTCGCGGGTGGCCGGTGTCGAACCTGAAGAGTGGGCGGCGCCGCTGACCGGCCCGGAATTCGGTTACCGTCGGCGCGCGCGCATCGCCGTGCGCTGGGACATGAAGGCAAAAAAACTCGAAGTGGGTTTCCGCGCCGCCGGCAGTCAGGACATCGTCGCGATCAGCGAATGCCCGGTGCTGGTACAGCCCTTGCAACCGATCATGACCCGCTTGCCGGAGATGCTGCGGCGTTTGAGCAAACCGCAAGCGTTGGGCCATGTCGAGTTGTTCAGCGGCTCATCACTGGTGGTATTGCTGCGACACATGGCGCCGTTGTCCGAAGCGGATCTGAGCATCCTCAAGGATTTCTGCCGGTTTCATGAAGCGCAGTTGTGGTTGCATGGCGAAGGTGAACCGCAACCGGTCGAGGCCGGTCAGAGCCTCGGTTATCGCCTGGAACAGTGGAATCTCGAGCTGGCTTATCGGCCGGGAGATTTTGTTCAGGTCAACGCCGGGGTCAACGAAGCGATGATCGCCCAGGCGCTGGACTGGTTGAAACCGACGGCTGAAGAACGCGTGCTCGACCTGTTTTGCGGGTTGGGAAATTTTGCGCTACCGCTGGCCAAAGGCGTCCGTGAAGTGGTGGCGGTGGAGGGTGTGCAGACCATGGTCGAGCGTGCCGCTGCGAATGCCATCAGTAACAATTTGCATAACACAAAGTTTTTTCAAGCCGATTTATCCCAGCCTTTGAGCGATGCCCAGTGGATCGGAAACGGCTTTTCTGCGGTACTCTTGGACCCACCGCGTGACGGTGCTTTCGAGGTGGTGCGCAAGCTCGCGACCCTGGGTGCCAAACGGTTGGTATACGTGTCGTGCAACCCGGCCACGCTTGCGCGCGACACGCAGGAATTGATCAAGCAGGGCTACCGGTTAAAACGTGCCGGGATTCTCGATATGTTTCCTCAGACGGCACATGTCGAGGCCATGGCGTTATTTGAAGCGAGCCAGGACGGCTCGTCTGAATCCGTCTGATCTGTCCGCGCAGCGCTCGCCTGAGCCCCGCGAGCGCGAACGGACACTGAGGATCAGCGATTTGACGCATTGAATCTGCGTCGTAGGGAAGGTAAAGCAGCATGGTACAGGTGAGAGCACACCAGCCGATCAACACCGACGGCAGTATCAATCTCGAGGCCTGGCTCGATCACGCGGTCAGTGTCGATCTGGCACTGGATCGCGAGGCCTTGAAAGAAGCCTGCGAGTTCGCTCGCGAGGCCGAACAGCAGTCCAATGCGAAGAAGAACCTGTGGGCCGAAGGCTCCGGCAGTTTCAGCACGGGCCTTGAGATCGCCGAGATCCTCGCCGACCTCAAGCTCGATCAGGATTCACTGGTCGCCGCCGTGTTGTATCGCGGCGTGCGCGAAGGCCAGATAGAGCTGGCGGCCATCGGCCAGCGCTTCGGTCCGGTAGTGGCCAAGCTGATCGACGGCGTGCAGCGCATGGCGGCCATCAGCGCCAGTCTCAGCCCACGGCAATCGATGGTCATGGGCACCCAAGGGCAGGTCGAGAACCTGCGCAAGATGCTCGTGGCCATGGTCGATGATGTGCGCGTTGCGCTGATCAAACTGGCCGAACGCACCTGCGCGATCCGTGCGGTGAAAACCGCCGACGATGAAAAGCGCAACCGCGTCGCTCGCGAAGTCTTCGACATCTATGCGCCACTGGCGCATCGCCTCGGCATCGGTCACATCAAATGGGAGCTGGAGGACTTGTCCTTCCGCTATCTCGAACCCGATCAATACAAGCAGATCGCCAAGTTGCTCCACGAGCGGCGGCTGGATCGCGAGCGTTTCATCAGCGACGTGATGACCCAGCTCAAGGACGAACTGCAGGCCACCGGCGTCGACGCCGACATCAGCGGCCGGGCCAAACACATCTACTCGATCTGGCGCAAAATGCAGCGCAAGGGTCTGGAATTCAGCCAGATCTATGACGTTCGCGCGGTGCGCGTGCTGGTGCCGGAAATGCGCGACTGCTACACCGCGCTCGGCATCGTCCACACCCTGTGGCGGCACATCCCGAAAGAATTCGACGACTACATCGCCAACCCGAAAGAGAACGGCTACCGCTCGCTGCACACGGCGGTGATCGGTCCGGAAGGCAAGGTCCTCGAGGTGCAGATCCGCACCCACTCCATGCACGAAGAAGCCGAACTCGGCGTCTGCGCGCACTGGCGCTACAAGGGCACCGACGTCAAATCCGGCTCGAACCATTACGAAGAGAAAATTTCCTGGCTGCGTCAGGTCCTCGAATGGCACGAAGAGCTGGGCGATATCGGCGGTCTGGCCGAACAACTGCGCGTCGATATCGAGCCCGATCGGGTCTACATCTTCACTCCCGACGGTCACGCCATCGACTTGCCGAAAGGCGCGACGCCGCTGGATTTCGCCTATCGGGTACACACCGAAATCGGCCACAACTGCCGGGGCGCGAAGATCAACGGCCGTATCGTGCCGTTGAACTACAGCCTGCAGACCGGCGAGCAGGTCGAGATCATCACCAGCAAGCACGGCACGCCGAGCCGCGACTGGCTGAACCCGAACCTCGGTTACGTCACCACCTCGCGCGCGCGGGCGAAAATCGTTCACTGGTTCAAGTTGCAGGCTCGCGATCAGAACGTCGCGGCCGGTAAAACCCTGATCGAGCGTGAACTCAATCGCCTCGGCCTGCCGGCGGTGGATTTCGACAAGCTGGCCGAAAAGGCCAACATGAAAACCGCCGAAGACATGTTCGCCGCCCTCGGTGCCGGCGACCTGCGTCAGGCGCATCTGGTCAACCTCGCGCAGCAACTGGTCGAACCGGAGCGCGGCAACGAACAGTTGGAGCTGATTCCGCGCAAGGCGACCGGTTACAAGCCGGGCAAGCGCGGCGATATCCAGATCCAGGGCGTCGGCAACCTGATGACGCAAATGGCCGGCTGCTGCCAGCCGCTGCCGGGCGATGCGATTGTCGGTTACATCACCCAGGGCCGTGGCGTGAGCATTCACCGTCAGGACTGCGCCTCGGTGCTGCAACTGGGCGGGCGCGAGCCGGAGCGGATCATTCAGGTCAGCTGGGGCCCGGTGCCGGTGCTCACCTATCCGGTGGACATCATCATCCGCGCCTACGACCGTTCCGGGCTGCTGCGTGACGTCTCGCAGGTGCTGCTCAACGAGCGCATCAACGTGCTGGCGGTCAACACCCGCTCGAACAAGGAAGACAACACTGCGCTGATGTCGCTGACCATCGAGATCCCCGGTCTGGATGCGCTGGGACGGCTGCTGGGGCGGATTTCGCAATTGCCGAACATCATCGAAACCCGGCGTAACCGTACCCCGTGATGCAATTGATTGTTCCCTGTGGGAGCGAGCCTGCTCGCGAAGAGGGCGTGTCAGTCGACATCTTTGTTGCAGACACAGCGCTTTCGCGAGCAGGCTCGCTCCCACAATGGTTATGCGGTGAGACGGAAAAATGATGTACACCCTCGAAGACCTGCTCCACCTGATGTCCCGCCTGCGCGATCCGCAGTTCGGTTGTCCGTGGGACATCAAGCAAACCTACGCGACCATCGTCCCGCACACCCTCGAAGAAGCCTATGAAGTGGCCGATGCCATCGAGCGTGGCGATCTCGACCATTTGCAAGGCGAGTTGGGCGATCTGCTGTTTCAGGTGGTGTATTACAGCCAGTTGGCCAAGGAAGAAGGGCGGTTCGAATTCGCCGGGGTGATCGACAGCATCACGCGTAAACTGATCCGTCGTCATCCGCATGTGTTCCCGACGGGCGACCTGTACGCGCCGCTCGACGTGCCGCGCTTGAGCGAAGAGCAGGTCAAGCAGCGCTGGGAAGAGATCAAGGCCGAAGAGCGCGCCGAGAAAGCCTCTGCGCCCGAGCAGTTGTCCTTGCTTGATGATGTGCCGGCCACCTTGCCGGCACTGTCGCGCTCAGCCAAGTTGCAGAAGCGCGCCGGGCAGGTCGGTTTCGACTGGCCGGATGCCTTGCCGGTCCTCGACAAGGTCCGCGAAGAGCTCGATGAAGTGCTCGAAGCCATGTCCGAAAACGATCCGGTGGCGGTGGCCGACGAGATCGGCGATCTGCTGTTTTCCGTGGTCAATCTGGCCCGGCATCTGAAGGTCGATCCGGAAACCGCCTTGCGCGGCGCCAACGGCAAGTTTGAAAGACGTTTCCGTTTTATCGAACAGGCATTGCGCGACACCCACCGTCCCATGGAAGATTGCACCCTCGAAGAGTTGGACGCCCTGTGGGGCGAAGCCAAACGCCAGGAAAAGAATGAGCCCAGCTGCGGCTGAGCCGTTGCCCAAGTGAGTAAGCATTGATGAGCCTTTCCCTTCGCGACCAGTTGCTCCAAGCAGGCCTGGTCAACCAAAAGCAGGCCAAGCAGGTCAGCAAAGACAAGCAGAAGCAACAACGCCTGGCCCACAAAGGCCAGGCCGAGCTGGACGATTCGCAGCAGCGCGCCGCCCAGGAAGCCATGGCCGAGAAGGTCAAGCGCGACCAGGAGCTGAACCGTCAGCAGCAGGAGAAGGCCGAGGCCAAGGCCCGCGCCGCGCAGGTCAAGCAGTTGATCGAAGTCTCGCGTCTGCCCAAGCTGACCACCGAGGACTACTACAACTTCGTCGACGACAAGAAGGTCAAGCGCATCTCGGTCAACACGCTGATGCGCAACAAGCTCAGTAGCGGTTCGCTGGCGATCGTGCATCACAACGGCGGCTATGAAGTGATTCCCCGTGAAGCGGCGCTGAAGATCCAGGAGCGCGACCCGCAGCGCATCGTCCAGCTCAACGTGCAGACCGAAGAGGTCAACGCCGAGGACGATCCGTACGCGGCGTACCAGATCCCTGACGATCTGATGTGGTAAAGCCTCGGCTGTAACAACGACGAACCCCGCTCATGGCGGGGTTTGTCGTTTTCAAATGCTGTGTTGTTTCAGGCGGACTTCAGTTCTCGTTGCTGTTCCTGCACTTCCAGTTCGGCCTTGTAGTTATGGGCATCTATTTCGTTGTGGAACATGCCGACCAGCAAGTCTTGTTGATGCACATCCCAGATACGGATGCCGGCGGCCAGGCCTTCGTGGGACATGTGTGAATCGTCGCGTTCAGTTACTTTTACAGTCATCTGCTAGCTCCAGATCTCAAGTTACTGCACCAAGGCGTGTGCAGGACTCTGTTATAGGATTTGTTAGTCAGCTAAGTAAACCGCCAATTGGCGCAAGGTGTTGTTGCGGATTTCGCAACAGTGCTGGAGGCCGCGTAAACCGCGACATTCGGTCGCAGGGTAGTAAGTTTCATGACAGAAGTTTCATCTCCAGAACGCTCTGGATCCCTGTCTTTGATCGTTCCCACGCTCCGCGTGGGAATGCCTCTGGGGACGCTCCGCGTCCAGTGACGCGGAGCGTCACGGGCTGCATTCCCACGCAGAGCGTGGGAACGATCAACAACACGGACCGGAAGTTTTCCGGCTGATTTCTGCAGGCCAAAAAAAACGCCCCGAACCAGTCGGGGCGTTTTCATGTGCGGCTCAGCGGTGGGGAATTACTTGCCTTCCCAGCGCTTCAGTACCAGCGTGGCGTTGGTGCCGCCAAAGCCGAAGCTGTTGCTCATCACGGTGTTGATGGTGGCGTTCTCGCGGGTCTTGGTCAGCACCGGCAGATCGGCCACTTCCGGGTCGAGCTCGTCGATGTTGGCGGAGCCGGCAATGAAGTTGCCTTCCATCATCAGCATGCAGTAGATCGCTTCGTGCACGCCGGCGGCGCCCAGGGAGTGACCGGACAGGCTCTTGGTCGAGCTGATCGCTGGAGCCTTGTCGCCGAACACTTCACGTACACCTTTCATTTCCGCGACGTCGCCGACCGGAGTCGAAGTGCCATGGGTGTTCAGGTAGTCGATCGGGGTGTCGACGGTGGACAGCGCCTGCTGCATGCAGCGGATCGCGCCTTCGCCGCTCGGGGCAACCATGTCGTAGCCATCGGACGTTGCGCCGTAGCCGACGATCTCGGCGTAGATCTTCGCGCCACGGGCCAGAGCGTGTTCCAGCTCTTCGACGACAACCATGCCGCCGCCGCCAGCGATGACGAAACCGTCGCGGTCCTTGTCGTAGGCGCGGGAAGCTTGTTCCGGGGTGTCGTTGCGCTTGCTGGACAGAGCGCCCATCGCGTCGAACAGGAACGACTGGCTCCAGTGCTCTTCTTCACCGCCACCGGCGAAGACGATGTCCTGCTTGCCCATCTGGATCTGTTCCATGGCGGTACCGATGCAGTGAGCACTGGTGGCGCAGGCAGAAGCGATGGAGTAGTTCAGGCCCTTGATCTTGAACGGCGTGGCCAGACAAGCGGAAACGGTGCTGCTCATGGTCCGCGTGACGCGGTACGGGCCAACGCGCTTCACGCCTTTCTCACGGAGGATGTCCAGCGCTTCCATCTGGTTCAGCGTGGAGGCACCGCCGGAACCGGCGATCAGGCCGGTACGCGGGTTGGACACCTGCTCTTCGGTCAGGCCGGAGTCAGTGATGGCGTCTTTCATGGCCAGGTAGGCGTAAGCCGCTGCATGGCCGACGAAGCGATAGATCTTGCGATCGATCAGCTCTTCAAGGTTGAGGTCGATGGAGCCGGAAACCTGGCTACGCAGACCCATTTCAGCATATTCCGGGTTGAACCGGATGCCAGGGCGGCTTGCACGCAGGTTAGCGGAGACGGTCTCTTTGTCATTGCCCAGGCACGAAACGATGCCCAGACCAGTGATAACGACGCGGCGCATGCGAATAACCCTTAGAAGTTGTCAGTGGAGGTGAACACGCCGACGCGCAGGCCTTCGGCGGTGTAGATTTCGCGTCCGTCGACACTGACCGAACCATCGGCGATGGCCATGTTCAGCTTGCCCTTGAGGACGCGTTTGATATGAATGTTGTAAGTGACTTTCTTCGCGGTCGGCAGCACCTGACCGAAGAATTTCACTTCGCCCGAACCCAGCGCACGGCCGCGGCCCGGCAGGCCTTGCCAGCCCAGGAAGAAGCCGACCAGTTGCCACATGGCATCCAGACCCAGGCAGCCCGGCATCACCGGATCGCCTTCGAAATGGCAGGCGAAGAACCACAGGTCAGGGTTGATATCCAGCTCGGCGACCAATTCACCTTTGCCGTACTTGCCGCCTTCTTCGCTGATATGGGTGATGCGATCCACCATCAGCATGTTCGGGGCGGGCAGTTGCGCGTTACCTGGGCCGAACAGCTCACCGCGACTGCAGCGCAGCAGGTCTTCCCGAGTAAAGGCGTTTTGTTTGGTCATGCGAGCTCCTCAATAATCCCATGCGGCAGGTGGGGCAGATCTTCCCGACCGTTCAAGGCGTTCATGCCTCGAACCGGCAGCCTACTCATAGACTATTGCGTTGTGGTGAAAGTCACAGCACCAAGGACATGAATGTACACTTGTGCACTGAAATTTTTAATCAAGCCCCTTTTGGGGCTCGTTCGGGTGCCTAAGACTGCCGCACTTTCGCTTTTCACGCCAGTCGCAGATGGTCGAAAGGCCCACACTACGACACCCAGCGCTGCAAAATCTGCTGCAGGTCATTGCGTTTGAACGGCTTGGCCAGGTAATCGTTCATCCCCGCTGCCAGACAGGTTTCGCGATCGCCCTGCAAGGCGTTGGCGGTGAGCGCGATGATCGGCACATCGCTGCGTCCGGGCAGGTCGCGGATCTGTCGCGTGGCCTCGTAGCCGTCGATGATCGGCAGCCGGCAATCCATCAGAATTACTTCGAATTCGCCACCCTCGGCACTGCGCACCGCTTGCGCGCCATCGGTCGCCACGCTGACGGCAAACCCGAGGCTGCGCAGCATCGCTTCGATCACGGTCTGGTTGACCGGATTGTCTTCGACCAGCAACACATGGCGTCCTTCACCCTGACCACTACCGTTCGGCGCTCGCGGCGCGGCCAGCGCTGGCATTGCCTGCTTATATAGCGCCAATGGAATTTCCAGAGTGAATACCGAACCGCGTCCTTCCTCACTCTGTGCGCGCAAGGTGCCGCCCATGCGTTCGGCCAAAGTCCGCGCGATCGGCAGACCAAGCCCGGTGCCACCGTAACGACGGGAGATCGAACTGTCGGCCTGCTGGAAGGCATTGAACATCAGCTCCAGACTCTCCGAAGAAATGCCGATGCCGCTGTCGCGCACCGAGCAGGTGAACCACAGCAGGTCATGGTCCAGCGACTGCCATTGCGCCTCGATGCTCACTCGGCCCTGCTCGGTGAACTTCAAGGCATTGCCGACCAGATTGACCAGAATCTGCCGGATCCGCGTCGGATCGCCCTGCACCTGCAAGCCGCGCATGTCGTCGGGAATGCGCAGATTCAGCGCCAGGCCTCGCTGCACCGCGCTGTGCTGGAACGACTGCGCGCAGGCGCCGATCAGCTCGGCGAGATTGAACGGGATGTGCTCAAGCTCCAGCTCCGAACGTTCGATCCGCGAGAAGTCGAGAATGTCATTGATGACCTTGAGCAAGTGCTCGGTCGACTCCGAAGCGAGTGCGGCGTATTCGACCTGCTCCTCGGTCATCTCGGTGGTTTCGAGCAATTGCAACATGCCCAGCACACCGTTCATGGGGGTGCGCAGTTCATGGCTCATCATCGCCAGAAAATCCGATTTGGCGTTGTTGGCCTTTTCCGCTTCTTCGCGGGTCTGGATCAGTTGCGCCATCGCCTGCTGCTGTTCGCGGCTGGCCTGTTCCAGCGCCTGAGCAAGGTTATTGATGTGTTGCGACAGCGCACCCAGTTCAGTGTCATCGACAATCGGCAGCGGGGTTTTGTAATCGCCTTCCTGAATCGCCTTGACCGCATCGCCGATGTCGCGGATCGGCTGCGACAGACTGCCGGCCAAACGGCGGGCGACGACGAAGGTGAAGAGCAGGGCGAACAGCGCGAGAATCCCGGCCTTGAACAGGATCTCCTGCTGGCGCTGACTGAAAGCGTCATTGGACAGCCCGACGATCACTCGCCCCAGATAATCCTCGCCGGCGGTGCTGTTGCTGACCTTGCCGTCCTGGAAGAAGTCGTTGTGTAAGGCGATCCGCTGCAAACGCACTGGCGCCTGGAACACTTCAACCTGATGCGGGCGGCTGTGGCTGTCGGCCGGTTGTTCGACATACACCAGAATCCGGTTGGCGCTGTCCTGCACTTCGAGAAAACGCACGTTGGGCGTGGCCAGTGTCGCCTTGAGCAGGCTTTCCAGCACTTCGTTGTTGCCGGAGATCACCCCGTATTCCGTGGCCGGGGCGAGTTGGTTGGCAATCAACTGGCCAGTGTGGTTCAGCTCCTGACGCAAGTCCTGGATGCGCACGAAGGTAAAGAAGCTGATCAACAGCAACGTCAGCAACAGCGCCGGCCCGAGGCTGATCAGCTGCGTGCGGGTGTTGATGTCCCAACGACGACGAAAACTCATGGGCGGCGCTCTCCTTCGGCCAAGGCACTGGCGACAGATGCTTCATTCAGCGGTTCGATGCCTAAAGAACGAGCCACCTGCGCATTACTTGAGACTTTGAAACGAGCGGGGTAAAGCGTTCGCGGCCATGCGCTGGTGGGCTGATCGAGCAAATGGTCGAGAATCGCCAGCCAGTCGCTCTGGTCGCTGTAGGTACTGGCGAGGCTGCCAGCGCGAACGAATGCAATGTTGGGGCCGATCAGCGCAACCTGACGCGAGTAGCTGCTGAGCAAGAGGTTTTTCGCCGTTTGCGAGTTGTACAGATCGGGGTCGTCGAGGCCGAG
The DNA here is from genome assembly GCF_004307595.1 of Pseudomonas sp. Sample_23. Classification (NCBI taxonomy): domain Bacteria; kingdom Pseudomonadati; phylum Pseudomonadota; class Gammaproteobacteria; order Pseudomonadales; family Pseudomonadaceae; genus Pseudomonas; species Pseudomonas sp. Sample_23. Next base: position 40,201 of record NZ_RCNX01000054.1, read on the forward strand.
CAGCACATCGCTGCGTTTCAGCACCGCTTGCAGCGGACGGCTGTCGTGGATGTTGTCCCAGCGCTGGCTGACAATCTCCAGGTTCAGCGGCCGCGCAGCCGCGCGCAATTCGTCAATGAGGAATTCGCCGTGCTCATCGAACAGCACGCCGACCCGCCGCGCCTGCGGCAAGATCCGCCGGATCAGTTGCAATTGCCGGCTCAGCGGCGGGTCGCTCCAGAGCAGGCTCAGGCGCGCCGGTTGGGCATCGGCGAAACGCTGGCGCGCCTGCAAGCGACTGATGCGCAACACCAGCGTCGACGGGCCTTGTGAGTCTTGCAGACGCCAGTCGAGGCTGGGCAGATCGAGCAGGATCAAGCGCAGACTGGCCGGTAATTTGCCCGGTGCCGGCAAACTGGCCAGCGGCTGGAACCGCACGTTGTCGGTCGGGCGCAGTTCACTCAGCGCTTGTACGAAGGCCTGCACGCCGGGGCTTTCCTCGGCGCCGGTCAACAGAATGTCCGCCGCCTGCACCGCGACGCCGTGCAGCCACGCGGTCATGAACAGGCAGAGCCCGGCCAGCCAGTGACCCAGGGTGGGCGTCTTCCGTGACGGGCCGGTGCGCATCCTAGAACTCCAGCTCGGCACTGAAATACATCACCCGGCGTTCATCGTAATTATTGTCGACGAAGGTGTTCGGCTGATGGTCGAGGCGCTGTTGCAGCACGCCGGCCAATTGCAGCTGAGCTTGGCCAATGGCGATGCGTTTGGCGATGCGCGTGTCGACGCGTTCGAAGCGATAGCCGTTGAGCGCGTTGTCGTCGTAATAGAAGAGGGCGCTGTTCCAGCCATGGCCCCAATTGCGCAGCCAACCGGCGGAACCGCTGTTGCGCGAGGTCAACTGCTGGTCCAGCGGATTGCTCGCCTCGGCGTCGACGAAGGCGTAGGTCAAACGCAAACGGTCGGCGCTGCTGAGGCGCCAGTCGAGTTGCGTTTCGGTGCCGCGAAAGCGCGAGCTGTTGGCGTTGCTGGCGATGTACTGATTGTTGCGCAGCGGTTCGCTGATCATCCCGGTGATTTCGTCGTAGAACAGCTTCACGTCGACGGCCAGTCCGAGTTCGGCGAAGTAACCGTTGTAGCCCAACTCGCGCGAGCGCATGTGTTCCTGATCGAGATCACCGGGGCCACGGGTCTTGACGAAATAGCGCGCCGACGACTGGCCGTAGGCCGAGGGTCGCAGGTTGCTGACCTGATAGCTCCAGTTGACGTTGTTCTCGAACATGTCCGGCGAGCGGATCGCTTCCGAGTACACCGCGCGCAGGCCATGACGCGGGTTGATCAGGTAGTTGACCGCGAAGCGCGGGGTCAGCGAACTGCCGATCAGTTGCGTGTCTTCGAACATCGCTCCGCCCTGCACCAGCCAGTGCTCGGTGGCGCGCCATTCCAGTTGGCCGAAGGCGCGCCAGGTGGTGTCGTCGAGGGTGCCGTTGAAATAGGTCTCGGAATCGGCGCGGTCGTAGCGGTAGTTGAGGCCGCTGACCAGTCGCAGGCTGTCGGACAGGCTGAGGGTGTCCTGCAGTTCGAGGTCGTAGCGCGATTCGCGGGCGCTCTGGTCGATATCGCCGCACAAGGTCCGGCTGGCGCCGTTGCGCCATTGCTCGAGCACTTGATTGGCCAGCGCCATTTCCTGCGGCGTGCCGGGTGCCGCGCCGGGGCCGGTGAACTGGTTGATGTTGCGCGCCAGCCGTTCGGTGTAATTCGGGTTGAGCTGCCACAGCTGCGCCAGCTCGGGGCTGAACGACACCTCGGCATCGCAGGCGCGCCAGACTTGCTGGCGATCCCAGTGCTGCGCCGAACCTTGCACATAAAGGCTGTGTTCGGGGTTGATATCGAGGTTCCAGCGCACCGAACCGGCGTAATCCTTGGCCACCACGTCGGAATTGTTCCCGGCGTCGGTAATCCCCGAGAACACCGGGCGGTAGGTATAAGGTCGCTGATTGCTGCCGTCCTTGGCGTTGAGCTGCCAGTCGAGGCTTTGCCCTTCATTGAGGTCGTGGCTGACCGCCAGGCTCAGACGATTCAAGCGTCGACTGTCGCGATAATCGGCGCCGTTGCGGTCGCTGTCGAAACCGTCGTCTTCCTGGCCGGACAGCGACAGGCGCAGATCACCGCCGTCCCAACCGGTGCCCTGACTGGCATAAAAGTCGTTGATGCCACGCTGGCCGCGCGTGATCTTCAAACGCGTGCCATGGCTGTCGGCCGGGTGGCGGGTGATGATGTTGATCACCGCCATCAGCGCGTTGGCGCCGTAGCTGACCGTGTTCGGGCCGCGAAACACCTCGATCCGGTCAATGTCTTCCATCGCTACCGGGATATCGCTCCAGTCCACCGTCGCCAGGCCGGCGCGGTACACCGAACGGCCATCGATCAACACCTGCATGCGCCGCGCTTCGCTGGCGTTGGTGCCGTGGTAGTTCACCGCCGGCTGATTGCCGTTGATGCTGCCAACCATCATTCCCGGCACCAGCCGCAGCAGCTCGCTGATGTCGCGGGCACCGCTGGCGCTGATCAGTTCGCTGTCGAGAACGGTCATGCTCCCGGGCACTTCCGCTGGCGTCTGCTTCAGCCGCGTGGCGGTAAGCACCTGCGGCAGCGTCTGGCTGTCGACGAACAGATCGTCCGCCAGCACCAGCGGGCTGAACAGCAGCGCCAGGAGCAGCGGCGAGCGCGGGGGAGGAGGGCCAGAAAACACGACACAGCCTGCAGAGAGAAGAATTGGCGCGCATGTTAACCGAGGGCGGCGACTTTTCCAGTGACGTTGCAGGCATTTTCCTAGGTTTTATTGGTCTTCTTCCTACAAATGTCGGTAATTGTTGCTGGGGCTGGCCGCCACCGGGTCGCCCCGTATAATGCCCGGCATCGCCACTGGTATGGATTAACGGATTGCATATGACTGAACAGCGCCCGATTGCGGTCCTGGGAGGCGGAAGTTTTGGTACCGCCGTGGCCAATCTGCTGGCCGAGAACGGCCATCAAGTCCTTCAGTGGATGCGCGACCCCGAGCAGGCCGAGGCCATCCGGGTCAACCGCGAAAACCCGCGTTATCTCAAAGGCATCAAGATTCTCCCGGGCGTGACTGCTGTCACCGACCTGCAAGCCACTCTCGATGCCTGCGATCTGTGCTTTGTCGCGCTGCCATCCAGCGCGTTGCGCACGGTACTCGCCGCCCACGCCGAGCGCTTGAGCGGCAAGATGCTGGTCAGCCTGACCAAAGGCATCGAAGCGCAGACCTTCAAGCTGATGAGCCAGATTCTCGAAGAGATCGCCCCGCAGGCGCGCATCGGCGTGTTGTCCGGGCCGAACCTGGCGCGGGAAATCGCCGAGCACGCACTGACCGCCACGGTGGTCGCCAGTGAAGACGAAGAACTGTGCAAAGCGGTGCAAGCCGCCCTGCACGGGCGCACCTTCCGCGTCTACGCCAGCGCCGACCGTTTCGGTGTCGAGCTGGGCGGGGCGTTGAAGAACGTCTACGCGATCATCGCCGGCATGGCGGTGGCGCTGGAGATGGGCGAGAACACCAAGAGCATGCTGATCACTCGCGCCTTGGCCGAGATGACCCGCTTTGCGGTGAATCAGGGCGCCAACCCGATGACCTTCCTTGGTCTGGCCGGGGTCGGCGATCTGATCGTCACCTGTTCGTCACCCAAGAGCCGCAACTACCAGGTCGGCTTCGCCCTCGGTCAGGGCTTGAGCCTCGACAAAGCGGTGTCGCGTCTTGGCGAGGTCGCCGAAGGGGTCAACACCCTCAAGGTGCTCAAGGCCAAGTCCCAGGAAGTCGGCGTGTACATGCCGCTGGTCGCCGGGCTGCACGCGATCCTGTTCGAAGGACGCACGCTGGAGCAGGTGATCGGTCTACTGATGCGTGCCGAGCCGAAAACCGACGTCGACTTTATTTCCACCAGCGGTTTCAACTGATTCAGCTGTTACACGGACAGGAAGCAAGCCATGAACGATCCGAAAAGCGAAACCCAGTACGAATCCATCCTCCTGCGGGTGCTGTGGATGATCGTTTATCTGCTGGTCTGGCAAGTCGCGCAGTTCATCCTCGGCGCGGTGGTATTGGTGCAACTGATCTACCGCCTGATTTATGGCGCACCGAGCGCCAGCCTGATGAGTTTCGGCGACAGCCTCAGCCAGTTCCTCGCGCAGATCGGCCGCTTCGGCACGTTCCACAGTGACCAGAAGCCTTGGCCGTTCGCCGACTGGCCAGTGCCGCACACCCCGGAAGGGGAAGCGCCGCACACCGTCGCCCCGGCCGCGCATCCGGTGCGCGATGAGGAGCCCAAACTATGAAACTGTGGGTATTGCGTCATGGTGAGGCGGTGCCTCACGGCTCGAAAATCGATTCCGAGCGCGAGCTGACCGAGCATGGTCGTAAAGAAGTTCTGCGCAGCGCGGCGCATCTGATGGGCCAGCCGCTGACGGCGATCTACGCCAGCCCTTATCTGCGCGCGCAGCAAACCGCGCAGATCGTGCGCGAGGCGCTGGGGTTCGAGCCGGAGATCCGTACGGTCGAGTGGCTGACGCCGGAGAGCGATCCGGACAAGGTCGCCGAGCAATTGGTGTCGGTGAGCAATGTGCTGCTGGTCAGCCACAACCCGTTGGTGGGCAATCTGCTCAGCTATCTGCAACACGGCGCCGGGCATCCGTCGGAGAAGGTCAGTACAGCGGGGCTGGCGGAGCTTGAGCACAGCGAGCTGCTGATTGGCTCGATGAAGCTCAACAGTCTCAAGCACCCTTAACGCCATATCCCTGTGGGAGCGAGCCTGCTCGCGAAGGCGGCGTGTCATTCACCCTTTTTGGGGCTGACATACTGCATTCGCGAGCAGGCTCGCTCCCACATTGATTTCTGCCAATCCGTGAAATTATTTGTTTGAAAATTCCAACCAAGCACTTGCTTGGTTGACTACGCTTGCTCCAGACCAAAAAAAACAGGAGCGAGTCGCATGTCTGCCGCCTTCCGTTTGCCGCTGGACGTGTTCTACGAACGGGAAGCCCGGCACCCGCGCCAGCGCTTTCTGGTGCAGCCCATCGGCGGTGGTCAGGTCGAGACGCTGACGTGGGCCGATGTCGGCCATCAGGCCCGCTGCGCCGCGCACTGGCTACGCGCGCGGGAGTTGCCGCCCGGCAGCCATATCGCCCTGATCTCAAAAAATTGCGCGCACTGGATCATCGCCGACCTGGCGATCTGGATGGCCGGATATGTGTCCGTGCCGCTGTACCCCAATCTCACCGCCGAGTCCGTGGCGCAGGTGCTGACTCACTCGGAAAGTGCGCTGGCGTTCATCGGCAAACTGGATGACTGGGCGGGCATGGCGCAAGGCGTGCCGGCGGGCCTGCCGACCATCAGCCTGCCACTGCATCCGCCAGGCGAGTTCGATTACAGCTGGGCGGACCTGCAGAGCTGTTCGCCAATCCAGGACGATCCACGTCCCGCCGCCGAGCAATTGGCGACAATCATCTACACCTCCGGTACTACCGGCCTGCCCAAAGGCGTGATGCACAGTTTCGCCAATCTGGGTTTCGCCACCAGTCGTGGCACGCAGCTGTTCGGGCTCAACGAGAACGATCGGCTGCTGTCGTATCTGCCGCTGTGCCACGTCGCCGAGCGCATGTTTGTCGAACTGGCGTCGATCTACACCGGGCAGACAGTGTTCTTCGCTGAAAGCCTCGACACCTTCATCACTGATCTGCAGCGCGCGCGGCCGACCGCTATGTTCGGCGTGCCGCGTATCTGGACCAAATTCCAGATGGGCGTATACAGCAAGATCCCGGCGCAGCGCCTGGATTTTCTCCTCGGCCTGCCCTTCATCGGCAAGCGGGTCGGGCACAAAGTGCTGGCCGGGCTCGGCCTGGATGCCTTGCGCGTGGCGTTGTCCGGCGCCGCGCCGGTGCCGCAGACCTTGCTCGCCTGGTATCAGAAACTTGGCCTCGATGTGCTGGAGGTGTACGGCATGACCGAGGGCTGCGGTTATTCGCATATCTGCCTGCCGGGGCGATACAAGCAAGGCTGGATTGGCCAGCCGTGCCCTGAAGTCGAGGTGCGCATCGATGAGTCCGGCGAAGTGCAGGTGCGCAGCCAGGCCAACATGCTCGGCTATTTCAAGGAACCGCAGAAAACTGCTGAGACACTCACCGCAGACGGCTTTCTGCGCACCGGCGACAAGGGTGAGCAGGACAGCGAAGGGCGCCTGCGCCTGACCGGGCGACTCAAGGAAATCTTCAAGACCAGCAAGGGCAAATACGTCGCACCGGCGCCGATCGAAAACCGTCTGGCCGTGCATTCACGCATCGAACAGGTGTGCGTGGTCGGCGATGGCCTGAGTGCACCGCTGGGGTTGTGCGTGCTGTCGACGGTCAATCAGCAAGAGCCTCGTGCCAGTCTGCACGCCAGCCTGGAAAAGCTGCTGGAGGAGGTCAACGCCGCCCTCGACAAGCACGAACGCCTGCACCGGCTGGTGGTGGTCAAGGACAACTGGGCGGTGGATAACGGCTTCCTCACGCCGACCCTGAAAATCAAACGCAACGTCATCGAAGACCGCTACGGCGCACGCTTCGAAGAATGGAGCGCGCGCAGCGAGGCGGTGCTGTGGCAGGATTGAGCATCGATTACAACAACAAAGGAAGTCTGCGATGAGCTTGTGGCGTACTACTCCCGACATCGAACAGTTGAATGCGATCCAGAAGAACACCATCGGCGAAGTGCTGGATATTCGCTTCGAAGCCTTCGACGAACAGTCGCTGACCGCGAGCATGGTCATCGACCATCGCACCCACCAGCCTTACGGCCTGCTGCATGGCGGCGCATCGGTGGTGCTGGCGGAAACCGTGGGTTCGATGGCCAGTTATCTGTGCATCGATGCCAGTAAATTCTATTGCGTCGGCCTGGAGATCAACGCCAATCACTTGCGCGGTTTGCGCAGTGGGCGGGTGACGGCGGTGGCCACGCCGATCCATATCGGGCGCACCACGCATGTCTGGGACATCCGATTGACCAGCGATGAAGGCAAGGCCAGTTGCGTATCGCGCCTGACCATGGCGGTGGTGCCGCTGGGGGAACAGCCGCCGCTGCGTTGACATCTATCGGGTTCCGTCAGGTCGAGCCCTCACCCCAGCCCTCTCCCAGAGGGAGAGGGGGCCTACCGTGTGGTTTTCGCGATCCTCGTCGACCTGATAATTCGAGTCGAGCTCAGGTCCCGGACACTCCCCCGATCTGCTCCCTTTCCCCCTCGCCCCCTTGGGGGAGAGGGCTGGGGTGAGGGGGCAGCGGTCTCGCTGATGCACATCACCCTGACCGGACTGTCATCATTCCTGGCACTTACAGTCATTGCTGCGACGCCGGCTCTTGCGGACAATCAACGCCACGATTCCCGCTCATGGATTTGCCCGCATGTCGCAACCGATCTTTTTCGCCCACGCCAACGGCTTCCCTTCGGGGACCTATGGCAAGTTGTTCGCGGCGCTGGCGCCGGAGTATCGGGTCGTGCATCTGGAGCAGCACGCCCATGACCCGCGTTTTCCGGCGGACGACAACTGGTACAACCTGGTCGATGAACTGATCCATCACCTCGAGCTGCAGGAACAGCCGGTGTGGGGCGTTGGCCATTCCTTTGGCGGTCTGCTGCACTTGCACGCGGCGTTGCGCTGTCCCGAGCTGTATCGCGGCGTGGTGATGCTCGACTCGCCGGTGCTGACCCGCACCGATCAGTGGGTGATTCGCGCGGCCAAGCGTTTTGGTTTCATCGACCGGCTGACCCCGGCCGGGCGCACCCTCGGACGCCGTGAAGAGTTCGCCGATCTCGACAGTGCACGCAGTTACTTTTCCGGCAAAACCCTGTTTCGCGGCTTCGACCCGGAATGCTTCGATGCCTACCTGCAACACGGTTTGCATCAGGTCGACGACAAGCTGCGTCTGCGTTTCGACCCAGCCACGGAAATCAGCATTTATCGCGGCGTGCCGCACACCAGTCCGGGGCGCACCCGCCAGTTGCAGGTGCCGCTGGCCATCGTGCGCGGGCACAAGAGCCGGGTGGTCATGCGCCATCACACACGTTTCGTCTCGCGCCTGCCCCAGGGCGAGGCGCTGAGCATGCCCGGCGGGCACATGTTTCCGCTGGAGCGCCCGCAGGACACGGCTCGGCTGCTCAAGAATCTGTTCATGCGCTGGGAACAGCGGCAGAACAAGGATTGCGCATGAGCCCGACCTGCGAAGAAGTGCGCCTGAACCTGCCGCATATCGAGTTGGCCGCGCATCTGTTCGGCCCCGAGGACGGCTTGCCGGTGATCGCGTTGCACGGTTGGCTCGACAACGCCAACAGCTTCGCGCGGCTGGCGCCGAAGCTCCACGGTTTGCGTATCGTCGCGCTGGACATGGTCGGCCACGGTCATTCCGCTCATCGGCCCAACGGCGCCGGTTATGCCCTGTGGGACTACGCCCATGATGTGCTGCAAGTCGCCGAGCAGCTGGGCTGGAAGCGTTTCGGCCTGCTCGGACATTCAATGGGCGCGATTGTCTCGATGGTGCTGGCCGGTTCGCTGCCTGAACGCATCAGCCATCTGGCGCTAATTGATGGCGTGATTCCTCCGACAGACAAAGGCGAAAACGCCGCCGAGCGCATGGGCATGGCCCTGCAGGCGCAACTCGATCTGCGGGAAAAGCGCAAACCGGTCTATACCACCCTCGAGCGTGCCATCGAGGCGCGGATGAAGGGCCTGGTGGCAGTCAGTCGCGAGGCCGCCGAACTGTTGGCCCAGCGCGGTTTGATGCCGGTCCCCGGCGGTTACACCTGGCGCACCGACAATCGCCTGACCCTGCCATCGCCGCTGCGCCTGACGGAAGAACAGGCAATGGCGTTTGCCTCGCGCGTCAGTTGCCCGGCGCATCTGGTAGTCGCGGCGGATGGCATGCTGGCCAGGCATCCTGAGTTGCTCCAGCGTCTACCCTTCAGTCACGAACAGTTGCCGGGCGGGCATCATCTGCACCTGAATGACGAGGCTGGCGCAGGTCTTGTAGCAGACTGTTTCAATCGCTTCTTCGCCATGCCTTGACTTGCTACCGGCAACTGCCGAGGCTGGGCGGGTTGAAACAGGAGACAAACTTGATGGATTTCTATACCGCTGCGACCCCGACCCGCCCAGCCATGACCGTCCGGTGAGCCTGACTATGCGGCCACTCAGTCTTTTCGCGCTGTGCTGCTTCAGCTCCTTGTCCTTCGCTGCCGATGTGCCGGGCAGCCGGGATCTGCAAATCGTGCCGCGTCTGGCCGACGCACAGATCGTCGACTATCGCCCGGCGGCCGAGCTGGAGCGCATCTACCCGCTGGGCTCGATCCGCAAGATCAGCGGCCAGTTGCGCTTCGACGGTCAGGTCACCGCCCGTGGCCAGACCACCTCGGTGACTTACGAGTTGCCGCCGGAACATTCCGCCACCGAAGCCTTCACCGCCGCCCGCGAAGCCCTGCAACAGCAGGACGCCGAGTTGCTGTTCTGGTGCCAGGCCCGCGATTGCGGCGAAAGCAGCCTGTGGGCCAACGAGGTGTTCGGCAACGCCAAGCTGTATGGCGCTGACGAGCAGCAGGCTTATCTGTTGCTCCGGCTGGCGGCGCCAAAGGACAACACGCTGGTGGCGCTCTACAGCATCACTCGCGGCAATCGCAAAGCCTATCTGCATGTCGAACAGTTCGAGGCGACTGCGCCGTTGGGCGAGTTGTTGCCGACCTCGGCGACCCTGCTGCGCCAGTTGAAAAGCACTGGTGAGCTGGATTTCCCGAAACTGGTCGAGGAGCCGGATGCCACCTGGTTGCGCCTGATTTCCCGTGGCCTGAATCTCGACACGACCTTGCGGGTCACGGTTTCCGGGCCCAAGGCCGAAGCCTGGCGCCAGGCGTTGATCACTCAGGGGGTGCGGGCGGCCCGGATGGAAACCGGCAATCTCGAAGGCTCTGGCCTGCGCATCGACCTGTTGCGATAAGCTGTGCCGGGCGAGCATGCACGCAGTGTTCGCCTACTCTTTCGCTGACTGACTTTGCCGAGACTTCCCATGCTCAATAACGATCGCCTGCTGGTGCAGATTCTGCTGCTGGTGTTATTCGGTGCCAGCCTGTGGGTGATGGCGCCGTTCTGGTCGGCGCTGTTCTGGGGCGCGGTGCTGGCGTTCGCCAGTTGGCCGCTGATGCGTTTGTTGACCCGCGCGCTCAATGGCCGCGAATCGCTGGCCGCGTTGATCCTGACACTGGGCTGGATGTTGCTGGTGGCGGCGCCGCTGGTGTGGCTGGGCTTCAATCTTGCCGATCATGTGCGCGATGCCACGGCATTCATCAAGGATGTGCAGGTCGACGGCTTGCCGGAAGCGCCCACCTGGCTTGGCAGCGTGCCTTTGGTTGGTGAGCGACTGGTGGCGATGTGGGACAGCATCGATCAGCAGGGCGCGGCGTTGATGGTCTCGATCAAGCCGTATCTGGGCCAGGTCGGTAACTGGCTGCTGGCGCGCAGTGCGCAGATCGGCGGCGGGATTCTCGAGCTGACGCTGAGCCTGGTGTTCGTGTTCTTTTTCTACCGTGACGGGCCACGACTGGCGGCGTTTGTGCACAGTCTGTTGCAGCGCTTGATTGGCGATCGTGCCGGTTATTACATCGAATTGGTGGCGGGCACGGTGCAGCGGGTGGTCAACGGTGTGATTGGTACGGCGGCGGCGCAGGCGGTGCTGGCGTTGATCGGCTTTTTCATTGCCGGGGTCCCTGGGGCGCTGGTGCTGGGGATCGTCACGTTTATGCTGAGTCTGATTCCGATGGGGCCACCGCTGGTGTGGGTGCCGGCCACGGCTTGGCTGGTGTGGAAGGGTGAGTACGGGATGGCGATCTTTCTCGGGATCTGGGGGACGTTCATCATCAGTGGCGTGGACAATGTGCTCAAGCCGTATCTGATCAGCCGTGGCGGTAATCTGCCGTTGGTGATTGTGTTGCTCGGGGTGTTTGGTGGGTTGATTGCGTTTGGGTTTATCGGGTTGTTTATTGGGCCTACTTTGTTGGCGGTGGCTTATAGTCTTTTGACGGATTGGAGTAAGAGTCAGGCTCGGGTCTAGGGGGGGCTTGGCGGCCTTTGGGCCGACCATGCGCTTGGGGTTTTGGGTGTATATCCGTTTCTGCGGGTGTTGCGGATTACGGTTCCGCCCTTACGGCGGGTCACCTTTTTCAAACGCCAAAAAGGTAACCCAAAAGGCTTGCTCCTGCGTTCGGCCCTCGCAGGCTCGGGTTCCTTCGCTCCGGGATCGATCCGGGCGCAGCGGCTACGGTTTGCTTCGCTGCACCTCCTTCCGCTGTGTCTGGCTGCGCCAGACGGTCGCTGCGCTCCCACGCCCGGATCAATCCCTCCACTCAGCCTTCCGACGTCGCCGGTGGATCAAGATCAAAAGCACTCGAGCTTGCGCTCATTGTTGAGTGGGGCGGCTTCGCCGCGGGCAGCTGCGCTGCTTTGCTTTTGCTTTTGATTTTGTGGGAGCGAGCCTGCTCGCGAAGGCGGCCTGGCAGCCAACCCATCTCTCTCTGAAACCACTCGATCCCTGTGGGAGCTTGCCAGCGATAGCTCCCTCACATCTAACCAATATCTACCGAATACACTCAGTTTCATTGTGGGAGCGAGCCTGCTCGCGAAGGCGGCCTGGCAGCCAACCCATCTCTCTCTGAAACCACTCGATCCCTGTGGGAGCTTGCCAGCGATAGCTCCCTCACATCTAACCAATATCTACCGAATACACTCAGTTTCATTGTGGGAGCGAGCCTGCTCGCGAAG
>NZ_RCNX01000054.1:52036-53114 GCF_004307595.1 Pseudomonas sp. Sample_23
CCAATATCTACCGAATACACTCAGTTTCATTGTGGGAGCGAGCCTGCTCGCGAAGAGGCCGGTACATTCAACAGATGCATTGAATCATCAGACGCTTTCGCGAGCAGGCTCGCTCACACTTCAAGTCGGCTGAGCCTCAGCCCCGTGGCAAGCGGACAATGGCAGTCAGCCCGCCACCCGGTGTTTCTTCCAGGTCCAACCGCCCACCCAACCGCTTCGCGGCTTCGCGGGCGATGGTCATGCCCAGTCCTACGCCGCCGGAGTTGCGGTTACGCGAGCCTTCCAATCGGTAGAACGGTTCAAACACGGCTTCACGCTGGTCCTCAGCAATCCCCGGCCCGTGATCAATCACCCGTATCAGCAATTCCTCACGCTGTTCCAGCAGTTCAATCCGCGCCTGTCCGGCGTAACGCAGGGCGTTGTCCAGCAGGTTGTTGATGCACGAACGCAGCGCCATCGGTTGTACTGGCAAAGGCGAGCAGTGGCCGCTGACCTCTACATCGGCGCCCTGGTCCTGGGCGTTTTCGCACAGCGATTCGACCAGCGCCTGCACGTCCAGCAACTGCAAGGCTTCGCTGGTGCGTTGTTCGTGCAGATAGGTGAGGGTGGCGTCGAGCATGCCGATCATGTCGCCCAGATCCTGGCGCATCTGGCTTTGCAGCTTGTCGTCGCTGATGTTTTCCAGACGCAGTTTCAGCCGTGACAGTGGCGTACGCAGGTCGTGGGAGACGGCGCCGAGCATGCGCGCGCGTTGCTGGACCTGTTCGCGGATGCGCCGTTGCATGAGGTTGAAGGTGTGCGCCGCTTGCCGGGCTTCGCGCGGGCCGGATTCGTCGAGGGGGTCGCTGTCGAGGTCTTCGCTCAGGCGCTCGGCGGCGTCGCTCAGGCGCTGGATCGGCCGGCTGAGCAGCTTGGCGCCGTACCAGGCGGCAATCATCAGAGTGATGAACTGAAAGGTCAGCGGTACCACCGGGCCACCGAACCAGGGGCGTGTTTGCCTCGGTGGGTAAGCGGCGTTGTGCAGCATCGGTTGGCCGTCGATGTTCGTTGAGAACTCTGGCGGTGGTGGGGGCGGAGG
>NZ_RCNX01000016.1:0-15461 GCF_004307595.1 Pseudomonas sp. Sample_23
CTTTTTAGCGGTAAACACACCCAAAAAGCTTGACCGTGAACAGAGTATCTACAGAATGTGTTTACAACTCAGCCGCCAGCCGCGAACCCTGATTGATCGCGCGCTTGGCGTCCAGCTCCGCCGCGACATCCGCGCCGCCGATCAAGTGTACGTTCTGCCCGGCCTCAACCAGACCATCGTGCAACTCGCGCAACGGATCCTGCCCCGCACAGATCACGATGTTGTCCACCGCCAGCAGCTGCGGCTCACCGCTTTCGCCAATGCGAATGTGCAAGCCTTGGTCATCGATGCTCAGGTATTCGACGCTGTTGAGCATCTGCACCTGCTTGTTCTTCAGACCGGTGCGATGAATCCAGCCGGTGGTTTTGCCCAGACCGTCGCCGACCTTGGTTTTCTTGCGCTGCAACAGGAACACCTCACGGGCCGGCGCATGCGGTGCCGCTTTGATTCCCGCCACACCACCACGGGCCTCCAGTTGCGTGTCGATGCCCCATTCCTTCCAGAACGCCGCGCGATCCAGACTGGTGGCCACGCCTTGATGAACGAGAAATTCCGAGACATCGAAACCGATCCCGCCCGCACCGATCACCGCGACACGCTTGCCGACCGGCTTGCGCTCGAGGATCACATCCAGATAACTCAGGACCTTGGCATTCTCGACGCCCGGAATCGCCGGCACGCGCGGGGCGATACCGGTGGCAAGGATGATCTCGTCGTAACCGCCTTCAACCAACTTGGCCACGTCGACGCGTGTGTTCAGGCACACCTCGACATGGGTGGTTTGCAGCTTGCGGTTGAAGTAGCGCAGGGTTTCGAAAAACTCTTCCTTGCCCGGTACGCGCTTGGCGATGTTGAACTGGCCACCGATCTCGCTGGCCGAATCGAACAGCGTCACCTGATGACCGCGCTCGGCGGCCACGGTGGCGGCGGACAAACCGGCAGGGCCGGCACCGACCACGGCGATTTTCTTGATCTGCTGCACCGGCAGGTAATTGAGTTCGGTTTCGTGGCAGGCACGCGGGTTGACCAGGCAACTGGTGAGCTTGCCGCCAAAGGTGTGGTCGAGGCACGCTTGGTTGCAGCCGATGCAGGTGTTGATTTCGTCGGCGCGGCCTTCGGCGGCTTTGTTGACGAAGTCCGGATCGGCGAGGAATGGTCGGGCCATGGAGACCATGTCGGCATCGCCCTCGGCAAGAATCTGCTCGGCAATTTCCGGGGTATTGATGCGGTTGGTCGTGATCAGCGGAATGCTCACCGAGCCGCGCAACTTGGCCGTGACCTTGCTGAACGCTGCACGCGGAACCTTGGTGGCGATGGTCGGAATCCGCGCTTCGTGCCAGCCGATACCAGTGTTGATGATGGTCGCACCAGCCTGCTCAATGGCTTTGGCCAGCATGACGATTTCATCCCAGGTGCTGCCACCTTCGACCAGATCGAGCATCGACAGGCGGAAGATGATGATGAAATTCGGCCCGACCGCTTCGCGCACACGACGGACAATTTCTACCGGCAGGCGCATGCGGTTTTCGTAGCTGCCACCCCAGCGGTCGGTGCGGTGGTTGGTGTGCGCGGCGAGAAACTGGTTAATGAAGTAACCTTCCGAGCCCATGATCTCGACGCCGTCGTATTCGGCGGTTTGCGCCAATACCGAGCAGGTGACGAAATCACTGATCTGCTTTTCGATGCCCTCTTCGTCCAGCTCTTTGGGCTTGAACGGGTTGATCGGCGCCTGAATCGCGCTCGGTGCTACCTGTTTCGGGCTGTAGGCGTAACGTCCGGCGTGAAGAATCTGCATGCAGATCTTGCCGCCCGCCTCGTGCACCGCGCGAGTGACGATGCGGTGCTTGAGCGCCTCTTCCTCGGTAGTGAGCTTGGCCGCGCCGGAATACACGCCGCCCTCGTCATTCGGGCCGATGCCGCCGGTGACCATCAGGCCGACACCGCCACGGGCACGTTCGGCGAAGTACGCCGCCATGCGCTCGAAGCCACCCGGCTTTTCTTCCAGGCCGGTGTGCATCGAGCCCATCAGGGTGCGGTTGCGCAGCGTGGTGAATCCCAGGTCCAGCGGGGCCAGCAAATGCGGGTAATGAGCGGCGGTCATCGGTAACTCCACAACGAGCGATCACGGAAAAGTTGCGGGAGCTCTGCGTCCCCCGTCAGTCATGTTCGACAGACTAAGAGTCGCACCGCTGTCACTCAATGACCGTAACTGACAAGTTATTGATCCAAATGCGCAGCACCCCTTGGCAATCAGGGCCATGGGCCCTACCCTAGGCGCCACACTCTGTACCCGGCTGTTGTTGGTTTTCATGCGCAAACTTCTGTATCTGTTTTTCTCCATGGCCCTCATTGCCGCCCTGACCACCTACGCCATGTGGGCGGCAGACCGGCCGGCGGGACATTACCTGTCGGACCTGCGCATCAAGCTCGCCGTCAATCAGGGCACGCCCGGCGACCGTGGCAATCTGCTCGGCATTCAGCCCGAACTGTTCCCCACCGATTACCAAAGCTCCGCACGCCTGCACCGCAAACTCGCGGCGTATCTGCAGCAGGCCCGCGATCAGGGCTTGCTCAACGAAAAAACCGTGGTGGTGTTGCCCGAGCACGTCGGCACCTGGCTGATGATCAGCGGCGAGAAAGACGAGTTGTATCAGGCGCCGACCCTGGCGGAGGCAATGAACTGGCTGGCGGCGAGCAATCCGCTGTTGTTTGCCCGAGCGTGGCTGCGGGCCAAGGGCGAGCAACGGCTGAACGATGCTTATCTGCGGATGAAAGCCAAGGCCATGGCCAAGGATTACCAGGCGCTGTTCGGCGGTCTGGCCAAGGAGTTCCAAGTCACCCTTGTCGCCGGCTCCGTCGTGCTGCCGGAGCCAAGCATCCGCGACGGCCGGCTCAAGCCCGGCAGCGGCGCCCTGTTCAACAGCAGCGTGGTTTTTGGTCGCGACGGCATACCATTGGGCCAGCCGCAGCGGCAGATGCATCCGATCTTTGATCAGCAAGGTGTGATTCAGGCCGAAGACAAACACGCCATCCAGGTCGTCGACACACCGGCCGGACGCTTGGGCATCCTGATCGGCAGTGACAGCTGGTATCCCGGCAACTACCGCACCCTCGATGAACAAGGCGCGCAACTGGTGGCCGTGCCGGCGCAGGTTATTGGTCAAGGCGCCTGGGACAAGCCATGGCGCGGCTACAAGGGTTCGAGCACGCCGGGCTCGGTCAGCCTCAAGCCCGGCGACCTCAGTGAAGGTCAGGCCTGGCATCGACTGACCCTCACCGCACAACCACCAAGCAGCCACGCGATTGCCGGCATGAGTGTGTTCATGCGCGGGCAGTTCTGGGACAAGCCGAGTACCGGCACAAGCTTTCTCAGCAGCAACGGCCAGCAGTTCGCCGATGGCGAGGCCCGTGGTGCGCGCTTGCTGAACGTCTGGCTGTAAACCATGAAGCCGCAGCCGATGCGCCTCGGGGATCTGTCGGTGGGTTTCGTCCATAGTCTGGCCGACGCCGTGCGCAGCCACGACGCCGATCCGCTGCCTCTGCTTGAACAATATGGCCTTGATGCCGCGCGACTGGCCGAGGCCGGGGCGCGCTTGTCGATCCCGCGATACATGCGCCTGGGCCATGCGGCGATTCAACTGACCGGCGATCCGGCCCTGGGCCTGCGCATGGGCCGGATGATCCGCTTGAATCAGGCCGGTCTGGCCGGCATCACTGCGGCGCAAGCGCCCACCGTCCGTGAAGCGGCCCGCTGCCTGACGCGCTTCGAGCCGCTGTACGGTTCCAACTATCGCGGGCAGTCCAGCTTTCATGAAGATGCCAACGGTGCCTGGTTGCGCTTCTACTCGATCAGCCCGTACAACGCCTATAACCGCTTCGTGGTCGACTCGATCCTCGCCGGCTGGCTGCATCAGTTGTCGAGCCTGTGCGGCGAAACGTTGCGCGCGGAGAGAATCGAAATCGAATTCGAAGCGCCGGATTACCGCGACGCCTACACAATGCTTGGCGACTGCCCGATCCAGTTCAGCGCCGAGCGCAATCAACTGCGCCTGAGCCTGAGCAGCCTTGCCCTGCGCAATCCCGAACATTGCCCGAGCACCTGGCGACATCTGCTGCAATTGTGCGAGCGGGAGCTGGAACAACTGACCCGCACCCGCAGCCTGCGCGAGCGCATCACCCAATTGCTCGGCCCGCTGCTGAACGGCGGCCGCGAGCCGGATCTCGAAGAAGTCGCGGCACGCCTGAAACTGCCGACCTGGACCCTGCGGCGCAAACTAGCAGAGGAAGGCACGCAATTTCGCGCGATCCTCAATGACACACGCCGCGACCTGGCAATGACCTACATCCGCGACACCGAACTGGCGTTCGGCGAGATCGCCTACCTGCTGGGCTTCGCATCAGCTGAGGCCTTCCAGCGTGCATTCAAACGCTGGAGCGGGCAGACGCCCGGCGAATCCCGACGAAATTACCGCTCGGGAGCCTGAAGCTCAGAGCTCCGTCGCGTCGTCAGCCGGTTCTGGTTGATCCAGCTCAAAGGCCTGGTATTCGAGCAGTTCTTCCTGATACTCATCCATCGTATGAATCCCCCAACTACTCGCTATGAAAATGGCCTGATCAATCGACCTGTGCCCCGAGCATAAAGTGCCCGTGTGAAGGAAAAGTGAAACGCAGCCTTCATGAATAAAACGTAGCAGGTGGCTGGGGATTTATCGCGGCGATGGTGTCGCAGGTGTGTAACCAGATCTTAAGCCAACCCGAAAACCACTGTGGGAGCGAGCCTGCTCGCGAAGGCGGTGTGTCAGTCTGATCATCTGTCGACTGATACACCGCCTTCGCGAGCAGGCTCGCTCCCACAGGGTCTTGCTTGGTTTCTTATTGGCCCGACGCAGGCATCGCCGGAATCGGCTCCGACGGTGGAGGAATATCCGGGTTGGTCGGTGGCGTGATGGTTTCGCTGGCCGGCGCGGGCTCTTCCACGGGCGCTGGCGCCGGCGTAATCGGCGTCGACTCCGCTGGCGGTACCACCGGCTCGGAACTCACTGGTGCGGTTTCAGCCGGGGCTGGTGCAGGTTCTGCAGCCGGCGCTGGCGTTGCTGCCGGTTCCGCTGCAGGCGCCAGAGGAGCAGGTGCAGGCGCGGCTTTTGGTTCTGGCACGCCGAGGTCGGTTTTCGGTTTTTCTTCGATATGCGCCGCTTTCTTCGCATCGGCGGGCAGGAACTGCTCCACCAGCGTGAAGAAGCGCTCGTAGAACTTCTGCGCCGTGACCGTCTCACTGGCGACCTTGACCATCGAATCATCCGAAGAGCCGATCGGCATCGACACCGAGCCCAACACACCGACACCGAGGCTGGCGGAATTGTTGGTCTTCTTCAACGCATAACGATCCTGCAAGGCGTTGGCGAACACCGTCGCATGATGCCCGGCGCTGCCATCTTCGGCGCAGACCACGTTGAAGCTGATCTCGAGATGGGTCTCGCCGGTCTGCTGGAAGCTCTTGTGACCGCTGACCAGCTTCGGATCACTGCTGGTAATGATGTAGCCCTGACTGAGCAACGCGCGCCGGGCCGCTTCGCAACTGGCGGTGTCGGTCACCGGATAATTGCGCGAAAAGGTGCCGGAGTCATCGAAGTTCTCATGCTCATAGATCGGCTTGTCCTTCGAACAACCGGCCACCGCAGTCAACAAAAGCGCCAGCCCGACAACACGCATGGGAGTGGAAATCAACATTGAACATCCTGAGGGAAAACAGTCCGGGGCGTATTGTGCAACAGATCGCCGCCCCATGGCGCATGGAATAGTGTCAAGAATCGGTTACAACTTTACCGGTCATGAGCGCCAGGAAAAAGCCGCGTGGACAAATGATCGATCAACGCGCGCAATTTCGCCGTGGCTTGTCGGCTCGACGGCCATAACACCCCAGAACCGACCGGCGTGTTCTAAATGCAAAAGAAAGGTAAAAATTCAAGATCAGGTCGGCTGTCAGGCCGCCTTCGCGAGCAGGCTCGCTCCCACAGACAGGCAAAAGCAAAAGATCGCAGCCTTCGGCAGCTCCTACACAATGAGCGCAAGCTCGAGTGCTTTTGATCTTGATCCACCGGCGACGTCGGAAGGCTGAGTGGAGGGATTGATCCGGGTGTGGGAGCGTAGCGACCGTCTGGCGCAGCCAGACACAGCGGAAGGAGGTGCAGCGAAGCAAACCGGAGCCGCTGCGCCCGGATCGATCCCGCAGCGAAGGAACCCGAGCCTGCGAGGGCCGAACGTAGGAGCAAGCCTTTTCGGTTACCTTTTCGGCGTTTGGAAAAGGTGACCCGCCGTAAGGGCGGAACCGTAATCAGCAACCCCGCAGCAACGGATATTCACCCAAACCACCCAGAGCATGGCCGGCCCAAAGGCCGCCAAGCCACCAAAAACAAAAAAGCCCCGACCAACCAGGCCGGGGCTCCTTCAAACGTCAGTCAAAAGATCAGAACCGCTCGATCTCCGCCTCAGCTTCCAACTGCTTGCGATACGCCGCAAAGTCCTGCTGCCCTTCACGGGAAGCCAGGAAGCGACGATATTGCGCCTTCTCTTCATCAGTAGGCGCGGCAGCTTCGTTAACACCGTTGAGTCGCACAACCATCAGACTGCCATCCGGCAAGGTAACGCTGGAGAAGGTCGGCTTGTCTTTGGCAGCCGGCTTCGGCATCCGGAACAGTGCCTGCAGCACAGCCGGATCAACCCCTTCCTGACCACGGGTGGCCGCTTCGGTGATCTTCCAGTTCTGACCGTCAATGGCCTTGTCCAGCGGCGCCTTGCCATCGCGCAGATCAGCGATCAGCTTCTCGGCACGGGTCTTGGCCTCGGCACTGGCGTGCTCCTTGGTCAGCTGAGTGCGGATCGCCGCGCTCACACTTTCCAGCGGCAGTTGCGCAGGCTTCAGGTGCTCCTTGGAACGCAGCACGATCACGGTTTCCGGGTCCAGCTCGATGGCGGTGCTGTTGGCACCTTCATCAATCACTTCCGGACTGAAAGCGGCAGTGACCACGGCACGGTTGGCTGCAACACCTTCGCCACCTTCACGGCCGAACGGTTTGGAAGTGTGCACGGTCAGTTTCAGATCCGCTGCTGGCTGCGCCAAGTCAGAGGCTTCGAACGCCGAGTCTTCCAGTTGCTTGGTCGCCTCAACGAAACGCTGCTCGACCTGAGCGGCTTTCAGCTCGCGGGTCAGCTTGTCTTTCAGGCTGGCCAGGGTCGGCACTTCAGGCGCTTCCACGCCCAACAGCTTGATCAGGTGATAACCGAAGTCGGTACGAATCGGCTCGGACACCTGGTCTTTCGACAAGGAGTACAGCGCTTTTTCAAAAGCTGGATCGTAAACGCCAGGACCGGCA
The DNA here is from genome assembly GCF_004307595.1 of Pseudomonas sp. Sample_23. Taxonomy (NCBI): domain Bacteria; kingdom Pseudomonadati; phylum Pseudomonadota; class Gammaproteobacteria; order Pseudomonadales; family Pseudomonadaceae; genus Pseudomonas; species Pseudomonas sp. Sample_23. The sequence goes on from NZ_RCNX01000016.1 coordinate 7,371, forward strand.
TAACCAAGGTCACCGCCATTGTTGGCGGAACCCGGGTCCTGCGAGAACTCTTTGGCCAGCGCTTCGAACTTCTCGCCCTTGGCCAGACGCGCCTGGACTTCGTCGATCTTCGCCTTAGCCTGCGCTTCGGTAGTCTTGTCGTTCACTTCGATGAGGATGTGCGCGGCACGACGCTGTTCCGCCAGGTTGGCGATCTCTTTCTGGTACGCCGCCTCAAGGTCTTCATCCTTGACCGCAACCTGATCAAAGAACGACGACTTCTTCAGCTCGACGTAATCGATGATCACCTGATCCGGCGTCATGAATTCCTTGGCGTGTTCGTCGTAGTAAGCCTTGACCTCGTCATCGGTCAGCTTGACCGCAGCCGGGTCGGCCTTGACGTTCAGAGTGGCGAAATCACGGGTCTGTTTTTCCAGACGGGCGAATGCCAGCACTTCGGCGTCGGTGACGAAACCGCTGCCGGCAACGCCAGCGCGCAATTGGCCGATGAGCATTTCCTGAGCCAGCATCTGGCGGAACTGCATGCGGCTGTAGCCCAGTTGACGGATCACCTGGTCGAAACGCTCGGAGCTGAACTTGCCATCGACCTGGAATTCAGGCGTCTGCAGGATCACTTGATCCAGCGCGGCTTCGGAGAACGAGAACTTCGCCTGTTCGGCGCCTTGCAGCAGCAACTTGCGGTCGATCAGGCCTTTGAGCGCCGATTCGCGCAGCATCTTTTCGTCGAGCAAGGAAGCATCGAAGTCCTTGCCCAGCTGTTGCATCAGCTGACGGCGTTGCATATCAACGGCCTGGCTCAGCTCGTTCTGGCTGATTTCGTCACCATTGACCTTGGCCGCCTCGTTCTTGTGAGTCGTGGCCTGGAAAATGGCATCGAAACCGGTCAGGGCCATCAGTGCAACGATGACCCCGATAATGGTCTTGGCAATCCAGCCTTGTGAATTGTCCCTGATATTCTGCAGCATGCGTCCCCCAGAAACGGTTGAACTTCAATTTAGGCAACCGTGGAGCGTGGGTAGAATCCGGATAGAAGAAAGGCGCATCCGAGGATGCGCCTTCTCGTAACTGGCGGAGCGGACAGGGCTCGAACCCTCGATCCCGGCGTTACAGGTGGCTCTTTCAGCCACCTGCTCTACCGCTCCGCTGCCAAGTCAGGCTTGACCCCGACCCGGATGGGTAAAAACCTGGAAACTCAGTTAACAGCTTCTTTCAGCGCTTTACCGGCTTTGAAACCTGGCTTCTTGGCAGCCGGGATTTCCAGAGACTTGCCGGTTTGCGGGTTGCGACCGGTACGAGCCGGACGGTCAGTCACGGAGAAAGTACCGAAACCAACCAGAACAACGGAGTCGCCAGCCTTCAGAGCGCCAGTGACGGATTCGATTACAGCGTCCAGCGCACGGCCAGCAGCAGCTTTCGGGATATCAGCGGATGCAGCGATAGCATCAATCAGTTCCGACTTGTTCACTCTAAGTCCCCTTATATCTATTTTGAGATGTTTCTAAGTTTTTTGGTGAAAGCAAAAACGAGTGCTGAATGGCCTACAGACACTTAAGAGCCGCTTTATAACAAGGGCTCTAAAATGCTGTCAAGGAAAGCCCCCCAGGCTAAAACGTATTAATGCGTGCTAATTCTTTCCTTGGCATCAGACTCGCGTTTTTCGTCCTTGGCAACTATCTCCGGAGCCACATCCGGCAAGGGCTCCGGCGCGTATTGCAGCGCAATTTGCAGGACCTCGTCAATCCATTTAACCGGTTTGATCTGCAGATCCTGCTTGATATTGTCAGGAATCTCCTTCAGATCGCGGACGTTTTCTTCCGGAATAATCACAATCTTGATTCCGCCGCGATGTGCCGCCAGCAGTTTTTCTTTCAAACCGCCAATTGCCAGCACTTGCCCACGCAGAGTGATTTCACCGGTCATGGCAACATCGGCGCGCACCGGAATGCCGGTCAATGCCGAGACCAACGCCGTGCACATACCTACGCCTGCACTTGGGCCGTCTTTCGGCGTAGCACCTTCCGGCATGTGAATGTGGGTGTCGCGCTTCTCGTGGAAGTCCAGCGGGATGCCCAGGCTTTTCGCCCGGCTGCGCACGACGGTCTGTGCGGCAGTGATCGATTCGACCATCACATCACCGAGCGAACCGGTCTTGATCAGCTGCCCTTTACCCGGAATCACTGCGGCTTCGATGGTCAGCAATTCGCCGCCAACCTGAGTCCACGCCAGGCCAGTCACCTGCCCCACCTGATCCTGTTGCTCGGCCAGGCCGTAGCGGAACTTGCGCACGCCGAGGAAATGCTCGAGCAGATCAGCTGTCACTTTTACCGAGAAGCGTTTTTCCAGCGCATGCTCTTTCACTGCCTTGCGGCAGACCTTGGCGATCTGTCGCTCAAGGCCCCGCACGCCCGCTTCACGGGTGTAATAACGGATGATGTCGCGGATCGCTTCCTCGTCGAACTCCAGCTCGCCCTTCTTCAGACCATTGGCGGCAATCTGTTTCGGCGAGAGGTATTTCACGGCGATGTTGATCTTCTCGTCTTCGGTGTAACCCGGCAGACGGATGACTTCCATCCGGTCCAGCAGCGCTGGCGGGATGTTCATCGAGTTCGAGGTGCACAGGAACATCACATCCGAGAGGTCGTAATCGACTTCCAGATAGTGATCGTTGAAGTTGTGGTTCTGCTCGGGATCGAGCACCTCCAGCAACGCCGACGCCGGGTCGCCACGCATGTCGCTGCCCATCTTGTCGATTTCATCGAGCAGGAACAGCGGGTTGCGTACGCCCACTTTTGTCATCTTTTGAATCAATCTACCCGGCATCGAACCGATGTAAGTCCGGCGGTGACCACGAATTTCCGCTTCGTCACGCACGCCGCCCAAGGCCATACGTACGAATTTACGGTTGGTTGCGTGGGCAATCGATTCCGCCAGCGAGGTTTTACCCACGCCTGGAGGACCGACCAGGCACAACACCGGGCCACGGATTTTCTTCACGCGCTTCTGCACGGCGAGGTATTCAAGGATGCGCTCCTTGACCTCTTCGAGGCCGTAGTGATCGGCGTCGAGAATGTCTTCTGCACGGGCCAGATCGAGGCGTACTTTGCTTTGCGCCTTCCACGGCACTTGCACCAGCCAGTCGATGTACGAGCGCACCACGGTGGCCTCAGCCGACATCGGCGACATCTGCTTGAGCTTGTTCAGCTCGGCAGTGGCTTTGGCCAGTGCGTCCTTTGGCAGGCCGGCAGCATCGATGCGCTTTTTCAGCTCTTCGATTTCATTGTGACCTTCGTCACCGTCGCCGAGCTCTTTCTGAATGGCCTTCATCTGCTCATTCAGGTAGTACTCGCGCTGGCTGCGCTCCATTTGCTTTTTCACGCGACCGCGAATGCGTTTCTCGACCTGCAGTAAGTCAATCTCGGCATCCAGCAGTGCCAGCACGTGTTCGACACGGGCCGACAGATCGATGATCTCGAGGATTTCCTGCTTCTGCTCGATTTTCAGCGCCATGTGCGCGGCCATGGTGTCGACCAGACGACCCGGCTCATCGATGCTGTTGAGCGACGACAGGACTTCAGCCGGAACCTTCTTGCCCAGCTGGACGTATTGTTCGAACTGCGACAGCAGTGTGCGCACGAAGACTTCCGACTCGCGCTCGGCGGCGTCGACTTCTTCGATCAGAGACACTTCGGCGCGGCAGTGGCCATCGACTTCGCTGAAACGCTCGACAGTACCACGCTGCTCGCCTTCGACCAGAACCTTGACGGTGCCGTCAGGCAGCTTCAGCAGTTGCAGAACCGTGGCAATCGTACCTACGCGATAGAGAGCGTCTTCACCGGGATCATCGTCAGCCGGGTTTCGCTGGGCCAGCAGCAGAATCTGCTTGTCACCCGTCATCGCTGCCTCGAGGGCTTCGATGGATTTCTCGCGCCCCACGAACAGCGGGATAACCATGTGCGGATAAACCACGACATCACGCAATGGCAGGAGAGGCAATTCGATGGTTGTCTTCATGATTTCGCCTCTACGGCGGCCGTATGGCCGTAATCAGATGGAATTAAGCTTGAAACCAAGATGGGGGCTGCCTCGAAAAAAAACAAGCGCAAAGCGGAGGTAAAAAACGACTTAAAAAAAAAGAGGCCCGAAGGCCCCTTCTTTGTTGCGGCGCTGTGAACACTTACGCGTCCGGCGCTGCCTTGGCCGTCGGCTCACTGTTTTCGTAGATATACAGTGGCTTGGACTTGCCTTCGATCACGCTTTCATCGATCACGACTTTGCTCACCTCGGACTGCGAGGGGATCTCATACATCGTGTCGAGCAGCACACCTTCGAGAATCGAACGCAGGCCACGGGCACCGGTTTTACGTTCCAGGGCACGCTTGGCGACCGATTTCAGCGCGTCGGAACGGAATTCCAGATCCACGCCTTCCATCTCGAACAGCTTGGCATACTGTTTGGTCAGAGCATTTTTCGGCTCGGTGAGGATTTGCATCAGCGCAGCCTCGTCGAGCTCGTCCAGTGTCGCCAGGACCGGCAGACGACCGACGAATTCCGGGATCAGACCGAACTTGACCAGATCGTCAGGCTCGACTTCACGCAGGGATTCACCAACCTTCTTGCCCTCTTCCTTGCTGCGCACTTCGGCGTTGAAGCCGATGCCGCCTTTGGTGGAACGGTTCTGAATGACCTTTTCCAGGCCGGAGAACGCACCACCGCAGATGAACAGGATGTTACGGGTGTCGACCTGCAGGAACTCCTGCTGCGGATGCTTGCGGCCACCTTGCGGCGGTACCGAAGCGACCGTGCCTTCGATCAACTTGAGCAAGGCCTGCTGCACGCCTTCACCGGAAACATCACGGGTGATCGACGGGTTGTCGGACTTGCGGGAAATCTTGTCGATTTCGTCGATGTAGACAATGCCCATCTGGGCTTTCTCTACGTCGTAATCGCACTTCTGCAGCAGCTTCTGAATGATGTTCTCGACATCTTCACCCACGTAACCTGCCTCGGTGAGGGTAGTTGCGTCAGCGATGGTGAACGGAACGTTCAGCAAGCGGGCCAGTGTTTCGGCCAGCAGGGTTTTACCAGAGCCTGTCGGGCCGATCAGCAGGATGTTGCTCTTGCCGAGTTCGACGTCGTCAGCCTTTTTGTCACGCTGATTCAGGCGCTTGTAGTGGTTGTACACCGCTACGGCCAAAACCTTTTTCGCACGCTCCTGACCAATGACGTACTGGTCAAGGATGCCGCTGATTTCTTTAGGCGAAGGCAATTTATGCGCGCTGCTTTCGGCCTGTGCTTCCTGCACCTCCTCGCGGATGATGTCATTGCACAGGTCGACGCACTCGTCGCAGATAAAGACCGAGGGGCCGGCAATCAATTTGCGCACTTCATGCTGGCTTTTGCCACAGAAGGAGCAATAGAGCAGCTTGCCGTTGTCCTCGCCGTTGCGGGTGTCAGTCATTCGTTCGATCCAAATCCGATAGGCTTGCAACACAAGATGAAGGCTATTGCGGGCTTTTTCAAGCCCGCCGCTGATCGGACATGCCGATCAGGCCTGTTTTGCGCTGCTTATATTAAGCTGGACGCTGGTTGATCACTTCGTCGATCAGGCCGTATTCCTTCGCAGCTTCGGCACTCATGAAGTTGTCGCGATTGGTATCGCGCTCGATTTCTTCCAGAGTACGGCCGCTGTGCTTGGCCATCAGCATGTTCAGACGCTCGCGGATGAAGAGGATTTCCTTGGCGTGGATTTCGATGTCCGACGCCTGACCCTGGAAACCGCCCAGTGGCTGGTGAATCATCACGCGCGAGTTCGGCAGGCAGAAACGCTTGCCCGGAGCACCTGCGGTCAGCAGGAATGCGCCCATGCTGCAGGCCTGACCGATGCAGGTGGTCGATACGTTCGGCTTGATGAACTGCATGGTGTCGTAGATCGACATGCCTGCAGTTACCGAACCGCCCGGCGAGTTGATGTACAGATGGATGTCCTTGTCCGGGTTTTCCGCTTCAAGGAACAGCAGTTGCGCACAGATCAGGTTGGCCATGTAGTCCTCTACCGGGCCCACCAGAAAGATCACTCGCTCCTTGAGCAGGCGAGAGTAGATGTCGTAGGCGCGTTCGCCACGAGCGGACTGCTCGACAACCATCGGGACCAGGCCGCCGGCGGCCTGGATATCAGAGTTCTGCTGAATATAAGAATTACGGAACATGCTCTGCAGTCGCTCCCAAATAGTTATGTCTTGAATACGCATAAGCCAGCTCGAGAGCTGGCTTATGGTGTGCACTTCTAACGCAAAATCAATCAGTCGGCTGCTGGAGCTTCTACCGGCTTGACTGCTTCTTCGTAGGAGACCGATTTGTCGGTCACACTAGCTTTCTGCAGAACAGTATCCACAACTTGTTCTTCCAGCACAACCGAACGCACTTCGTTCAGTTGCTGCTCGTTTTTGTAGTACCACGACACGACCTGCTCTGGCTCCTGGTAAGCGGAAGCCATTTCCTGAATCATTTCGCGAACGCGAGCTTCGTCAGGCTTGAGGTCGAACTGCTTGACCACTTCAGCAACGATCAGGCCCAGCACGACGCGGCGCTTGGCTTGCTCTTCGAACAGCTCGGCCGGCAGTTGGTCTGGCTTGATGTTGCCGCCGAACTGCTGAACAGCCTGCACGCGCAGACGGTCAACTTCGTTGGACAGCAGAGCCTTTGGCACTTCGATCGGGTTGGTGGCCAGCAGACCGTCCATTACCTGATTCTTGACCTTGGATTTGATCGCCTGACGCAGTTCACGCTCCATGTTCTTGCGAACTTCGGTGCGGAAACCGTCGATGCCGCTTTCCTTGATGCCGAATTGAGCGAAGAACTCTTCGTTCAGCTCAGGCAGCTTAGGCTCGGACACAGTGTTGACGGTCACGGTGAACTCGGCGGTTTTGCCAGCCAGGTCCAGGTTCTGATAGTCCTCAGGGAAGGTCAGGTTCAGAACGCGCTCTTCGCCAGCCTTAGCGCCAACCAGGCCTTCTTCGAAGCCCGGGATCATGCGGCCGGAACCCAGTACCAGCTGAGTGCCCTTGGCGGAGCCGCCAGCGAATACTTCGCCGTCAACCTTGCCAACGAAATCGATGTTCAGCTGATCTTCGTTCTGCGCGGCACGGTCGGCCACTTCGAAACGGGTGTTCTGCTTGCGCAGGATGTCGAGCATCTTGTCCAGGTCAGCGTCAGCCACTTCAGCGCTCAGACGCTCAACGGTGATGCCTTCGAAGCCAGCAACGGTGAACTCAGGGAAGACTTCGAATACAGCAACGTATTCCAGATCCTTGCCCGCTTCGAGCGACTTTGGCTCGATCGAAGGCGAACCGGCAGGGTTGAGCTTTTGCTCGACCACAGCTTCGTAGAAGGAAGACTGGATGACGTCGCCTACCGCTTCCTGACGCGCATCAGCACCGAAACGGCGCTTGATTTCGCTCATTGGCACTTTGCCTGGACGGAAGCCAGCAATTTTGGCCTTTTGGGCAGTCTGCTGCAGACGCTTGTTGACCTGAGTCTCGATGCGCTCTGCCGGCACGGTGACGCTCATGCGGCGCTCGAGAGCAGTAGTATTTTCAACAGAAACTTGCATGGATATTCCTCGTTGCACAGACGTTAGCCGGCCGTTTCCGACCCCAGAATCAAGGGCATGCATTCTAGTGGGTCAAACTCAAGAAGTCACCCTACTGGAAACGGGTAAAAAAACAGCAGGCAATTTATAGGGAGCGCCGCACGAATGCCGTGCACTCCACTGGCGAATACAAGCGATCACGTCAGGGCTCTGCAGCAACGCTTCTATATATAGAAGCAACTATCAAATCCGCCCCGACAGACGTTCCGGCAAAACCGGAACGACGAGCAGTTCAGCGTCATCCGATCCTTTAAAAGCGATGAAGTGCCCTGCCCTGCGCTTCGAAATCGGCCATGGCCGGATTTCGAAACCGCTAAAACAAAAAAGGCGCCAGACTGTTAAATCTGGCGCCTTTCGGAATATGGGGTGGACGATGGGGATCGAACCCACGACAACGGGAGTCACAATCCCGTGCTCTACCAACTGAGCTACGCCCACCATAT
>NZ_RCNX01000016.1:15471-52907 GCF_004307595.1 Pseudomonas sp. Sample_23
ACGACAACGGGAGTCACAATCCCGTGCTCTACCAACTGAGCTACGCCCACCATATTGCGTAACAAAAAAGCCAAACAACTTCTTTGTCGAAACTGCATCAGGCCCGAGGCACAGATGAAGCTTTATTTGGTGCGGATGAAGAGACTCGAACTCTTACGCCTCGCGGCGCTGGAACCTAAATCCAGTGTGTCTACCAATTCCACCACATCCGCGGATGAAGCTTTTAAAGCAAAGGCGCCAGACCGTTAAATCTGGCGCCTTTCGAAATATGGGGTGGACGATGGGGATCGAACCCACGACAACGGGAGTCACAATCCCGTGCTCTACCAACTGAGCTACGCCCACCATATCGCGTTACTTGTGCCAAAGCTGCCTAATGGCGCACCCGGCAGGACTCGAACCTGCGACCATCCGCTTAGAAGGCGGATGCTCTATCCAGCTGAGCTACGGGCGCCTTGTTAATCTGTACTCTTAAAGGACTACAAACTAAGTGCTTTCCAGCGTCGCAGAACCTTGATTCCGCTCCACCTTCTTAACCAGTGCTAGGCTGTGCCCGACAAGTGCGACGAATAGTATAGAGGGCTCCAAAGGTCGTCAAATCCTTTTTGAAAAAAATTCATTTAATTAAAGGAGTTAGAGGAATTTGCTGACCAAGCGCCTTTGCCCTCACCGCTCGACATGCGAGAATGCGTTCTCATTTTTTCCCCTCTCGATGGTTAATCACGCGCAATGACTGCACAACTAATCGACGGCAAATCGATCGCCGCCAGCCTGCGCCAGCAGATCGCCCAACGAGTTGCCGAGCGTCGCCAGCAAGGCCTGCGCACCCCCGGCCTCGCGGTGATCCTGGTCGGCAGCGATCCTGCCTCTCAGGTTTATGTCTCGCACAAGCGTAAAGACTGTGAAGAGGTTGGCTTCCTCTCTCAAGCCTACGACCTGCCCTCCGACACCACTCAGGAAGCCCTGACCGATCTGATCGATCGCCTTAATGACGATCCGGCCATCGACGGCGTGCTCCTGCAGTTGCCTCTGCCCGAACACCTCGACGCGTCCAAGCTGCTGGAACGCATTCGCCCGGATAAAGACGTCGACGGTTTCCATCCGTACAACGTCGGCCGCCTGGCCCAGCGCATCCCGCTGCTGCGCCCCTGCACCCCGAAAGGCATCATGACCTTGCTGGAAAGCACTGGCGCTGATCTTTACGGGATGGATGCGGTAGTCGTGGGCGCCTCGAATATCGTCGGTCGCCCGATGGCTATGGAGCTGCTGCTGGCCGGCTGCACCGTCACCGTGACTCACCGCTTCACCAAGGATCTGGCCGGTCACGTCGGCCGTGCTGATCTGGTGGTCGTCGCCGCCGGCAAACCGGGCCTGGTCAAGGGCGAGTGGATCAAGGAAGGCGCGATCGTGATCGACGTCGGCATCAACCGTCAGGAAGACGGCAAACTGGTCGGTGACGTCGTCTACGAAACCGCCCTGCCCCGCGCTGGCTGGATCACTCCGGTACCGGGCGGCGTCGGCCCGATGACCCGCGCCTGCCTGCTGGAAAACACCCTCTACGCGGCAGAAACCCTGCACGTCTGACCGGTTTTTTCCGCCGCATCAGAACCCCGACTCGTGCGGGGTTTTTAATGCCTGAGAAAAAACTTCAACCGTTCGCCGGAAACCGCTCTTTTAACAGGCCTTTTCACGAGATTTTCAGGTCTTACAAACAACCATCGACAGTTCTTCAGCCATACTCCTAAAATGCGCCGGTTTTAAGAAATAACCCGTTACAAACTAACGGTATATCCAACCTTTTAGAGTTCGCCCGCGTGAAAATTCGTCTCTCGATTCTGAGCCTGTTGTTTGCTGTTACAGGCACATTCATCACGCCAACGATCAACGCTGCGGAAACCACCGCTGTCCCACGTGACGCTTCGACTTTGAAGATCGCGTCCGGCAGCGCCCTGCTTATGGATATGCAGACCAATAAAGTCATCTATTCCAGCAACCCTGACGTGATCGTGCCGATCGCTTCCGTCAGCAAGTTGATGACGGGCCTGGTCGTGGTAGAAGCTCGACAGAACATGGACGAATGGATCGATGTCGACATCAGGAACACTCCGGAAATGAAGGGCGTGTTCTCCCGGGTCAAACTCAAGAGTGAGCTGCCGCGCCGCGAGATGCTGCTGATCGCCTTGATGTCCTCGGAAAACCGCGCTGCCGCCAGCCTCGCCCATCACTATCCGGGCGGCTACGCTGCTTTTATCGCGGCAATGAACGCCAAGGCCAAGGCGCTGGGCATGACCAGCACGCACTTTGTCGAGCCGACCGGCTTGTCGGAGCGCAACGTTTCCACCGCCCGCGACCTGAGCAAACTGCTGGTGGCTGCGCACAAGCAACCGCTTCTGGTGCAACTGACCACCACCAAGGAAAAAACCGTGGCGTTCCGCAAGCCCAACTACACCCTGGGCTTCCGCAATACCGACCACTTGGTCAATAAGGCCGATTGGGACATCAAGATCACCAAGACCGGCTTCACCAACCCGGCCGGCCATTGCCTGGTGCTGGTGACGAAGATGGGCAACCGTCCGGTCGCCCTGGTGATTCTCGATGCGTTTGGCAAATACACGCATTTTGCCGATGCCAGCCGCATCCGCAGCTGGGTGGAAACCGGGCGCAGCGCCAGTGTTCCTGCGGTGGCACAGCAATACAAAGCCGACAAGAACCTCAAGAGCCGTCAGAGCGGCGTGGTTGAGGCGGCCAAGTAAATCCAGCGTTCATGAAAAAGCCCCGAATCTTCGGGGCTTTTTTTCGTCTGCGCATCAGTCGTTGGGCAGCGGCATCTTGTCGTCATCGGGGATGCCATCGCCCGAGCTCGGCTCTGGCGAAACCTCCGGCGTCAGCACATTGGGCCGGGCCAGCGGGTCACGCATCGGGCTGTCCGGGTCCAGCACCGGATCAACCTCAGGCTCCGGCGTGGTCGGCACGCTGTCAGGTTTGTGGTCATCGAAGCTTGAATCGGTACTCATACGCACCTCACATCAAGGTTTCAGATCGGCTAACGGATCATAGGGCTTGGCCGGTTTCTTCGGATCTTCACCGGGCTCGACATCCAGCGGCGCTTTAGCCGGACCGACCGGATCGACTTGCGGATCGTCAAGGTCCGGCGAATCCGGATCGAATCCCAGATCATCACCCGAGGAATGTTCGGACGAGTGCGGGCCTTTCGGGTTTGGGGAATCTGCCATGTTGCCTCCTTGATTCACCCGCGAAGCACGGGCATTAATCTTCAGAGGCTGGCCGGGCGCAGTCGTGCCCGGCAGATGACGAACGGAGGTTTATTGCGCTGCCAGAGCCTTTCGCGCCTGCGCCGCAGCGTTTTCTTCACCGGCCTGGGCCAGTTCATCGGCGGCTTTCAGCCAACGGGAGCGGTCGACGGCTGCCGGGATCTGCGACGGTTTCTGAATCAGGATCGCCCAGCCACCGGCCTTTTCGAGCGCTGCTTGAAAGCTGGCGAAATCCATCAACTGCCGACGGTTCATGCCGGCGCGCAGCAGGACCTTCTGTTTATTGCGATCGTAGCCGGACAGGATCGCGTAACGCGGCTCGGCCCAGAATGCCGAACCTTCACTGAAACGCACCATGACCGGGTAGCCCGCTGCGACCTGGGTCAGCAAGGCCGGCAGCTTGCTGTCGAGCGGATAAACCACCAGACCGTACTCGCGGGCGAGGTTCTGCATGTTCTGCTGCAGCTTGTCCTCAGCGCCCGGCAAGTGCAGCGGTTTTTCCAGAAGGCCTGGGGTGATGACGATGCCTTGTTGCGACAGCAGACTGGCGAGTACCTGCGGCCCACTCTGGTTGGCTTCGCCACGATAGAAGGTGCCACTGAGCTCAACCCGCTCCGGCAAGCGCTTGACTTCCGGGGCCACGTTGCCCGCGCATCCGCTCAGCACCACCGCGCAAACGCCGGCAAGCAACGCTCCGCGCACTCGAGAAAATACCTGCACCATCAATCACTCTCTTCCAGACGCCGGTCATCGTGTTCCGGCAACGCCAGCGATCATAGAGCCGCACCCGCCTGCGGTATAGCCTTAAACCGCAGACTCTGCGATTGCATAGAGCAAACTGATTGGTGACTAACGACCTTTGGTCAATAGCTTGAAACACCCCATTGACTAGACTGTCACTGAAATAGAGCGAATTGCGAAAAGCGGGCGCCCGATGCAGGGCGAAGAGGAGGCACCAATGAGCCTGACCATGACCATCGTGATGTTGATAGCCGGCTGGCTGGCCGTGGCGACTGCCATGTTGTGGGGCGTGCTGCGGATTTCGCGACGCCATCATCATCCGGTGCAGACGATGCCGGTTGAGAAGACAGAGAAGCACCCAGTGCGGCACATTGCTGCGCATTGAAGACCAACAAGGTCTTCCCCTCATGCGAGCGCTCAGCAGCACCAAGCTCTCGACAACTCAGCAAAAGGTGAATAAAAAAACCGCCTGAGCTCAACCAGCCCAGGCGGTTTTTTGTGTTCTCAGCAATTACGCCTGCTGAGCAACCTTCTTCTGCTTCGCCCGGCGCGACAGCATGTTCAACACCTCAATGCCCGCCGAGAACGCCATGGCCGCGTACACATAGCCTTTCGGTACGTGGGCGCCGAAGCCTTCGGCGATCAGCGTCATGCCGATCATGATCAGGAAGCCCAGCGCCAGCATGACCACCGTCGGGTTATCGTTGATGAACTTGGCCAGCGGATCAGCCGCGAGCAGCATCACCAGCACCGACACCACCACCGCGATGATCATGATCGGCAAGTGTTCGGTCATGCCGACAGCGGTAATGATGCTGTCGATCGAGAACACCATGTCGAGCATCAGGATCTGACCGATAGCTGCGGCAAAACCCAGGGTTACGGTGGAAGTCGCGGTCTTCGGGTCTTCCGGCGACGGGTCCATGCTGTGATGGATCTCGGTCGTGGCTTTCCACACCAGGAACAGGCCACCGGCGATCAGGATCATATCCTTCCAGGAGAACGCCTGGCCAAGAATTTCAATCACAGGCTCGGTCAACTGCACGATGAACGCAATGGTGCTCAACAACGCCAGACGCAGAATCAGGGCCATGCCGATACCGATACGGCGCGCCTTCTGCCGATGCTGTTCGGGCAGCTTGTTGGTCAGGATCGAAATAAAGATCAGGTTATCGATGCCAAGCACGATTTCCATTACCACCAGTGTGGCCAAAGCAACCCAAGCGGTGGGGCTGGCGGCGAGTTCTAACAGATATTCCATGGGTCAGTCCTGACTCTGTGTAAGACGGTTTAGATGGTCTTGGAGGAAGATTCGGATTCTTCCGCTTGTTTTTCCGGTGTTTCTTTTTTCTCGATCAAACCACCGGTGGCATCACTGAGCGCTTGCTCAGCGGCTTTATGGGTGTCGTCAATCGCTTGCTTGGCAGTTTCAGCCGCCGCGCCCATCAGTTGCTGGGCGCTTTTTTCCGCCTGATCACAACCGGCCAGAACCAGTAAAGACGCAAACATCACTGCGGGAAATGTGTATTTCATAAGGTTTCCTTCGAATGAATAGACAGGCGCACACACCGGCCGTCGATGGCTGGGCATTCTAGGGAGATGAACACTTCAGGAAAATTCGTATTTTTAGCGGCTATACTTCGGTTTTCACGAAGTGGCGACCGATATGCTCAATTACCGACAACTGCATTACTTCTGGGTTGTAGCCAAAACCGGCAGCATCGTCCGCGCCTGCGAGCAGCTGAACCTGACGCCACAGACCATCAGCGGACAGATCTCACTGCTTGAACAAACCTATGGCGTGGAATTGTTTCGCCGGGTTGGCCGCCAGTTGGAGCTCACCGAAGCCGGGCGCCAGGCCCTGCCCTACGCTGAGCAGATGTTTCAGTTGGGCGGCGAGCTGGAGCTGATGCTGCGTGCGCAGCCCAACGAGCAGCAGATCCTCTTTCGCGTCGGCGTGGCCGACGTGGTGCCCAAATCCATTGTTTATCGCCTGATCGCGCCGACCATGGAATTGAGCGAGCCGCTGCGCATCACCTGCCGCGAGGACAAACTCGAGCGCCTGCTCGCCGATCTGGCCATTCAGCGTCTGGATCTGGTTATTTCCGACAGCCCGATGCCTTCGCATCTGGACATCAAAGGCTACAGCCAGAAGCTCGGTGAATGCGGGATCAGTTTTTTCGCCACCGCCGAACTCGCCGCGCAGTATGGCCAGGATTTCCCGCGCAGCCTGCACGGCGCACCGCTGCTGATTCCCGGCGCGGAAACCGTGGTGCGCAGCCGTTTGCAGCGCTGGTTCGCCGAACAGCAGATCCAGCCGCAGATTGTCGGCGAGTTCGATGACAGTGCTTTGATGCAGGCCTTCGGCCAATCCGGCAGCGGGATCTTTATCGGCCCGAGCGTGATTGCCGAGGAAGTGAAGCGCCAGTACGGCGTCGAGTTGATCGGCCAGACCGACGCGGTGAGCGAGTCGTTCTATGCCATTTCGGTGGAGCGCAAGGTCAAGCACCCTGGCATCGTAGCGATTACCGAGGGTGCCCGACGCGAGCTGTTTACCGGGTTATGAAGCGCAGACTTCCCGTGGTTTGAGCGTCATCAGCACCATGGCGAGGAACACCGAAAGCAAAATGAAGCCGGCAGCGGCAAAGCCGAGAAAGCCAAGACCGGCGCTGTCGATCACCCGGCCGCCGACCATCGCGCCCAGGCCGATGCCGAGATTGGCCCCGGCGATGTTCAGCGACGCGGCGAAGGCCGGCGCTTCCGGCGCGGCTTTCATCAGGCGCACATGGCTGACCAGGAACAGCGCCGCCTGAGTCACGCCCCAGATGCCCATCGCCACCGCCAGACCCACTGGCGAATGAATGTTCGGCACCAGCGAAACCATGCCGGCGATCATGAACGCACAGAACAACACCGACGCCCCCAGCGGATGCCGATCCACCGCTCGCCCACCGAGCGAGTTGCCGATCAGCCCGACTGCGCCAAACGCCATCAGGCACCAACCGACCACGGTGCCGTTGAAACCGGCAAGTCGTTCGAGGATGTCAGCAAGGTAGGTGTAAGCGGTGAACATGCCGCTGAACACCAGAATCGACAACAAGATATGGCCGAGCATCAGCGGGCTGCGCAGGATCTTGAACTGCGAACGGAAGCTGACCTGATGCTGGTGCAGACTGGTTTTCGGCAGGTAGACAAACAGCAGCAAGGCTTTGGCAAACGCGATCAACGCCAGTATGCCGAAGGCGCTGCGCCAGCCGAACGCGTCGGAAATCAGCGTGCCGACCGGAATGCCGAACACAGTGGCGCAGACGATGCCGAAGCCGATCTTGGCGATGGCGCGGCCGGCGAAATCCGGGCCGACGATGTCGACGGCGGTTTCACTGGCCAATGCCCAGAACACTGGCAAACCCAACGCCGGAATCAACCGTGCGATGGCCATCACCCAGATATTCGGCGCCAACGCTGCAACGGTATTGGCCAGACCGAACATGATCAGAATGCTGATGAACAGTTTGCGCCGTTCGAAACGGGCGAAATACGCGGTCAGGAACGGGCCGAACAGCGCCACGGTAAAGGCGAACAAGGTCACCAGCAGCCCGGCTTGCGGGATGCTGACTTCGAGGTCTCGGGCAATCGCCGGCAACAGGCCGACAATGACGAATTCCGTGGTCAGCACCGTGAACCCGGCGGCGGACAACAGAAGAATAGGCAACAGCATGCGCAACTCCAGCAAAACGACGACACCAGCGATGACCCGGAGGCCCGCTGGCAGAACTTGAAAATGAGGATGGCGAAGCTTAACAGACTGCGTCCGCACTGAGTTGCCCAAAACTGCCGATCTGCCGGGCCGATCCGGTGGCAGATCGTCACAGGTCTGAAGGTTCACGCCTACGCTGTGATAAAGTCCGCGCCCTGAAAATCGTACAGCTGTTCAACGTGCCGTTTGGCGGCGTTGATGTCACTTCGACAGGCGTTTCGTGACTGCCCACGACGCTTCGCACCCTATAAAAAACAGAGATGCCGCTATGACCGCTTCATCCCCTTCGTTACTGCAACGCCTGAAACGCCTGAGTCTGGTGACCCAGATAGTCATTGGTCTGATCGCCGGCATTGCCCTGGCCCTGATTGCACCGGAGCTGGCGAAGTCCACCGCGTTCATCGGCAAGGTGTTTGTCTCGGCGTTGAAAGCCGTGGCGCCGATTCTGGTGTTCGTGCTGGTGATGGCCTCGATCGCCAACCACAAGCACGGTCAGGAAACCCACATCCGCCCGATCCTGTTCCTCTACCTGCTGGGTACATTCAGCGCTGCGGTGGTGGCCGTGGTCGCCAGCATGGCGTTCCCGTCGAATCTGGTGTTATCGACCGAGAACGTTGCCGTGACTGCGCCCGGCGGCATCGGCGAAGTCCTGCAAAGCCTGTTGCTGAGCGTCGTCGACAACCCGGTCAGCGCGCTGATGAATGCCAACTTCATCGGCATTCTGGCCTGGGCGATCGGCATGGGCATTGCCATCCGCCACGCTGGCGACACCACTCGCGAAGTGCTCGGTGACTTGTCCAACGGCGTCACCGTGATCGTCCGTGTGGTCATTCGCTTCGCGCCGCTGGGCATCTTCGGCCTGGTCGCGTCGACATTGGCCACCTCCGGTTTCGGCGCGCTGCTCGGCTACGCGCACCTGCTGGCGGTGCTGCTGGGCTGCATGCTGTTCGTCGCGCTGGTGATGAACCCGCTGATCGTGTTCTGGAAGCTGCGCCGCAATCCGTACCCGTTGACCCTGATGTGCCTGCGCGAAAGCGGCATCACCGCGTTCTTCACCCGCAGCTCGGCGGCGAACATTCCGGTCAACCTGGAATTGAGCAAGCGCCTGGGCCTGCACGAAGACACCTACTCGGTATCGATCCCGCTCGGCGCGACCATCAACATGGCCGGTGCGGCGATCACCATTACCGTGCTGACCCTGGCGGCGGTGCACACCTTGGGCATCGCTGTGGACATTCCGACCGCAATCCTGCTCAGCGTCGTCGCAGCCATTTGCGCCTGTGGTGCTTCGGGTGTGGCTGGTGGGTCGCTGCTGCTGATTCCGCTGGCGTGCAGCCTGTTCGGCATCCCGAGCGAGATCGCCATGCAGGTCGTGGCGGTGGGCTTCATTATTGGCGTGCTGCAGGATTCGGCGGAGACCGCGCTGAACTCGTCGACTGACGTGCTGTTTACAGCGGCGGCTTGCCTGGGCGAGGAAGAGAAGGCTCAGCGTACGGCGTAACCGCCTTACCTTGTGGGAGCGAGCCTGCTCGCGAAAGGGGCGAGACATTCAGCATTAATAGCGCCTGATACGCCGCATTCGCGAGCAGGCTCGCTCCCACAGAAAAACAAAAGCCCGCCAAGGCGCGAACCTTGGCGGGCTTTTTCGTATCCGGGGGTTTAGAACGCGCCCATGTAATCGCGCTTGCCCACTTCCACGCCGTTATGACGCAGCAACGCATAGGTGGTGGTGACGTGGAAGAAGAACTGCGGCAAGCCATAAGTCAGCAGATACGCCTGACCACTGAAGCGCTTCTCTTTCGGCGTGCCCGGACGGGTGACGATTTCGATGCCTTCCTTGCCATCGATCTGCTCTGGCTTGATCTCGCCAATGAAAGCCAGAACCTTGGTGATCAGCGCTTGCAGTTCGGCAAAGGTGGTTTCAGTGTCGTCGTACTTCGGCAGTTCGACTTCAGCCAGACGCGCCGACACGCCTTTGGCGAAATCCACGGCGATCTGCACCTGACGCACCAGCGGGAACATGTCCGGGTACAGACGCGCTTGCAGGAAGACGCTTTGGTCGATGTTTTTCGCGCTGGCGTGGGCTTCGGCCTTTTTCAGCACATCGCTCAGGGCGTTGAGCATTTGTTGAAAAACCGGGACGGATGCGGCGTACAGTGAAATGGTCATGGCAATCTCATGTGATGGCTGGGTAATACGTGGTGGCGATTATAGCCATGCTTGATGAGCACACGGCTTGCCTTTTGTTTGGCAAGGATTAGGCTAGGCGGCTTCGACTGCAGAGGGAACGCGCGATGAGCAACGAACAAGAATCCACCTCCGACCAGCCACGGCTCAATGCCACGGAAATCCGCATTCTCGGTGCGCTGATCGAAAAACAGGCCACCAGCCCGGAAACCTATCCGCTGACCCTCAACGCGCTGGTGCTGGCCTGCAATCAGAAAACCAGCCGCGAACCGGTGATGAACCTCAATCAAGGCCAGGTCGGCCAGAGCTTGCGGGCGCTGGAGGGGCGTGGTTTTACCCGGCTGGTGATGGGCAGCCGTGCCGACCGCTGGGAGCACAAGGTCGACAAGGCGCTGGAACTGGTGCCGGCACAGGTGATTCTGACGGGTCTGATGTTTCTGCGCGGTCCGCAGACCGTCAACGAACTGCTGACCCGCAGCGGACGCATGCACGAGTTCGAGGACGCCGAGCAGGTGGTTCATCAGCTTGAACGGCTGATCGCACGCGGTCTGGCGGTATTGATTCCGCGTCAGGCCGGGCAGCGCGAGGATCGTTATACCCATGCCTTGGGCGATCCGGCAGATATCGAAGCGATCCTGGCGGCGCGGCAGAATCCTGGGGAGCGCTCGAGCGGTGGCGTTTCCCTGGAGCGTATCGAAGAACTCGAGGCCCGCATCGCGGCGCTGGAAGAACGCCTGGCCCGCCTCGAATAACCACCGCAAAGCCATTGTGGGAGCGAGCCTGCTCGCGAAAGCGTAGTGTCAGTCACCACGATCTCGGATGACCCGCCGCCTTCGCGAGCAGGCTCGCTCCCACAGGGTCTGCGCGATATTCAGCTGCGCGCTCTATTCCCCATCCCAATAATCCACCCCATCCACCTGCCGCGCGACAGCGACAAAGCCCGAGGCATTGCCCTCGGCATCCACCATGAAATTATCCATCACCGCATACTTGTTCGAATCCGGATACTCGCAGATCTCCGGCTGCTGCTGAGTGCTCACCGCCAGATAACGCAGTTCGCCCGCGCTGGTATTGATGATCTGATGTGCCTTCTCGGGTCCGCCCGGTGGGCAGGCGATCACATCACCGGCGCGGATCGGAAAACGCTCGCCTCCCAACCGCACCTCGCCCTCCCCGGCCACCACGTAGAACATTTCCTCGTTGACCCGATGGCTGTGGAATGGACTGCCGCGCATGCCCGCTGGCAGCGCATACAGGCGATAACCGAGTTTCTGCGCACCCAGTT
Organism: Pseudomonas sp. Sample_23; assembly: GCF_004307595.1. Lineage (NCBI taxonomy): Bacteria > Pseudomonadati > Pseudomonadota > Gammaproteobacteria > Pseudomonadales > Pseudomonadaceae > Pseudomonas > Pseudomonas sp. Sample_23. The sequence goes on from NZ_RCNX01000016.1 coordinate 26,714, forward strand.
GCTGACCGATCCGCGCGATACGCTGCTGATAACGCCCGGCAGTGTCGCCTTCAGGGGCCAGGGCTTCGGGAAGGGCTTCGAGTTCGACCTCGTTCAGGTTGAGGATGGGCGGATGCATGGGCGGCCTCGGTTAAGGTTTTTGTGGTGGCACGTCTGTGCGTGCTGGCGAGGATTATAGATAGTGATCCAGAACCGCAGCGCCGCCTTCGCGAGCAGGCTCGCTCCCACATTCAATCGCATTCCAGCTCAACCTGTGGGAGCGAGCCTGCTCGCGAAGAGGCCAGCCCAGCCACTAAAAGATCAATCAGCTGCGCGCAAAATCCACCGCCGCCGCAAACTGCGCCTCATTCGGCCGCACCCCGGTGTACAGGACAAATTGCTCCAGCGCCTGAATCGCAATCACCTCAAGCCCGGTGATCACGCGCTTGCCCTCGGCCCGCGCCCGCACGATCAGCGGCGTTTCCGAAGGGATCGCCACCACGTCGAATACAGTCTCAGCCGCTTTGATCACTTCAGGCTCGAACGCCAGTTGCCCCGCCTCCGGCCCGCCGTCCATGCCTACCGGGGTGACATTGATCAGCATCTGCGGGCGCTCGTCACCCAGCTCGGCCTGCCAGCGATAACCCAGCGAATCCGCCAGGGCGCGTCCGGCCCGCTCGTTACGGGCGACAATCAAACCGTTCTGGTAGCCACCATCGCGCAGGGCGCTGGCCACCGCTTTGGCCATGCCGCCGCTGCCACGCAGGGCGAAGGTGGAATCCTTCGGCACCGCGTGGCTTTCCAGCAATTGCGCGACGGCGATGTAATCGGTGTTGTAGGCCTTGAGGTGGCCGCCAGTGTTGACGATGGTGTTGATCGACTGGATCGCCGCCGCCGACGCATCCAGCTCATCGACCAGCGCAATGCAGGCTTCCTTGAACGGCATCGACACGCCGCAGCCACGAATGCCCAGTGCCCGGATGCCACCGACCGCGCCGGTCAGGTCCTGGCTGCTGAACGCCTTGTAGTAGAAATTCAGGCCCAGCTGTTCATACAAATGGTTGTGAAAACGCAGACCGAAATTCCCCGGGCGCCCCGACAGGGACATGCACAGTTGGGTGTCTTTGTTCGGGTTCATCTGCATGAAACTTCTCCTTCAAACGCACTTTCGGATGGACGGGATTGGCCAGCCCACCGGGTTCTGAATCATCATTGGGGCTTGTTTGTAGCGCCGCGCAGCCGGGTAAAGAAGCCGCTACAGACCTTACACAAAATTTACCCAGCGGCTGTGCTGAATTTCGCAATTTTGCTGTCTTAGCTGTATCCCCGCGACAACTGTGGGCCTGACTCAGGCCGCGGCGCCGGGTCGAAGAACCGAGGACTTATCATGATTCGTAAACTTCCCATCATGGCTTTGTTGATTGGCGCACTTGCCGTCACCGGCCAGGCTGAAGCGGGTGGTGGCCATGGCTGGCAAGGCCCTGCAGTGTTTGGCGCGATCGTCGGCTCGGCCATCATCGGCTCGGCACTGATCAATCAGGATCGGCCGGTGTATGTGCAACAACAACCGGTTTATGTGCAGCCGCAACCGGTCTACGTGCAGCAACCGCCGCCACCGGTCTATTACCAGCCGGCGCCGGTGTATGTACAACAACCGGTCTACGTGCAGCCGGCCCCCGTCTATTACGGCCCGCCTCGTGGTTATTACGGTCGGCCCCACGGTTACTATGGCGGCCCACACGGCTACTACGGCGGTCCACGCTGGTAAGCGCAACACAGAGCCCTGCTTTCGAGCGGGGCTTTTTTATGACCGCTGGTCGGCGAAGGTCTGAAAAAATCGCGTCAAGGTCGCTTTGAGGACAGTGCGAGCAGCTAAAGTCGGCATGATGGAATCGACCGTCGTGCTTTTTTTCATCAAACGGTCACCGCTTTGTCATGACGGAACCGCAATCTGAATCCGTCCGTAAACAACAGATCGATAACAACAAGGACGACTGTATGCCCACACAAAACCCGCACCGCATAGTCGGTCTGTGCACCTCGAGCAAGGTGTACAGCGCACTTACCGAGCTCAAGCATCTGGAAGGCCATCGCTGCGCCAAGCTGCTGTCCCTGCTCGCCGAAAACCTCGTGCACAAGGGCCTGCTCAATGAACGAGAAGTCATGCACATGCTCGATCAAGTGGTCGAATGAGGCCAGACCTCACTGGCATCAATGACCACTATCGAAAGCGTTGATTGTCCGTCGTGCCGGCAAATCCCTAAGGTAGCCCCATCAGTTTGATGGAGGTTTTCCCATGGCACAGGTTCAAATCATGTCGGTGATCGGCAGCGCAGTTCCCGCTTCGCTGCGTGCATCCGGTTTGCTCGCTTGCTGGTATCTGGTGCGCGATGGCGAGCCGATCAGCGGCCCGCTCACCTCGTTGCCAGCAGCGCAGGCCTTGTCGCAACAGGTCGCCAGCAACACGTTTCATGCCTAAGGCAGCTGCACCTTGGGCTTGGTCTCGACGAACAGCGCCCAGCTCGACAGGAACAATGCGGCGATCAGCGGCCCGATCACAAAGCCGTTGAGGCCGAAGACCGCGAGGCCGCCGAGGGTGGAAACCAGAATCAGGTAATCGGGCATTTTCGTATCTTTGCCGACCAGAATCGGGCGCAGCACGTTGTCGACCAGGCCGATCACGAATACCCCGAACAAGCCCAGCACCACACCCTGCCAGATCATGCCGCTGAGCAGGAAGTACACCGCCACCGGCGCCCAGACAATCCCCGCGCCCACCGCTGGCAACAGCGACAGAAACGCCATCAGCACCGCCCAGAGCAGCGCGCTGGGAATGTCGAGAAACCAGAAAATCAACCCGCCCAGCGCGCCTTGGGTCACGGCCACCACCACGTTGCCTTTGACCGTGGCGCGCACCACGCGGTTGAACTTCAGTTGCAGGCGGCGCTTGTGGTTTTCTTCCAGCGGCACGGCAGTGCGCATCTTGCGCGCCAGCTCAGGGCCGTCACGCAGAAAGAAAAACAGCAGATACAGCATGATGAAAAAGCTCACCACGAATTCGAATGTGCCCTGGCCGAAGCTGAACGCCTGAGTCGCCAGTGCCTGGCTGCCCTGCATCGCCGCTTTGACGATCTTCTCGCGCAAGCTGTCGAGTTCGCCCATGCCGAAGCGGTCGAGCAAGTGCTGAAAGTACGGCGGCAGGCTGTGCTTGAACTGCGCCAGATACGCAGCGATGTCCAGCTCGCCGCTTTCAATGTTCTTGTAGACCGTCGCGCCTTCCTGCACGAGCAGGATGCTGACGATGATCACCGGCAGAATCGCGATCACCAGGCACAGGCTCAAGGTGCACAGCGACGTCACGTTGCGTTGCAAGCCGAACTTCTGCTGCAACCTGCGCTGTACCGGCGCAAACAGAATGCCGAGGATGACAGCCCAGAACACCGCGCCGTAAAACGGCAGCAGAATCCAGATAAAAGCCACCGTGACCAGCACCAGCAGCACTGTCAGGGATTTGAATTGCAGACTCTTTTCGTTCATATCCGGTCCATGTCAGTCAGGCGTCACGCACGCCCGCCCCACTTAGTCAGCCGCCGAGCGCGCGAGTGCCATGTTTATTCATGGAGCATAGATCCAGATCAATAAACCCTCGCAACAGCTGCCCTACCCTGCGCGGCTTTTGCGACCGACACCCAAATGCAGACTCTCATCGCCCCCGAGCTTCTCGCCCCCGCCGGCACCCTGAAAAACATGCGTTACGCCTTCGCTTATGGCGCCGATGCGGTCTACGCCGGCCAGCCGCGCTACAGCCTGCGGGTGCGCAACAACGAATTCGACCACGCCAACCTGGCGCTGGGCATCCGTGAGGCGCAGGCGCAGGGCAAGCGCTTCTATGTGGTGGTCAACATCGCCCCGCACAACGCCAAGCTGAAGACGTTTCTCAAGGATCTGGCGCCAGTGATCGAGATGGCCCCGGATGCGCTGATCATGTCCGACCCCGGCCTGATCATGCTGGTGCGCCGGCATTTTCCGCTGATGCCGATTCATCTTTCGGTGCAGGCCAACACGGTGAATTGGGCGAGCGTCGAGTTCTGGCAGCAACAGGGACTGAGCCGGATCATTCTGTCGCGCGAATTGTCGCTGGAGGAGATCGGCGAAATCCGCGAGCAGGTGCCGGACATGGAGCTGGAAGTGTTCGTGCATGGCGCGCTGTGCATGGCCTATTCCGGGCGCTGCCTGCTTTCCGGTTACATGAACAAACGCGATGCCAATCAGGGCACCTGCACCAACGCCTGCCGCTGGAAGTACACGGCGCAGGAAGCCACGGAAAACCAGCTCGGTGAGATCGTCCAGACCTTTCAACCCGAGCCGACGCTGGGCCTCGGCGCACCGACCGATCAGGTCTTTCTGGTGCAGGAAGCCAATCGCCCCGACGAATTGATGCCGGCGTTCGAAGACGAACACGGCACCTACATCATGAACGCCAAGGATCTGCGCGCGGTGCAGCATGTCGAGCGGCTGACACGCATGGGCGTGCATTCATTGAAGATCGAAGGCCGGACCAAATCGCATTTCTACTGCGCACGCACCACTCAGGTGTATCGCCGGGCGATCGATGATGCCGTGGCCGGGCGCGCGTTTGATCGCGGCCTGATGCTGGATCTCGAGTCGCTGGCCCAGCGCGGCTACACCGAAGGTTTTCTGCGCCGCCATGTGCACGACGAATATCAGAACTATCAGCACGGCAGTTCGGTGTCGGAGCGACAGCAGTTCGTTGGCGAGCTGACCGGCGAGCGCCGGGATCGCCTGGCCGAGGTGAAAGTGAAGAATCGTTTTGCCGTGGGCGATCATCTGGAACTGATGACGCCCAAGGGCAATTTCCATTTTGATCTGCATGAATTGCAGAGTGTCCGCGGCCAAGCGATCGAAGTGGCGCCGGGGGACGGGCATACGGTGTACGTGCCGATACCGGATGCGGTGGATTTGCGCTTTGGATTGTTGATGCGGGATTTGCCGCGGACCTGAATCCCACCCTAGCCCTCTCCCAGAGGGAGAGGGGACTGATCGGGGGATATTTCAGAGGTACGCTGACCTGAACGGGGACCGCTGAATCCGCAAACTACACAGCTCTGGTTGTGCTCGTGAATCCATAAGCGGCTCGGACTTTCAGGTCGATGTCTGGCGCAAGACACCTCGGTTGGCCCCCTCTCCCTCCGGGAGAGGGCTGGGGTGAGGGCCGCTTTTCCATTGGGCAAACTCCTCCCGCAACATCGCCACAAATGCATCTCGCGCCGGGTGCACACCGGCGTTTTCATGCCAGTAAAACAAATTCTCGATCGCCATCAGTTCAGCGAACTCGTAACCCTCGCAGCCCGCGCCTTTGGCGTACTGCTCGAACACGCCCCGGGGCACCAGCGCCACCCCGGCACCGGCGCTGACGCAGCCGACAATCGCTCCGTAACTGGCCAGACTGACAATCGGCAGCGCCTGCCCTCGGCGCAGCAACCAATGCTCAAGTGCCGCGCGGTATGGGCAACCCGGTGGCCACATGAACAGGGTTTTGTCTTGCAGATCCGCGATGTCGCGCACCGGGCCGACTGAAGTCGAGGCGATCAGTAACAATTCCTCTCGATACATCGGCGTGCGTTTGAGCTGAGCACGTTCGACATCTACCGCCACGATCGCACCATCCAGGCGATGCTTGACGGTGTCGTCGAGCAACTGGCTCCAGGTGCCGGTGGTAAGTTCCAGTGCCACTTGCGGGTAGCGCTTGTGGAATTTCGCCAGCAGGCGCGGCAAGCGCCCGGTCGCCGAAGACTCGATGGCGCCGATGCGCAGCGGTCCGGACGGCTCGGCGGCCGGGTCGAGCGCGCGTTTGGCTTCAACGGTCAGCGCCAGAATCTTTTCCGCATAAATCAGAAAGGTCTGCCCCGCCGGGCTGATGCGTAGTCCGCGCCCCTCGCGCAAGAACAGCGCCACGCCCAACTCGGCCTCCAGCGCTTTGATCCGCGCAGTGATGTTCGACGGCACGCAGAACAGCTTTTCAGCGGCCCGGGCAATGCTGCCGACCTCGGCCACAGTCTTGAACATGCGGATTTGCGCCAGCTCCATAATCATCACTCCGAGTGAACATTCGACGCAGTATAAGTCAGTTGTGGCGAATGATCGGGCGCCCGGATACTCGGCGCATCCACTGCCCTGGTGCCTCGATCATGACTTCCACTTCTACCTGCAAAATCATCCTGGCCATGGCGTTTGTCATCGGCTGCTGGGGCTATTCGCCCACTGGCATTCACATCGGCTTGCAAGGGTATGAGCCCGGACATCTGGCCTTGCTGCGTTTTCTGCTGGCGTCGCTGTTGATGGCGCTGATCGCAATTTTCAAAGGCATTCGCCTGCCGCAGTGGCGCGATGTGCCGTTACTGTTTGCCTTGGGCTTCTTCGCCGTCAGCCTGCATCACGTCGCCTTGAACATCGGCCAGCAAGGCATCAGTGCCGGGGCTTCCAGCGTGCTGGCGCAATCGAGCCCGTTATTCAGCACGCTGCTGGCGTGCTTTGTGTTCAAGGAACGCGTCAGCGCCTGGCGTTGGGGCTGTGTGCTGCTTGGATTTATCGGCGTGGTGATCGTAGTCAGCGGCGACAAGGGCCTGGGCGCTATCAATGCCCATGGCTTGTTGATCTTGTTAGCGGCGCTTTCCTGGAGCCTCTATTTCGCCCTGCAAAAACATCATGCGCGGCGCTACGACGGTTTCAGTCTGGGCTGCTACGCGGTGTGGTCGGGGACGTTGCTGTTGCTGATTTATCTGCCGGGGCTGGCTGACGCCGTGATGCAGGCGCCGCCGCGTGCGCAGTGGGCGGTGCTGATGTTGGGGGTGTTTCCCAGCGCACTGGCGTATCTGGCCTGGGGTTTCGTGCTCAAGCATGTGGACTTGAGTCGGGCGACGATGACCTTGTATCTGATACCGCCGACGGCCATGGGAATTGCGTCGTGGGGATTGGGGGAACGGCCGACGTTGATGGTGCTGATGGGAGCGGTGGTGGTGTTGATCAGTGTGTTGGCGTTGAATCTGGAGCGTCGGGTTGGCGTCGTTCGAGCAGTTGAGAGCAAAGGCTTGAATCTGCAGTGAAGCCGATGCCGTCTTCGCGAGCGGGCTCGCTCCCACAGTGGATCTGTGTCGTACATACATCCATTGTGGGAGCGAGCCTGCTCGCGAAGAGGCCGGCCCACTCAATGAATAATCCAGACCTCAGCGCATATCATCCGACAACGGTGTCGGCTCGTCCGCCGGCGGTACATCGTTGTCATCCGGCGGATCCTTCCAGTCATCCGGGCGGTCGGCATCGCTCAGCGGATCGCGCCCCGGGTCCATGCCCGGCGGTGCATCGTGATCGCTCAGGGTCGGCTCGTCGGTGCCGGATACGGGGCGGCGGGTCTGGTCGGTGGGCGCCATGCCACCGGGAACAAGCGAGTCATCAGCCATGCTGCACCTCACAATACTGGCCCGGATTATCCGGGGCGTATTACTTGGAAGCGCGGGTGCTGAGGGCGTGCGGTAGATCAGACCAGCGGCATCAGCCTTGGGCGATAAAGCGATCACGACTGTTGGTCAGGTGCAGCCACATCGCGGCGCGGGCGGCATCGGCGTCCTGACGCTTGATCGCATTCAAAATCGCCTCGTGTTCCAGATTGGCCAAGTGGCCGAGCTTGCTCAGATCCGCCGCGCCGCGCTCGGCGGCATTCAGGCGATTGCGCGGGATCATCGCACTGCCCAGGTGCTGCATGATCTCGCTGAAACAAGCGTTGCCGGTGGCCTCGGCGATCAGCAGATGAAAACGCCGATCGGCTTCCACGCAACTGTCGTTGTTGGCCAGAAGCCGTTGATAGTCATCCAGCGCCTGACGCATCTGCTGCACCTGCTGCTCACTGCGCCGCTGCGCCGCCAGCGCCGCCGCTTGCGTCTCCAGGCCCATGCGCAATTCGAGAATGCTGCGCACGCCGAGCGCCGTATCGACGTTCAGGCGCAGGCCCTGCTCCGCTGCACGCTCGATCACGAAGGTACCAATGCCATGGCGCGTCTCGACCAGCCCCGAGGCCTGCAACTTGGAAATCGCCTCGCGCACCACCGTGCGGCTGACCCCGTGCTCCTGAACGATGGAGTTCTCCGACGGTAGCTTGTCACCGGGCGACAGTTGTCCGAGCAGGATGCTCTGGGTGAGCTTTTCCACCAGGTCATGAGCGAGGTTGTGCGTGCGTTTGCGCGCGGGCGCGTCGAGGTCTTCTTGCATGATCGGTTCCGGTGATCGGGGCTTGCCGATCGTAGCACTGCGGGATGACGGTTGAGATGGATTTTAGCGGTCGACGAGCCATCAACTTGTATGACAACACTCAATCACATCGAATATTTTCGATAGCCAGCCATCACGCACCACCATTCACATATCAAAAATGCGCTCCGCTCGACTGGCACAACAATCAATAAATACGAGCTATAATCCGGTTTTCGCATAAAAAACCGAACAATCAGAAGAATTTGATCGCCCTCCCCACTTGTAGGACAAAAAATTACGGTTGTATGATGTCTAGCAACAACGCAGCACCCAGTCCTACCCGCATAAAAATAATCAGTGGGAGAAACATCAGTGAAAACCTCCATCTCCGGGATGCAGGACAGCGTCGACCCGACGCTCGCCTCAGCCATCTCCAAAGTCAAACGCCACGTCCTGCCGCTCTTCGTGATCATGTTCATCGTCAATTACATTGACCGGGTGAACATCGGTTTCGTCCGCACCCACATGGAAACCGATCTGGGCATCGGTGCTGCCGCCTATGGCTTCGGCGCCGGGCTGTTCTTTATCGGTTACGCGCTGTTCGAAGTGCCGTCCAACATGCTTTTGCAGAAAGTCGGCGCGCGGATCTGGCTGACCCGCATCATGTTCACCTGGGGCATAGTCGCGGCCTGCATGGCCTTCATCCAGAACGAAACCCACTTCTATATCCTGCGCTTCCTGCTCGGTGTCGCCGAGGCCGGGTTCTTTCCCGGGGTGATTTATTACTTCACCCGTTGGCTGCCAGGCGTCGAGCGTGGCAAGGCGATCGCGATCTTCCTCAGCGGCTCGGCCGTGGCCTCGCTGATCTCCGGTCCGCTGTCCGGCCTGCTCCTGCAGATCAACGGGCTGGGCATGCACGGCTGGCAATGGATGTACTTTATCGAGGGGATGTTCTCGGTGTGCCTGTGCGTGTTTGTCTGGTTCTGGCTGGATGCCAAACCCCACGACGCGAAATGGCTGAGCCGCGCCGAACAGGATGCGCTGGTCAGCGCCATCGACGACGAGCAAAAGGCCCGCGAAGCCGCGACGCCGATCCGGCCGTCGCTGGGCAAACTGCTCAAGGACCGGCAGATCATTCTGTTCTGCCTGATCTACTTCTTCATTCAGCTGACCATTTACGCGGCGACTTTCTGGCTGCCGAGCATCATCAAGAAGATGGGCGAACTCAGCGACGTGCAGGTCGGCCTGTTCAACTCGATTCCATGGTTGCTGTCGATCGTCGGCATGTATGCCTTCGCCTCGCTGTCGGCGAAGTGGAAACACCAGCAAGCATGGGTCGCCACTGCCCTGTTGATCGCCGCAGCGGGGATGTTCATGTCCACCACTGGCGGGCCGATCTTTGCTTTCGTCGCGATCTGCTTTGCGGCACTGGGTTTCAAATCCGCCTCGTCGCTGTTCTGGCCGATTCCCCAGGCTTATCTGGATGCACGCATCGCGGCGGCAGTGATCGCGCTGATCAACTCGGTGGGCAACCTCGGCGGCTTCGTCGCACCGACCACTTTTGGCCTGCTTGAGCAACACACCGGCTCGATTCAGGGCGGCCTCTATGGTCTGGCCGCGACCTCGATCATCGCCGCAATCATCGTCCTCGCCGCGCGTACCACGCCGAAACCCGCTGCTGAAAAAGCTGTGGCCGACGCCGCGCCGAAACACGCCTGACTACGTCTCGAAAAGGAAAACAACAATGACTGTTCATGACACCGCCAAAGCTCCGATCATCACCGACATGCAGGTCATTCCGGTGGCCGGTCACGACGGCATGCTGCTCAACCTGAGCGGCGCCCACGGGCCGTTTTTCACCCGTAACATCGTCATCCTCAAGGACAACGCCGGCCACACCGGCGTCGGCGAAGTGCCCGGTGGCGAGCGCATTCGCCAGACCCTGGAAGATGCACGCAATCTGGTGGTCGGCAGCCCCATCGGCACCTACCAGAAGATCCTCAACCAGGTGCGCCAGACCTTCGCCGACCGCGATGCCGGCGGCCGTGGCCTGCAAACATTCGACCTGCGCATCACCATTCACGCGGTCACCGGCCTGGAAGCCGCCCTCCTCGACCTGCTCGGCCAGCACCTCGACGTGCCGGTGGCGGCGCTGCTCGGTGAAGGTCAGCAACGCGACGAAGTGAAGATGCTCGGTTATCTGTTCTACGTCGGCGATCAACACGAAACCGATCTGGCCTATCGCAGCGAACCGGACGCCGACAACGACTGGTTCCGTGTGCGTCACGAGAAAGCCATGACCGCCGAAGCGGTCGTGCGTCTGGCGGAGGCGGCGCACGCCAAGTACGGTTTCAAGGATTTCAAACTCAAGGGCGGCGTGCTCAGCGGCGATGCCGAAATCGAAGCGGTCACAGCACTGGCCGAGCGCTTCCCTGAAGCGCGAATCACCCTCGATCCGAACGGCGCCTGGTCGCTGAAAGAGGCGATTCGTCTGTGCCGCGATCAGCATCACGTACTCGCCTACGCCGAAGACCCGTGCGGTGCGGAAAACGGTTATTCCGGGCGCGAAGTCATGGCTGAATTCCGCCGCGCCACCGGCCTGAAAACCGCGACCAACATGATCGCCACCGACTGGCGCGAAATGGGCCACGCGATTCAGTTGCAGTCAGTGGACATCCCGCTGGCCGACCCGCACTTTTGGACCATGCAGGGTTCGGTACGCGTCGCGCAGATGTGCCACGAGTGGGGCCTGACCTGGGGCTCGCATTCCAACAACCACTTCGATATTTCCCTGGCCATGTTCACCCACGTCGCCGCCGCCGCACCCGGGGAGATTACCGCCATCGACACCCACTGGATCTGGCAGGACGGTCAGCGCCTGACCAAGGCACCGCTGCAGATTGTCGATGGTCTCGTGCAGGTGCCGAAAAAACCCGGGCTGGGTGTGGAGCTGGACATGGATCAAGTGGCCAAGGCCCACGAACTGTACAAAGGCATGGGCCTCGGCGCGCGGGATGACAGCGTGGCGATGCAGTTTCTGATTCCGGGGTGGAAATTCGATAACAAACGGCCGTGTCTGGTGCGGTAATCCAGCAGGCGCCGCTGATTTCGATTGTGGGAGCGAGCCTGCTCGCGAAGGCGTCAGGTCAGTCGATAGTGCTGTCGCTGATACACCGCTTTCGCGAGCAGGCTCGCTCCCACAAGGGGGTTTTGTGTCAGGCAGAAACTTGCAGCAACCAAGTTTTGAACGCTTTCATCGCCACCGTTTCCGCTCGCGACTGCAACCGCGTCAGCCAGTAACTGCCGGTGGTGATCTCGATCGCAAACGGCTGGCAGATCGCATCTGCCGCCAGTTGCCGGGCGAACATCAGCGGCGGCGCCAACGCCACGCCGCCGCCCTGCAATGCGGCTTCCATCATTGCCAGCGACGAATCGAACACGATGCTTTGCGGTGGCGCGGCCTGCGTCGCCAGGCCCGCTGCGTGAAACCACTCCGGCCATTCATCGGTGCGATAGGAGCGCAGCAAGGTCTGCTGCAACAGGTCCGCCGGCGAGTGCAGTTGCCGGGCAATCTCCGGCACGCACAATACCGACAACGGCGCATCGAGCAAGCGTGTCGCCTCGATGCCATGCCAGGCGCCAGCACCGAAACGAATGGCGTAATCCAGTCCTTCCGCCGCCACATCCACCCGGTTGTTATTGGTCGACAGACGTAAATCTATAAGCGGATGTTTCCCCCGAAAGTCCGCCAGCCTCGGCAACAGCCAACCCACAGCAAAAGTGCCCACCGCGCCGACCGTCAACATGTCGCGATACTGCCCACCGGCCAGACGTTCGAGCATCTGCGCGATATGATCGAATGATGTGCTGAGTACCGGCAGCAAGGTTTCGCCTTCACTGGTCAGCATCAGCCCACGTGGCAGGCGTTTGAACAGGGTCAGGTTGAGCTGCGCTTCCAGGCTTTTGACCTGATGGCTCACCGCCGCTTGTGTCACGCACAACTCGACGGCAGCACGGGTAAAACTCAAATGACGTGCCGAGGCTTCAAATGCGCGCAGAGCGTTGAGCGGCAGTTGCGGTCGAATCATGCGTTGCCCCAAATTTTTCTAATGGCCCATGCGAGTTTTCATCGTTTGTCGAGATCCAGCGAAGTGCCTAAATTGGCCGCGCTGATCGGCCGCCCGATGAAAAATCACCCGCAGTGTAGCGGGATACAACAATCGACACTCATGGAGAGTGATTCAATCATGTGTTCCTTAAAACCGAGCAAGGTCTTTTCCTACAGCGCTTTCGCACTGTTCTTCGGCAGCGTTGCCTGTCATGCCGCAACGCCGACGGATGCGCAATTGCAGGCACTGGTCAGCCAAGCCGTCACCCCGGTCATGCAGCAAAACAACATCCCGGGGCTGACCGTAGCGATCACCCTGAATGGCCAAGCGCATTACTTTAACTACGGGGTCGCCGCTAAAGACACCGCACAAAAGGTCAGCGAAAACACCCTCTTCGAAGTCGGCTCGGTGAGTAAAACCTTCACCGCCACCCTCGCCGGTTACGCCCAGGCCACAGGCAAACTCGACCTGTCGAGCATGGCCAGCCAACTCTGGCCGGAGCTCAAGGGCAGCGCCTTCGACAACATCAGCGTGCTGCAACTGGGCACCTACAGTGCAGGCGGACTGCCGCTGCAATTTCCCGCTGAGGCGGATTCTTCCGACAGGATGCTCGGCTATTACCAACAATGGAAACCGCAGTTTCCCGCCGGCAGCCATCGCCTGTATTCCAACCCGAGCCTGGGCCTGTTCGGCTACCTGACGGCGAAAAGCCTCGGCCAGCCGTTCGACCAGGCAATGACGCAAACCCTGCTGCCGAAACTCGGCCTTCAGCACACCTTCCTCAGCGTACCGCCAGCGCAGTCGAAGCTTTACGCCCAAGGCTACGACAGCGCCGACCAACCGGTACGCGTCAGCCCCGGCGCCCTCGACGCCGAAGCCTACGGCATCAAAACCAGCGCCGCCGACCTGCTGCGTTACGTCCAGGCACAGCTGAAACCGGCCAGCCTTGCGCCTGATCTGCACCAAGCCATCGCCAACACCCACATCGGTTATTACCGCGTCGGCGACATGACCCAGGGCCTGGGCTGGGAGCGCTACGTCTACCCGATCAGCCTGGAAAAACTGCAAAACGGCAACTCGACCCCCATGGCCATGGAACCGCACAAAGTCGAATGGCTGACTCCACCGCAAGCTGAACCGGCCAATGTGCTATTCAATAAGACCGGTTCTACACGGGGCTTTGGCGCGTATGTGGCGTTCGTGCCGTCGCGGGACATAGGCATTGTGATTCTGGCCAACAAGAACTACCCGAATGCCGAACGGGTGAAGATTGCGCATGAGATTTTCAGTCAGTTGACCGAATAAAGATCAAAAGATCGCAGCCTGCGGCAGCTCCATTGACCGAGTGAAAACCCGATCCTGTAGGAGCCGCCGCAGGCTGCGATCTTTTTCGTTTCAGCGCTTAAAGCTGCGCCTGCAAGCGCCAGCCAATGACATCCATCAAGTCACAGCTATCGCGCAAAGGAATCGCCAGCACCCGGGCGAAATCCTGCAACAGCAATGCATCTTGTCCCTTGCCCTCGTCCAGCGAAAGGCTCTCCATCAACTGCGTCACACAGCGCAAGCGGTAAGCCGCGGTGCCGTGCAACACGTCAATGGGGGCTTCGCTGTCGATCAGCACACAGGGAATTTTGCAGTCAATCCCGGTGATCGGTATGTAGCGCACCATGGTAGAACCTCCCTGTTCAATGTTGAGTCGCCGTTGCGGGTGAATCGAGATTGTCCAGCGCGCGGTTGACCAGCAGTTCTCCGACTACCGCCAATTGCTGGATCGACAACGTCAGGCTGCGCTGCGCACCGCTCAACTCGCAGGCCAGATCTGTGGTCAGTACGTTCAGTGAGGCAAGGGTTTCGCAGGCATGGCTCAGCAGTGTCGCCGTGTCGATGTCGGGGAGAATGGTGAAAACGTGGCTGATGGGATCGGGTTGGCCGGGGTGGCGCAGACGCGGATTATTGGAGTCGAAGGAGCTTGAATCCATGGGGGATTCGGGGGGATTTGGAGTGTGTTTTTTCATAAATAAACCCTCGGGACATTTAAAGAAAAAACTGCCGAACTCACTTCCACGAGAGGGTGGCAGCTTTGCGCAGGTGTGGAAGTCCGGGGAAACCCGAGGAACCCGGTGCACTCGAGAGTGCTCCTGCGCATAGCTGCCATAAGCAAACAATGTTGGCATAAAAACCACCAACATGTGTCTACAGGCGCAATGCGCGCTCGGGAATCACCGGACTTCCACATCCGACCACTGTGTTTTTCAGCGGCCAAAAGAGGTTATCCCTCTGCGTCACAACGCACCAGTTCACCACGACCGCCGCGTCTTGCAGGAAAAATCCACTCGATTTGAAGGGTGTTGGCGTCAGACGTTTCGGCAGGCATATGCTGCAATGAATTTCGATCAGCAGATGACTTGTGGGAGCGAGCCTGCTCGCGAATGCGCTCGATCAGTCACCTTTCAGCGCCTGAAAAACCGCTATCGCGAGCAGGCTCGCTCCCACATTTGAACTGTGTACTTCACAAAAAAATGTGGGAGCTGGTTTGCCAGCCCCCACAGGGATTTTGCTTCATTCAGTCAACGCGCAATCAATCATCCGGCATCTGCGGCGGTTTGCTCGGTTTCGCCGGTTTGCTGCCCTTCGCGCCTTTGGCCGGTTCCGGCTCGGTGGCGGCAGGCGTTTGTGCGGCGGCGGCCGCAGCGGCGGCTTCTTTTTCGGCCATGGGCATGGCGTCGATGGTTTCGAAGATTTTTGCCAGGGTCAATGCCTTGGCTTCATCACCCGAGGCGGAGAGCTTGGTTTCGCCGTCCTTGCCCACCAGGAACACTTTGGGATAAGCGCCGGCGCCGAGCTTCAGCGAACGCAGCAGGGCCATGGTGTCCTGCTGGCCCATGTCCTTGCCGTCGAGCTGTCCGGACATGCTGAGGATGGTGTAGACCTTGATGTTGCGGTCGGTGACGCCCTTTTTGTTGGCCGGATCTTCCAGCGACTTCTTCAGGCTCAGCCAGACCGGGTCGACAGTGCTTTGCGCAATCACGATCAGCGGGCGGGCGCGGCCCACGTCCCCGGCCAGGGGTGAATCGCTGTCGGCGGCGAACAGGGGGCCGGCGATTGCCAGCAAGAGGGTCAGGGTCAGGGACCTGATGAGCATGCGCATCTCCTTTTGATATCCACGCACTACTGATTGCGCATCGTGGCGATTGTTCCGGCGGCGTCTGGCAAAAAGGCATTGCCCTGTCAGAAGCTTAGGTCAGGGAGAACTTTGCGCAAACGCTACGTCGATTTGATTATCAGCCATGAGCGCACTAGGGTGGCCGTTCTGCCAACGAAATGGAGTTCACGCGCATGCACATCGATTATCTGTGCGATCACCCCGAATTTATCGAAGAACTGGCCGCTCTCAACTTCAAGGAATGGGGTGAGTTTCGCCCAGGACAAACTGTCGAGGATCGCATCGAGCACATGCGCGAATCCTGTGGCAAAGGTGCAGTACCCTGCGTGGTAGTGGCGCTTGAGGGTTCGCGACTGCTCGGCGGCGCGCTGCTGATCGAGCACGATTTGAAACTGCGCCGCAATCTGACCCCGTGGTTGGCAGGTGTTTACGTGAAGGCCGAAGAACGTGGTCGAGGTATAGCCTCGCAATTGGTCAATCGAGTAGTCGAGGAAGCGGCGGCGCTCGGTGTGCCTGAGCTCTATCTCTACACCGACACTTCGCAGTCGCTGTATGCGCGATTGGGCTGGCAAGTCGTCGAGGAGCTGGTTTACGAAGAGCTGCCGGTGGTGGTGATGAAGTACGTCATTCGCGCCTGACTCAGAATGCCAACTTATAACCAATCAACACCAGCATCGTCGCCAGGCACGGGCGCAGGACTTCGTCGGAGATGCGTCCGGTCAGGTGGCTGCCGAGCCAGATGCCGGGCAGCGAGCCCATCAGCAGGAAGCCCAGCACGCCCCAATCCATGTTGCCCATGCTTGCGTGGCCGAGGCCGGCGACGAGGGTCAGGGGTACGGCGTGGGCGATTTCGGTGCCGACCAGGCGGCGGGTTGGCAGTAGCGGGTAGAGGATGAACAAGGCAACGGTGCCGAGTGCGCCGGCGCCGATCGAGGTCAGGGCGACCATGGTGCCGAGGATCAGACCGGTGATCACCGTCATGATATTCAGGCGCGAACCGCTCGGGTTGTAGTTGCCACCCGCGCGTTTGTGGGCGAATTCGAGCAAGCGTTTCTTGAAGAAGATTGCCAAGGCGGTGGCGAAGAGGACGAAGCCGAGCGCCTGCTTGATAATGGCGTTCATCGCGTCCGGCGCGGTGTGCAGGGTGCTGAGGAACCACAGGGTCATGGCCACGGCTGGCACGCTGCCGAGGGTCAGCCAGCCGGTGATCGCCCAGTCGATGTTCTTGTTCTTCTTGTGAACGAGGACGCCGCTGGATTTGGTGATCGCAGCGTAAAGCAGGTCCGTACCCACCGCCGTCGCCGGGTTGATGCCGAACCACAGCAGAATCGGCGTCATCAACGAACCACCGCCGACACCGGTCATGCCGACGATAAACCCCACCACCAGCCCGGCAATCACCAGGCCGAAATTTGCCAATTCCATTCAAACGTCCAGAAAACGACAGGAAAATCTGGCCCGCAGCATAGCGATTTTTCTTATAACCACATATATCGATGCGGTCTATCGTTATGCCATATCGAATTCACCGCAGATCCCACAGTGGATCTTTGCGCTACAGCAAACCTGCAAGGCTCACTGCACCGGCAAGAAATTCAGAAACAGCAGGCTCTGCGCGTAATTCAGGCCGATCCTGCGATAGCGCTCATCGAGCATCTGCGTGAGCAGATCCAGGCGCGCGACGATTTTGCTGAATTCGGTGGCGAAGCTGAGGTTGCTGCCCTCCTCCGAGATTTCGTTGGAGAACAGCAGCGGCTGGCCTTCCTTGTTTTGTCGTTGCGACAAAATCCACATGGCTTTTTCGATGTTGCGCGCGGCGTTGTGCACGAACGTCGGGTTGATCGCGTCGGTCATGTAGAACACGGTGCGATTGCCGTGGGCGGTGACCAGCATGCTGCCGATCGCATAGATGAACGCGCCGACGCGGTCGCCGAGGAATTCCGGACTCATCGCATAGCTCAGCGCCGCCAGGTCCTTGCGCCCGCCCAGCACGGGCAACGGCTGCTGTTGCTCGACAGCGAGACGCACCTGTTTCACGGCGGCGTTGACGGTGAGGAAACCGGATTTGCGCAGTTCTTCCGGGTTGCGCAGGTAAAGCTTGCCCATCAATCGATAGAGGCTGTCGAGGTTATCGCGCATCGCCAGGGTGGCCATGCGGTCGACGCTGGTCTGCAGAAATTCCTGCGGCTGCCCTTCACGTATCTGATTGAAGAATCCGTTGCCGTTCTGGTGGCTGCAGCCGCTGAGCAACAGCGACAACAGGCAGGCCAGCAGCAGGCACGGGCGGCGGTGAGCGACGGTGATCAGGGCAAAAACACTCGGCATGAAATCTCGGACAGGCACATTCCTGTGCGGCGGGAGTCACCGCATCCTGGCCATGCATAGAGCCGCCGATTGCGAAAAAGTGCAGTGCCCGGGCGGTGAGCCGACCTTCGGCGCTTTTCGCCATATCAATTAGTCGGACTTTATGTTTGCCAACAGCGGTAAATCCGCTATAAATCTTCTCTCTCGACTCAAATAGCATGACTAGTGACATGTAGGAGCTGCCGAAGGCTGCGATCTTTTGATCTTGCTTCTAAAAATCAAGATCAAGATCAAGATCAAAAGATCGCTGCCTTCGGCAGCTCCTACGGTCAATGCGAAAACAACAACAAAAAGGAAGGTCAACCATGCTTCAATCCCGTCACCTGCTCTCCGGCCTCGGACTGTCCCTGATGATCGCTACCCTTTCCGCCAACGCGGCGGGCCTGACCGCTGAACACAAAGCCTTCGGCAAAACCAATGACGGCACGCCTGTCGAACAGTACATCCTGCGCAACAGCCACGGCATGCAAGCCACCGTCATCACCTACGGCGCGACCCTGCAAGCGCTAAAAGTCGCTGACA
Organism: Pseudomonas sp. Sample_23; assembly: GCF_004307595.1. Classification (NCBI taxonomy): domain Bacteria; kingdom Pseudomonadati; phylum Pseudomonadota; class Gammaproteobacteria; order Pseudomonadales; family Pseudomonadaceae; genus Pseudomonas; species Pseudomonas sp. Sample_23. Next base: position 45,116 of record NZ_RCNX01000016.1, read on the forward strand.
AACACGGCAAGTTCGACGACGTCGTCTTGGGTTTTGACGATGTGCAGGGCTATCAGAAAGGCACCGCGTACTTCGGCGCGACCATCGGCCGCTTCGGCAACCGCCTGGCCGAAGGTGCTTTCGAACTCGATGGCAAGCGCTATCAAGTGCCGCAGAACGACAAATCCAACGCCCTGCACGGCGGCCCCGAAGGTTTCGACAAGAAAGTCTGGAAGGCCAGGGAAACCAAGGACAAGGATTCGGTAGGCGTGACCCTGACCTACCTCTCGGCCGACGGCGAGATGGGCTTCCCGGGCAATCTGACCACCGAAGTCACCTATCGCCTGACCGACAACAACGAACTGCGCATCGACTACAAGGCCAGCACTGACAAGCCGACCGTGCTCAACCTGACCAACCACAGTTACTTCAACCTGGCCGGCGCCGGCAATGGCGATATTCTCAAGCAAGTCGCCATGATCAACTCCAGCCATTACACGCCGGTCACCGCCAAACTGATCCCGACCGGGGAGCTGGCGCCTGTCGCCGGTACGCCGATGGACTTCAGCAAACCGACGGCGATCGGCACGCACATCAAGGCTGATCATCCGCAGCTGAAATTCGCCGAGCCGAAACAGGGCGGCTTCGATTTCAACTGGGCGCTGGACACCAAGGGCGATGTCAGCAAGCTCGCTACCGAAGTCAGCGACCCGCAATCCGGACGCGTCCTGCAACTGTTCACCAGCGAGCCGGGCGTGCAGTTCTACACCAGCAACTTCCTCGACGGCACGGTCAAGGGCAAGGGCGGCAAGGTCTATCCACACTGGGGCGCATTCACCCTCGAGACCCAGCACTACCCGGATTCGCCGAACCAGCCGGACTTCCCGAGCACGCGGCTTGATCCGGGGCAGACTTATGCCCACAGCGTGATCCTCAAGTTCTCCGCCAAGTAACCTGCCATGCTCCCCTGTGGCGAGGGGATTCATCCCCGTTGGGATGCGAAGCAGCCCCGATCCTGCAACACGCGTTGTATCAGACAGCGTTCTATTGCAGATTTTTGGGGCTGCTTCGCAGCCCAGCGGGGATAAATCCCCTCGCCACAAATCCCCGCCACAAGATCTCCTGACCACAATTGATCCGGTTTCATCCTTGACTCCCCCTTCCTTCCGGGAACCCTTGCTCTATCCTGCTGCCCACTAAAGATATCGACTCTTTAAGGCAGGAGGTTTGAATGCGTACTCTTGAGTTGGCCGGCGTGCAGGTTCCCGTGATTGGTCAGGGCACCTGGCGCATGGGCGAGGATCGTTCGGCGCACAGCCGTGAAGTGGCGGCGCTGCGCAGCGGCATCGAGCTGGGCATGAGCCTGATCGATACCGCTGAGATGTACGCCGAGGGCGGTGCCGAAACGGTGGTCGGCGAAGCCATCGCCGGTCTGCGCGATCAAGTCTTTCTGGTCAGCAAGGTCTACCCGCACAACGCCAGCCGCCAGGGCATCCCGCAAGCCTGCGAGCGCAGTTTGCGTCGGCTCGGCACTGACTACATCGATCTGTATCTGCTGCACTGGCGCGGTCAGTATCCGCTGGAGGAAACCGTCGAAGCCTTCGAGCGTCTGCGCGAGGATGGCAAGATCGGCCGTTGGGGTGTGTCGAATTTCGATGTCGACGACCTCGAAGAACTGTCCAGCTCGGCCTGCGCCACCAATCAGGTGCTGTACAACCTCGAAGAGCGCGGCATCGAATTTGATCTGCTGCCGTGGTGCCAACACCAGCGCCTGCCGTTGATGGCGTACTGTCCGATCGGCCAGGGCGGCGCGATGCTCGCCGAGCCGGTTCTGCAGGACATTGCCTGTCGCTACAACGCCACCCCGGCGCAGATTTCACTGGCGTGGCTCCTGCGTCAGGACGGCGTGATTGCGATTCCCAAAGCTGTGCGCCCCGAGCATGTGCAACTCAATGCCGAGGCGGCCCGGTTGCAACTGGACGCCGGGGCTCTGGCGGCGCTGGACAAAGTGTTCCCGGCGCCACAACGCAAGCAGCGGCTGGCGATGGTCTGAGCTGCCGACCGCGAGGGCTTCGCCATGAGAAGCACAGATTTGCACGACCCGTACAACCTGCAACGTTTTGTCCAGGCACAGGATCCGGTGTTCGAACGGGTCCAGCGTGAACTCGAGACAGGCCGCAAGCGCAGCCACTGGATGTGGTTCGTCTTTCCGCAGTTCGCCGGATTGGGCGGCAGCGAAATGGCCCGCCGCTTCGCCATCGGTTCAGCCGAGGAAGCCCAGGCCTATCTGGCCCACGAGCTGCTCGGGGCGCGGCTGCGCACCTGCACGCAACTGGTGCTGAATGTGCCGCAGCGCTCGATTGCAGAAATTTTCGGCCATCCCGATGACCTGAAATTTCATTCTTCGATGACCCTGTTTGCCCAGTTCAGCGCCGAGGACAGTCTGTTCCATCAGGCGCTGGAGCGTTACTTCCACGGCATTCTCGATGAATGGACGCTGCAACTGCTCGACTCAAAACAGGCCCAGTTGCCCACCGATCAGGGTTGAGAAGTCGTCGTCGACAAACGGCAGAATCGCATCCGCCACCGGTTGCAGCTGTCGCGTGATGTAGTGGTCGTAGTCGATGGCGGCGCGGCGTACCTCCAGCGGCTCCGGGCCGGCCAGGGTGATGACGTAGCTGATCCAGCCGCCGTTCTGATACTGCCGGGGCCGCCCCTGCTCGGCGTTGTAGTCATCGGCGAGCCGCGCGGCGCGGACGTGGGGCGGTACGTTGCGTTCGTAATCGTCGAGAGTGCGCCGCAGACGTTTGCGGTAGATCAGCCGATCGTCGAACTCGCTGGCGAGGGTCTTGCGCACGTAATCGCGGACGTAATCCTGGTACGGCTTGCGCTGAAAAATCCGCTCATACAGTTCTTGCTGAAATTGCCGAGCCAGCAGCGACCAGTCGGTGCGCACGGTTTCCAGGCCTTTGTAGACCATTTCCTCGCTGCCATCGGCGCGGGTGACGAGTCCGGCGTAGCGCTTCTTGCTGCCCTCCTCGGCGCCGCGAATGGTCGGCATCAGAAAGCGCTTGTAGTGAATCTCGAACTGCAATTCCAGCGCGCTTTCCAGTCCGTATTCCTCACGCACATGCGTGCGCCACCAATCGTTGACGTGTTTGACCAGCGCATGGCCGATCTGCGCTGCTTCATCCTGACCGTGCAGACTGCGCAGCCAGACGAAGGTTGAATCGGTGTCGCCGTAAATGACGGCGTGGCCCTGTTCTTCGATCAACTGGCGAGTGCGCAACATGATTTCGTGGCCGCGCAAGGTGATCGACGAGGCCAGCCGGGTATCGAAAAAACGGCAACCGCTGGAGCCGAGCACGCCGTAGAAGGCGTTCATGATGATCTTCAGCGCTTGGGACAGCGGCGCGTTGTGCTCGCGTTTGGCGGTTTCGCGCCCTTCGGCCACTCGCGCCACGATGGACGGCAGGCAATGGCGGGTGCGCGAGAAGCGTGCGCCACGAAAACCCGCTACCGAGTCAGCGTCGTCCGGGTGTTGCAGGCCCTCGATCAAGCCCACCGGGTCGATCAGAAAGGTGCGAATGATCGACGGGTAGAGGCTTTTGTAATCGAGCACCAACACCGATTCGTAAAGCCCCGGGCGCGAATCCATGACAAAACCGCCGGGGCTGGCCTGCGGTGGATTGGTGCCCAGATTGGGTGCAACAAAGCCCTGGCGATGCATCAACGGCATGTACAAATGGGTGAACGCGGCGACCGACCCGCCGCTGCGGTCGGCCGGCAAACCGGTAACGCTGGCGCGTTCAAGCAAAAACGTCAGCAGTTCGGTCTTGGCGAAGATCCGCGTGACCAGCTCGCAGTCCTTGAGGTTGTATTTGGCCAGCGCCGGTTTGTCTTCGGCGAACATGCGATTGATCTCGTCCATGCGCTGGTACGGATTGTTGATCGCCTTGCCTTCGCCGAGCAGCGTCTGCGCGACGTTTTCCAGGCTGAACGAGGGAAAACTCCAGGTCGCCGAACGCAACGACTCGATGCCATCGATGATCAGCCGCCCCGCTGCCGAGGCGAAGTAGTGATTGCGGCTGCCGTGCTCGCGCCACTGCATTTCTTCGCCGCCACGACCGATCTTCAGCGGCACGCCGAGGCGTCGCGCGTGTTCATGGAGGATGCGCAGGTCGAACTGCACAACGTTCCAGCCAATGATCGCGTCGGGGTCGTGGCGGGCGAACCAGTCGTTGAGTTTCTTCAGAATGAGCGTGCGCGAATCGCAGTATTCAAGGTCGAAATCGACAATGCTGGCGTCGCCGTTCGGCGCGCCGAGCATGTACACCTGGCGCTCGCCACAGCCTTCCAGCGCGATGGAATACAGCTCGCCGTTTTCGGTGGTTTCGATGTCGAGTGAGACCAAGCGCAGTTTCGGCCGGTAATCGGGGTCGGGTTTCAGTTGGGCGTTGATCAGCACGCCGTCAGCATCCGGGGTGCCGCCAAACAGCACCGGCGCGGTGATGAAGCGCTCCATCAGATAGCGTTCCGGGGGACGCACGTCGGCTTCAAAGACGTCGACGCCGGCGCGGTTGAGCGCGGTTTCGAGGCGCATCAACTGGCCGTGCTGCTGGCAATACAGACCGAGCACCGGACGATGCTGAAAATCGAGCAAGGCCAACGGTCGCAGCTCTACATTCTTTTCATCGTGCAGCAGACGCTCGGCTGCTTCTCGCTGTGCGGCGGGAATAAATGCGACCGACGGCTGATGCGCCAGACGCACGCGGCGCGGCCCGGCGTCCGTTGCCAGCCAGAACTCGACTTCGGTGCCGGCCGGCGTATCGCGCCAATGCCGGGTCAGGACGAAGCCCTGCTGTAAATCCACCACTGCGACCTCAACGTTTCAATCAGAACGCCATTCTACGCAGGATCTGTGGCGAGGGGATTTATCCCCTTTGGCCTGCGCAGCAGGCCCTTTCATTAAAAGCGGGGCCGCTTCGCGGCCAGCGGGGATAAATCCCCTCGCCACAGATAAATCCCATCACCACAGATAAATCCCATCGCCCCAGATAAATCCTCTGCCACAGATACCACCCCTTGTTACAGATAAATCCCCTAGCCACAGGCGCTTCATTCACCAATACAAAGATGTTTTTTCCGGCAAATGGCGTTTTTTGCACGCTAACTGCCGCTTTGCCACCTTGCTCTGCGCGGCTGCGTCTACGATGCTTGATGAACAACGACAACACCTGAGTAACCGCCATGAAGACCGTCGCCCAACTGCTCAAGCTCAAAGATCAGAAAAATCAGGAAGTGCACCAGATCAAACCCGATCACATGGTGCTCGAAGCGCTGATGAAGATGGCCGAGAAAAACGTCGGCGCCTTGCTGGTGGTCGAAGACGACAAAGTGGTCGGCATCATCAGCGAGCGTGACTATGCACGCAAACTGGTGCTGCACGGGCGCTCTTCGGTGGGCACGCCAGTGCGCGACATCATGGTCAAGGACGTGATTACCGTGGATACCCGGCAAACCGTCGACACCTGCCTGGGGATCATGTCGGACAAACGCCTGCGCCACTTGCCGGTGGTCGAGGACGGCCAGTTGATCGGCCTGTTGTCGATCGGCGACTTGGTGAAAGAGGCGATTGCCGAACAGGCCGAGCTGATCAAACAGCTGGAGCAGTACATTCGCGGGGAGTGAGCCCACCGCCGTGTTCCCCTTGTGGGAGCGAGCCTGCTCGCGAATGCGCCAGGTCAGTGATGATCGTTCCCACGCTCTGCGTGGGAATGCAGCCCGGGACGCTCCGCGTCCCTCTAAAGCCGAACGCGGAGCGTCCGTTGAGGCATTCCCACGCAGAGCGTGGAAACGATCGCGCCTGTCAGGCCGGCCAATGCCGCTCAAAGACCGGTGCCAGCACCGGGTGCCGGTCGATCCTTTGCAGCCACGCATAAAAGCCCGGGCGGGTCCGGCGCAGGTGTTCGCGGCTGCCGGCCCAGCGGCTTACCACGGCCGCCAGCACATCCAGCGCGCCGGGCGTTTCGTCATCCAGATACAGCTCCCCGGAAAACTGATCGGCAAACACCTCCCAACTGAAGTGCAGGCGCTGGCGCGTGCCGGCGATCAGGTTTTGCCGTGCGCTCTCGTCGGGCGTGCTCAGCCAGCGCTCGGGGTAATCGATGATGCCAACCGCTGCGTAGCAATTGCTGACGATATAGGCGAGGCCGCGAATCGCCTGATCACGATCGGCTGCCTTGCTCGGCAGCAGGCCGGATTTGGGAACGTCAGGCCCAGGTGAATCAGGATCGCCGCGCTTTCAGTCATGGCGCTGCCGTCCGGCAGTTGCAGGGTCGGTATCTGTTTCAGCGGATTGAGTTTGCCCAGCGCCTCGTCGGCCTCGGCGCTGGCTTCGGTATCAATGAAGCGATAGGCGATCTGGCACAACTCCAGTGCCGCCTCGATGGCAGCCGCGCCGGAATTCTTGTGCCCGTAGAGCTGGTACATGTCCGTTCCCCCGATAAGGCCTTTGCACAGGGTAGATGGCTGGCTGGCCTGACGTAGAAAATTCTGCAAATGTGTCGTGATTGGCACGTTTTTCCCATGCACTGCCGACTTGCGAAATCAACCTTCGCCAATCAGCGCTGGCGGTGCCCATCCCGCACCAAGAGCATTCATCGAACGCTATCCGCGTTCTTGTAAGGTGCGACAGCGAACCAAAAGTTCGCCTGTCCGAGCTGGCAATAAGGAGTTCACCTGTGAATCTTCAAATGCTCCGCCGTACGACATACCCCACTCACTCGCAAATCCAGACCCAAGTTCAGCCGAGCCTACTCAGCCTGGCGCGTTTCTCCTTTATTACCTGAAACCCAATGCACACTTTGCGTGCCTGGCGATCGAGCAATCGCCGGGCGCCGAGTGTTATTTATTTTTTAAATACGGCAATTAATAAAAGGCACAACAACAAGATTGTCGAACAATGACTTTCCGTCATTGAAGTTGCACCAAAAGCGCACGCCCGAATGTGATGCAGTTAACCAATACTCCAGAATCAAAATAAGGAACTTGTCCCGTGAGCCGCTGAATGACTGACCTGCACCAAATCGATTCGCTACGCACCGATAGGTGCTAAGCCTGATCACCGAGCAGCCGCTCTATCCCGTCGATTGGCGTGATACAGCGTTCCCGCTGACTCGCTCTGGAAAAAGCCCTTCTGCGAGGACTTGAGGACCACTTCACGCCGAATAAACAGTGGGCGAAACTGAAACTTATATAAATGCGACATCAGTAACACCGAAGATTTGCGTTCAACCCGTTTCAGCAACATCTGGCACACCTGTTGTAAACTGTAACAAACCTGAGACAGCTCACATCTCCACACAACAACAAGCCACGGAATGGATAATGAACAATCGATATAGATGCTACTAAGCCACTAAGTTTGTTCGAGGCCGTTTAAACAGATAGTCCAACTATCGGCCCGCGTACACCTTGAAGAAAGTTACACCTACTCACTCGAACATCAGCCATATGTTCGGACGGCACCTTATTGCCCTTCATCTGACCCGAGGGAGCTTTAATGAACGATGCGGTAAAGCACAAAACCCTGCCGGGGCCGTTGCAGCAAGCGCCGGTCTCGCCGGCAACGGGCAGGCCGGCGTTTACAGCCAATACGTCACGACCCGGCGGGTTGAACAAACCACAGATGCTCTTGCTGATCGCCGTGTCGGCGCTGATACACGGCGGCGCGTGGTGGTTCTTCCATCAGGCGCGTCCTGAGCCACTGCCGACGCCGCCGGAAATCCCGGAAATGACCGTCGAGCTGACC
>NZ_RCNX01000069.1:0-11675 GCF_004307595.1 Pseudomonas sp. Sample_23
GCCAACCCGCTGCGCTCGGTCAAGGGTGATGCGCAATCGGTGGCGGATGTGCTGGCCAGCGTGAAAACTCCGGTGGTGCTGGTCGGCCACTCTTACGGTGGCCCGGTGATCAGCGAAGCCGCTTACGGCAATGCCAATGTCAAAGCGCTGGTGTACGTCGCTGCGTTCGCTCCGGAAAAGGGTGAAACCGCAGCCGAATTGTCCGGCCGCTTCCCTGGCAGCACTCTTGGCCCGACCCTGTCGGCCCCGGTTGAGCTGGCCGATGGTGGCAAGGATTTGTACATCCAGCAGGACAAATTCCATGAGCAGTTCGCAGCCGATGTTTCCCCGGCAGATGCGAAGTTGATGGCCGCGACCCAGCGCCCGGTGACCGTCGCCGCGCTCAACGAAGCCGCCACCGAGCCCGCATGGAAAACCGTGCCGTCGTACTTCGTCTACGGTGACCAGGACAAGAACATCCCGGCGCAAGCCCTGGCGTTCATGGCCGAGCGCGCGCACTCCAAGCAGACCGTCGTGGTCAAAGGCGCTTCGCACGTGGTGATGGTGTCCAACCCGAAAGCCGTTGCCAGCCTGATCGAAACCGCTGCGGCCGCAAACTGATCCAGCGCTGAGTTGAACCTTGAAGCCTTAGCCGTGAACCCTGTTCACGGCTTTCAACGCTGGGTGGTGTTGCAGCCGCTCGCTGAGAAAATCCACAAACGTGCGCACCTTCGCCGGTACGCGCGGATGTTTCAGATAGACCAGTTGCACCGGTAACGCCGGCGGCTCAAAGGCCTGCAACACCAATTCCAGTTCACCGGCCGCAACCTGGCTGGCGACTTGATAAGACAGCACCCGGGTAATGCCCCAACCGGAACTGGCGATGTTGATCGCCGCCTGATTCGCGGTGACCACCAGACGCGGTTCGAAGCGAAAGCTCAACGGGCCATCGGCATGGGCGAATTGCCAATCGCTGAGCAAATGACTGGCGGACGACATGACGATATTGGCGCGGCTCAGCTCGTTCGGATGTTGCGGTCGGCCATAGCGGGCGAAGTAATCCGGCGTGCCGCAAATCACTTGGCGGACCTCGCCGACCTTGATTGCATGCTGATTGTTTTCGTGCAGATGGCCGATGCGTACGGCGACATCGATACCCTCTTCCGCCATGTTCACCACGCGATCGACCAGCAACGCCTTCAGATGCACTGAAGGAAACGCATCGACGTATTGCGCCAGCAACGGCGCGATGAACAGCTCGCCAAACAACACCGACGCGGTCACGCTCAAGTGCCCGCACGGCACCCGATAACTGCCGGCGGCCGCCTCTTCGGCTTCGTCGACGTCGCACAGAATTCTTCGGCAATCGTCCAGATAACGATGCCCGGCTTCGGTCAGGTGCAGGCTGCGCGTGGTGCGCGACAACAGGCGCGTGCCGATGCGTTGCTCCAGCGCGGCAATGGCGCGGGTGACGCTGGGGGGCGAGGTGTTCAAACGCCGGGCCGCCGCCGCAAAGCCACCCTCCTCGGCCACGGCCAGGAACATGCGCATTTCCTGAAAACGATCCATAGACGGGATCCTGTAAAAAACTTCGAAAACACAGTGAAATCATGTGGGAGCGAGCCTGCTCGCGAAGGCATTCTGTCAGTCAACATCACCGTTGAATGACACACCGCTTTCGCGAGCAGGCTCGCTCCCACAGGATATGTGCATCGTTGTGAATCAAGCTGTTTGCAGGCCCACCGCTGTACGCTGCATGCCGACGAATTTCGGCAGCGCCTTGACCCGCGCCAGCCACGCCCGCACATTCGGGTAATCCTCCAGCGAGACATTGCCTTCCGGTGCGTGGGCGACGTAAGTGTAGGCGGCCACATCGGCAACGGTTGCCTTATCGCCGGCAAGGAATGCGCTGTTGGCCAACTCGTCTTCCATCACCTGCAACAACGCATGGGAACGCTTGATCGCATCAGCTGCGTCGTAACCGGCGCCGAAAACCGTGATCAAGCGCGCCGTGGCCGGGCCGGAGCTGATCTGCCCGGCAGCCACCGATAACCAGCGCTGCACCTTGGCTTGTTCGACCGGATCGCTCGGCAGCCACTGGCCGTTGCCGTATTTGCTCGCCAGATAAACCAGAATGCCGTTGGAATCAGCGAGCACCGTACCGTTGTCGTCAATCACCGGCACCTGGCCGAAACGGTTGAGGGCGAGGAATTCAGGGGTTTTGTGTGCGCCCTTCATCAGGTCGACGAACAGCAGTTCGGTCGGCACATCCAGCAGGGACAACATCAACTCGACGCGATGCGAGTGGCCGGACAACGGATGGCGGTACAGTTTGACGGCTGACTGAGACATGACGTGCTCCTGGATTATTTGAGGTCGACCCGCTGATCGTGTCGATGGGTCTCATCCTGCTCCCCTGCCGCAAATCGCGGAATCCTCAGCAAATACAATCGAGCATTTCAGCCAGTGAAATAATCACCCGCCTCCTTAGGCGCGCGCAGGGATCATTTCACCGAGTGAAACAGTGGATTGCAGTTTCTGGCCATTCCCTCGCAACCAGCCGGGGGCGAACATGAGCCCAACTTGAGCTTCAGCCCCAGGCGGCTCACCGGCCCGTTTGTACCCGAGGAGAATCGAAATGGACACAGCGTCGAAACCGCAGCCCTCGCCCTGGCATGAAGGTGAGCTGACCCTGCAACGTGCCGTCGGCGCGGTGGAGATGATGGTCGGTGTCGGCCAGCGGCAACTGGCCCGCGACTGGATGCCGGACCAGCACCGCGAGTTCTATGCGCAACTGCCCTTCGTCGTGCTCGGCGCCGTCGACAGCCAGGGCGATCCGTGGGCAACGCTGCGCACCGGTCAACCGGGGTTCATGGATTCGCCGTCACCACAGGTTCTGAAGATCAAACTCGACGCGCAGCCCAACGACCCGGCCAATCAAGGCCTGCAACCCGGCGATGCGATCGGCATGCTCGGCATCGAGCTGCACACCCGTCGGCGCAATCGCATGAACGGCAATATCAGCCGCCGCGAGGACAACAGCCTCGAGATCAGCGTGACCCAGGCTTACGGCAACTGCCCGCGCTACATCAATCTGCGCCACTACGCGTTCGTCGATGAGACCACCGACAACGCGCTCGACTTGCCGGTCAGCGAACCCTTGGTGCGCGACATGATCACCGCCGCCGACTCGTTCTACGTGGCCACTTACGTGGTGCGCGACGGTGAGCGCCAAGTCGACGTGTCCCATCGCGGCGGCAAATCCGGTTTCGTGCACATGGACGAAGACGGCACCCTGACCATCCCGGATTTCTCCGGCAATCTGTTCTTCAACACCTTGGGCAACATCCTGCTCAACCCGCGCGCCGGGCTGACCTTCATCGATTTTGAAAGCGGCGATCTGTTGCAGATGACCGGTAGCGCGGAAGTGCTGCTCGACGATCCGCAAATCGCCGCGTTTCAGGGTGCCGAACGTCTGTGGCGCTTCAGGCCACAGCGCATCGTTTACCGTCAGGCCGCATTGCCACTGCGCTGGGCCGAGCAGCCGGAAGGCGATTCGCCCTATTCGCAAATGACCGGCAGCTGGGAACAGACCCGCGAGCGTCTGCAGGCCGAGGCGCTGCGCAATCAATGGCGCGCGCTGCACGTCACGCGGGTGGTCGATGAGAGTCCGCAGATCCGCTCCTTTTACCTGCAAGCCAACGACGGCTTCGGCCTGCCGCGCTTCGAACCGGGCCAGCACTTGCCGATCAAGGTCTTGCTCGACGGTCAGGATGCCGCGTCGATCCGCACCTACAGCGTGTCCAGCGCGCCGTCGGACGAGTTCCTGCGCATCAGCGTCAAACGCGATGGCTCGGTGTCTTCGCATCTGCATGATCGGGTCCAGGCACTTGACTTGATCGAAGCCCGCGCGCCGCAAGGCGATTTCACCGTCGACGCCACCGAACGCCGGCCACTGGTGCTGTTGGCCGCTGGCGTTGGGGTGACGCCGTTGCTGTCGATGCTGCGCGAGGTGGTCTATCAGGGCAAACGCATCAGCCGCATGCGCCCGACCTGGGTGGTGCAAAGCAGTCGCACCGTCGAGGATCTGGCCTTTCGCGAAGAAATCGACGCCTTGGCTGCGCGCGCCGGTGACAAGGTCAAGGTGCTGCGCGTGGTCAGCCAGCCGCCGCTGGACGCAACAGCGCAGGGTTACGATCATGCCGGGCGCATCGACGTCGCCCTGCTGAAGAGCCTGCTGCCGCTGGATGACTACGATTTCTACCTGTGCGGCCCGGGCAGCTTCACTCAGGCGCTGTACGACGGCTTGCGCAAAATGCGCATTCCCGATGATCGCATCCACGCCGAAACCTTCGGCCCGTCGACACTGATCCGCGATGTCGAAATCAGCACCCCGGCGCCGCCGCAGGTGCCGGTCGCGGAAGAGCCGGTCAAGGTATTGTTTGCGACGTCCGGCAAGGAAGCACGCTGGGAACCGGGCAGCGGCACCTTGCTGGAACTGGCCGAGGCACGTGGCTTGAATCCGGAGTTCAGCTGTCGCGGCGGCTCGTGCGGCACCTGCAAAACCCGCCTTACCAGCGGCCAGGTGCATTACCTCACCCCGCCGGCCATGCGCCTGGCGGACGACGAAGTGCTGATCTGCTGCGCCGCCCCGGCGCAGGGCAGCGAAACCCTGGTGCTGGACGTTTGAATCATGAGGAGGTGCGCCATGAAGCCGTATGCAGAAACCAACGTCGTTTGGCCGCAAGAGAAAACCGGACTGTCCGCCAGTGAATGCGAACGCAGTTTTTTACTGCCGCAACTGATGGGTTCACTCGCCGGTGAAACCTGCGCGTTGACGGGCTCATTCAATCAACGTGAGCATCTGCCTTCAAGCCCGAACGGCTGGTTTTCCCGCGGGCTCAAGGCGTTGTTTGCTTAGGCTTTGCTAACAGCCGCCACCCTGCCCGCCGGCCGGTGCTGGCGGCTGGTGACCAGGCCAATGAACGAGATCAGCAGCGCCAGGCCAATGGTCGAAGTCACTTCCAGGCGATGTTCAGGGGTGATCATCATCACTGCCAACGCCGCGCAGATAAAGGCGATAACCAGCCAGGTGAGCCAGGGAAACAGCCACATGCGCAAGGTCATTTCGACCTTTTCCCGTTCCAGTCGGCGGCGCATGCGCAACTGCGAAATGGCGATCACCAGATACACCAGCAAGGCGATTGCGCCGGAGCTGGCGAGCAGGAACTGGAACAGCCCGGCCGGCATGAAATAGCTGAGTAACGTCACGCCTGCGCCGATCACCGTGCTGGCAATGACCGCCGCGCGTGGCACGCCGGCCGCCGAAGTCACCTTCAGTGCCGGCGGCGCATCGCCGCGTCGGCCCAGCGAATAGAGCATGCGCGAGGAAATGTAGATCGACGAGTTCATGCAACTGGCCACCGCGATCAATACGACCACGTCGACGAGGAATTTGGCGTTGGGGATGTTCATCAGTTCCAGTGCGCGCTGGTAGGAACCGACCGAGGCAAGTTGCGGGTCATTCCACGGCACCACGGAAATCACCACGAAGATCGACAGCAGATAGAAGATGCCGATGCGCCAGATCACCGAGCGCGTGGCCTTGGCGATGTTCTGCGCCGGATTGTTCGATTCCGCAGCGGCGATGGTCACCGCTTCGGTGCCGATGAAACTGAACATGATGGTGATGAACGCGCCGACCACCGCCGACATACCGTTCGGCGCAAAGCCGCCGTGCTCGGCCATCAGCGTGCTCAAGCCACTGGCTTCACGCTCGGGAATCCAGCCCATCAGCACCGCAAAGCCCAAGCCGATGAAACCGATGATTGCGATGACCTTGGCCATGGCGAACCAGAATTCGAACTCGCCGTATTTCGACACGCTGAACAGGTTGGTGATCACCAGCAGCACGATCGACAGCAAAGCGAACAACCACGCATCGACCTGGGGAAACCACTGATTGAGCACGTGCCCGGCGGCCAAGGCTTCGATGGGAATCACCAGCACCCAGAACCACCAGTAGAGCCAGCCAATGGTGAAGCCGGCCCAGCGGCCTATGGCTTGATCGGCGTAGGTGGAAAACGAGCCGGTGTCGGGATGCGCCACGGCCATTTCGCCGAGCATGCGCATGACCAGCACGACCAGCAGACCGGAGAACAGATAAGCGAGCAGCACCGCAGGTCCTGCGGCGGCGATGGCGTGGCCTGAGCCAACGAAAAGTCCTGCGCCGATGATGCCGGCAATGGAAAGCATGGTGACGTGACGCGGTTTGAAACCTTGCGCCAACTGACCGTTGGAGTCCTTGGGGTTCAGGCTAGTCATGGGTTTTTATTGTTCTCATGATCGACGTTTGGGCCACTGACTGAGCGTCAGGCGATCATCATTTCCGGTGTCGGCATCAGGCGAAAGCTGCGACGCAGACGCTTTGCCGACGAAATGATGCTTCACCTTACGTGGCCCGACCGCCGCGCAACTAGCCTGAGTGCGGCATGCCGATGTCTGATTTCGACATGCCACTCTCAGGCCAGCATGGGTCGGCGGCAACCGCTGCGGCAATTTACAGCGTGTAGGAAATCCCCACCTGTACGGTTCGCGGCGCGCCCGGGTAGGCGTAAACGTTGCCGAAGGCGCCTTCTTCGTAGTCGCGATCGAAGATGTTTTTCACATCGAGATTGAGGCGCACCTTGTCGTTGACCTTGTAGAAGCTCAGCAGGTCGACCACGGTGTAACTGCCCATGGAAAACGCGGTGTTGGACGTCTGCCCGGCGCGCTCGTCGACGTATTTCAGGCCAGTGCCAAGGCCAAGACCTTTGAGCGTGCCGTCCTGGAACTCGTACATGTTGAGCAGGCTGAAGCTGTTCTTCGGGATGTTCAGCAGGCGCGTGCCGGAGCGCAGCGTGTTGTCCTTGGTCACTTCGGCGTCGACGTAGGCGTATCCGCCGACCACTCGCCACTCCGGGGTGAGATTGCCGGTGACGTTGACGTCGAAACCACGGCTGCGCACTTCACCGGCGGCGACGCTGAAGGTCGAATCCACCGGGTCGGTGGTCAGCACGTTGCGTTTTTCGATCTGGTAGATCGCCGCGTCGACGCTCAACTGCTGATCCAGCGCTTCCCACTTCACGCCCATCTCGTAGGATTTACCCTTCTCCGGGGCGAAGCCGCCGCCTTCGCGACTGGCGCCGGTGTTGGGCTTGAACGAGCGCGCGGTGTTGGCGTACACCGCCAGGGTTTCGGTCAAATCGTAGGTGACGCCGATACGCGGGGTGACGGCGTTGTCGCTGGCCTGCCAGCTCTTGCCGCCCGGCACGTAGGTTTCGTAATCGTGCTCGAAGCGCTCGAAACGTGCGCCGGCCAGCACTTTCAGTTTGTCGGTCAGGGCGACCTGATCCTGCACGAACGCGGCGTAGGTCTTGAGGTTTTCCTTGTCGTGAGTCGGTGTGCGGGTCAGCGCCGGGCGTGGCTGGCCGTAGACCGGGTTGAAGATGTCGATCGGGTAGGCACTGACCGCGCCGCTGGAGCGCTGGATGATCGACTTGTAGTCGTAATCTTCGTACTCGATGCCGGTGAGCAAGGTGTGCTGCAGACCGCCAGTGTCGAAATGCCCGGTGAGGTTGAGCTGGGTGTCCTTGTCGGTCCATTCCAGCTTGCGGTAGTTGAAGTTACGCCCCAGCGTGCGGCCGTCAGCGGCAATGCCGTTGGCCTCGATCGCATTGCCCTTGAGCGAGCCGTCGAGCCACTGGAAACCGCCGCCCAGGGTCCAGTCGTCGTTGAGCATGTGCTCGAAACGCAGTTGCGCCATGTTGTTGTCGTTGTGCAGCTTGCCGACGTCCTTCTCGCCAAAGAAGGTATCGCGCGAGGCAGTGCCGATCTGCGCCGGGTAGCGCGTCACGCCGCGATCGAGCGGCGCGTTGTTGCGCATGAAGTCGCCTTCGAAAATCAGCTTGGTCGCGTCGGTGGCCTGCCAGGTCAGCACCGGCGTGATGCCGTAGCGCTCGGTCTCGACATGATCGCGGAAGGTGTCACCGCCCTCGCCCACCACATTCAAGCGATAGGCCAGACGCCCTTCTTCGTCGAGCGGCCCGGAAGC
This sequence comes from Pseudomonas sp. Sample_23, assembly GCF_004307595.1. Lineage (NCBI taxonomy): Bacteria > Pseudomonadati > Pseudomonadota > Gammaproteobacteria > Pseudomonadales > Pseudomonadaceae > Pseudomonas > Pseudomonas sp. Sample_23. Next base: position 8,072 of record NZ_RCNX01000069.1, read on the forward strand.
GTCGAGGGTGCCGCGCTTCATGCCTTGGTCGTTCAATTGGCTGCCTAACGTAACGGTGCGCTCGGGCAACGGCTGTTTCGACACCACGTTGAAGGTACCGCCGGGATCGCCACGACCATAGAGCATGGTCGCCGGACCGCGCAGCACTTCCAGGCGCTCGATGGTGTTGGCGTCGGGCATGTTCGGGTAGCCACGGTTGATCGGGAACCCGTTGCGGTAAAACTCACCGGTAGTGAAGCCGCGCACGGTGAAAGTGGTCAGGCCCTGCCCCCCGAAGTTGTTCGCCCGACCGACGCCACCGGCGTAATCCAGCGCATCCTGCAAACGCGTGGCGCCGAGGTCTTCGACGGCGTCTTTGGTGACCACGCTGATTGACTGCGGGGTTTCATGAATCGAAGTGTCGGTGCGCGTGGCGCTGGCCGAACGCGTCGCGCGGTAGCCTTGAACCGGGCCGTCTGCCCTTTCGTAATCCGCTGTGCCGACCACGTCGGTGGCTTCCAGCTCCAGCGTTGAAGAAGTCGGTTCGGCTGACTCAGCCCACGAGGAAGAAGACAACGCCTGCAGCACACAAATGGAAAGCAGAGTTCGACGCATGAGGTGAAAACCTTTACGAATAGGCCAGAACGAAGGGCAAAACCGCCAATGAAAACGCGGCGCATGGTATACGGTCGCATTAGTAATTGAAACGTATTCTTATTTGTCATGTTGATCAGGATTGGTGAGCGGGATTCATCACTCCATCCTGAAACCGCGCATTATCAGCAGCGCGTCGATGGCCTAGGCTCGTAGAGATCCGACGTCAATCGATGGCTGCGCCGCGCTACGTGGGCGCCGCCAGCCTGTCTGAAAGGAATTTGCAGATGAAATTCGACACCCCTGCCGGCTCCAATCCGATCGACCAGCTGAACGTCATCGGCCAACCTGCCGACCGCATCGACGGCAAGCTGAAAACCACCGGCACCGCCCCCTACGCCTACGAGCAAAACGCAGCGGTGCCGGACGCCGCCTATGGCTATATCGTCGGCGCCGGGATCGGCAAGGGGCGCATTGCCTCGATCGATTCGACGCAAGCGCGGGAGGCGTCCGGGGTAATCGCCATCGTCACTTACGAAAACGCCGGGCCATTGGCCAAAGGCGAGTTTTACGTAGCCAGGGCCTTGGCCGGGCCGCAGGTCGATCACTATCACCAGGCCGTAGCGATTGTCGTCGCGGACACCTTTGAACAGGCGCGCGCGGCCGCCGGCTTGCTCGACATCCGCTACGTGGCCGAAGCGGGTTCATTCGATCTGGCGGCTGCGAAAGACTCCGCAACCCCACCGCCACCGGCCGGCTTCGGCCCGCCGCCGCAGACCAGCGTCGGTGACTTCGAAGGCGCCTTCAACGCTGCGCCAGTGCAAATCGATCAGCACTACAGCACGCCTGACCAGGCCCACGCGATGATGGAACCGCACGCAACCATTGCCCGCTGGAGTGGCACGCAGTTGACCTTGTGGACATCGATCCAACAGATCAACTGGGGCGTGCGCGATCTGGCGAAAACCCTCGGCATCGCCAAGGAAGATGTGCGCCTGATCTCGCCGTATATCGGCGGTGGTTTCGGCGGTAAGGGCACGATTCTTTGCGACGCAGTGTTGGCATCCCTGGCCGCTCGACATGCCGGGCGACCGGTGAAAGTCGCGCTGCCGCGGCCGCTGATGTTCAACAACCTGACCCATCGTCCGGCGACGCTTCAGCGCCTGCGCATCGGTGCCAACCGTGACGGCGTGATCACGGCGATCGGCCACGAGAGCTGGTCGGGCAATCTGCGCGGCGGACGCGCCGAAGCGGCTACCGCGTCAACCCGATTGCTTTACGCCGGGGCCAATCGCATGACCCGTTTGAATCTCGCCGTGCTCGATCTCGCCGAGGGTTCGGCGATGCGCGCGCCGGGCGAGGCACCCGGGATGATGGCGCTGGAAATCGCCATGGATGAACTGGCCGAAAAGCTGCAGATGGATCCGCTGCAGTTGCGCATCCTCAACGATTCGCAGGTCGATCCGGAGCAACCGTCGCGGCCGTTCTCCAAACGGCAGTTGGTGGAATGCCTGAACACTGGGGCCGAACGCTTTGGCTGGCGTCAGCGCAACCCTCAACCCGCTCAGCGTCGTGAGGGCGGTTGGCTGATCGGCATCGGGCTGGCCTCGGCGATTCGCGGCGCACCGACGACCGCTTCGGCGGCGCGGGTGCGACTCGATCGTCAAGGCGTCATCACCGTGGAAACCGACATGACCGACATCGGCACCGGCAGTTACACCATCATCGCCCAGACCGCTGCCGAAATGATGGGCGTGCCGCTGGACCGTGTCGTGGTGCACTTGGGCGATTCGCGGTTTCCGGAATCGTCGGGCTCCGGCGGCCAGTGGGGCGCCGCCTCCTCCACTGCCGGGGTGTATGCCGCGTGCCTGAAACTGCGTGAAGCCGCCGCTCACGCCGTCGGGATTGACCCGCAGCAAGCGGAGTTTGTCGACGGGCAAATTCGCGCAGGCTCGCAGCAGGTTGCCTTGGCTCAGGCCGCAGCCAATGGCGAGCTGACGGGCGAGGACCGCATGGAATACGGCGACCTTGCCCAGCGCTTCGCCCAGCAGACCTTCGGCGCGCATTTCGCCGAAGTCGCGGTCAATGCGGCGACCGGCGAAATTCGCCTGCGTCGGCAACTGGCCGTGTGCGCCGCCGGGCGCATCCTCAACCCGAAAACTGCGCGCAGCCAGATCATCGGCGGCATGACCATGGGCGCTGGTGCGGCATTGATGGAAGAGCTGGCGGTGGATCATCGAATCGGCTTTTTCGTCAATCACGATCTGGCCGGATACGAGGTGCCGGTGCACGCCGACATTCCCCATCAGGAAGTAGTATTTCTCGATGAAGTCGACCCGTATGCCACCCCGCTGAAGGCCAAAGGCGTCGGTGAGCTGGGTATCAGCGGCGCGGCAGCGGCCATCGCCAACGCGATCTATAACGCCTGTGGCGTACGGGTGCGCGATTATCCGATCACACTGGATAAACTCATCGGCGAGTTGTCCTACCCGGTCTGAGACCGGATCACGCAGGATATCGCCCATGTACCCCACCACCCCCGATGGCCGCTATTTTGTGGTCAAGCAACAGCTGTGGCGCTGTAGCAATCCATCACTGGCAGCCGCCGAGCGTGAGGCGTTTGTAGCCGAACTCATGTCAGCGCGGCGTGCGGTCAAAGAGGCAAAGCGTGGCGACGATGCACAGGCCTTGAAGTCAGCGAGAGCTCGCGTCAACGACGCCAAAGTCGCGCTGGGTGAACGCGGGCCGGTGTGGTGGGATGACGGCAGCCCGGATTACAACCGTTTCAAAGTGAGCAATACACCGTATGCGCAGTGGTTTGCCCAAATGCCAGACAAGAACGGCGGACCTGCCTGAGTACTGATGGCCTGTAGAACCCCAATCAAACAAGCAACGCAGGTCCCCTGTGGGAGCGAGCCTGCTCGCGAATGGTTTGGGTCAGGCGATGAAGATGTTGAATGTGCCGACGTCTTCGCAAGCAGGCTCGCTCCCACACTGGATTTTGCGTGTCGCCGGGATTTGGCACACGCCG
>NZ_RCNX01000069.1:11775-52346 GCF_004307595.1 Pseudomonas sp. Sample_23
TGTCGCCGGGATTTGGCACACGCCGCGAAAACCTGTGGGAGCGAGCTTGCTCGCGAATGCGTTGGGTCAGGCAATGAAGATGTTGAATGTGCCGCCGTCTTCGCGAGCAGGCTCGCTCCCACATTGAGTTTTGTGTGCTGCCGGGATTTGGCACACGGCGCGAAAACCTGTGGGAGCGAGCCTGCTCGCGAATGCATTCGGTCAGGAGATGAAGATGTTGAATGTGCCGCGCTCTTCGCGAGCAGGCTCACTCCTACAAGGGATCTGCGGCGAGGCTCAGGCTTGCAACAACTGCCGGGTCATCGCCATCGAGGTCTCCAGCGACTGTCCGGTGCGCTGCAATTTGTTCAGCAGGCTCGCGCCGAGCCAGAGCTGATACAGCGTCTCCGCCAACTTGCGCGCATCGCCCTCCGGCAGGCTTTTGTCGGTCTGGCCTTGTTCGATGCATTCGGTGATGCGCGCGACTATGCGTTCAGCGCCGTCGCGCAGGGTCAGGCGCATTGACTCAGACAGGTCGGCGACTTCGGCGCTGAGTTTCACCACCAGGCATTCATCGCCGTGGCCTTCGAGGGTGCAGCGGTTCTGCCAGCCCTGCCAGTAATCCATCAAACGCTCGAAGGCCGTCAGCCCAGGCAATGTCAGGCGGCGCTCCATGTCGGCGAGGTAGTCGACGAAGTAATCCTCGAGCAACGCCTGGCCGTACAACTCCTTGGATTTGAAGTAGTGATAGAACGAGCCCTTGGGCACGCCGGCGGTCTGCAGGATCTCGTTGAGGCCGACGCTGGTGAAGCCCTTCTCGGCCATCATCCGGTGGCCGGTGTCGAGCAAGTGTTGGCGGGTGTCGTCAAAGGTCGGCTTCATGGTGCGCAAAATTCCAGACAATAGACCAGTCGTATAGTTTTCAGGACCGGGAGTTTGCCATAACCGACGGGCAAAAACATTTTCTGAAAAAATTACTAGACGACTGGTCTAATTGGAAACTATGCTGCGCCCCGACACACAAATTCATGCGGCACCGACAACAAGCGAATCCCTCGCCTTCTGCCGATGCCAGACCAACCCAAGGGTGCTCTATGAAAATCTTGATGGTTCTGACTTCCCACGATCAACTCGGCAACACTGGCAAGAAAACCGGTTTCTGGCTGGAAGAGTTTGCCGCGCCCTACTACGCCTTCAAGGACGCCGGCGCCGACGTCACCCTGGTATCGCCTGCCGGCGGCCAGCCACCGCTCGATCCAAAAAGCGATGAGCCAAGCGCGCAGACTGCCGAAACCGATCGCTTCCGCGCCGATCCGGCCGCACAACAGGCACTCGCCACCACTGGCCGTCTGGCTGATGTGAAGGCCGAAGATTTCGATGCCGTGTTCTACCCAGGCGGCCACGGCCCGCTGTGGGATCTCGCCGAAGACAAGGCCTCGATCGCGCTGATCGAAGCCTTCGACCGCGCCAACAAGCCCCACGGTTTTGTCTGCCACGCACCCGGCGTGTTGCGTCATGTGGTGCGCGCTGACGGCCAGCCAATCGTCAAGGGCCGTGATGTCACCGGCTTCACCAATGCCGAAGAAGCGGCGGTCGGCCTGACTGACGTGGTGCCGTTCCTCATCGAAGACGAGTTCCAGCGTCTGGGCGGGCGTTACTCGAAAGTCGCCGACTGGCAGGTGCATGTGGTGGCTGACGGTCAACTGGTCACCGGCCAGAATCCGGCCAGCTCCGCCGCCGTTGCCGAAAAGCTGTTGAAGATGCTCGGCTGAATCCATCGCTCCAACCCGATCAACGCCGCGTGCGTACAGCCCGGCGTTGTTTTTTTGCCCAGTCACTAGTCGACTGGTCTAATCAGATTCAAGGTTTACTCCATGAATAACGCTTTTTTCACGCCCGCCAAATTGGGCAACCACACCCTGAAAAACCGCATCGTTCTGCCGCCTCTCACCCGCCAGCGCAGCACACAACCGGGCAATGTCGCCAACGAATTGATGGCCGAGTATTACCAGCAGCGCGCCGGTGCCGGTTTGCTGGTCACCGAAGGCACGCAGATCGAACCGCGCGGCCAAGGTTATGCGTGGACGCCGGGCATTCACACGCCGGAGCAGATCGCCGGTTGGCGCAAAGTCACCGAGGCGGTGCACGCCGTGGATGGCGTGATCTTCGCCCAGCTCTGGCATGTCGGTCGGGTCTCGCACACGGCGTTGCAGCCCAATGGTGATGCGCCGGTGTCGGCCTCTGCGGTCGCCACGGATCGCGTCAGCGTGTTCATCGAAACCGCGCCCGGTGTCGGTGAACTGGTGCCGCCATCGGCTCCGCGGGCGTTGAGCACCGATGAAGTGCAGGAACTGATTCAGCTGTACATCCAGGCCGCGCGCAACGCGATGGAGGCGGGTTTCGACGGCATCGAACTGCATTGCGCCAACGGTTATCTGGTCAACCAGTTCATCTCCGCCCACAGCAACCTGCGCACCGACCAATACGGCGGCTCGCTGGATAATCGCTTGCGCTTTTTGCGCGAAGTGGTGGCCGGTGTTGCCGAATGCATCGGTAAGGACAAGGTCGGTGTGCGTTTCGCGCCGTTGTTCACTACCACCGATGAAGCGCGGACGTATCTGGGCCTGGTCGAGGAAGATCCGCACACAACTTACATTGCGGCGATCAAGATTCTTGAAGACGTCGGCATCGCCTACCTGTCGATCGCCGAAGCCGACTGGGACAACGCGCCAGCGATGCCGCAGACCTTTCGCCAGGCCGTACGCGACACCTTCAGCGGCGCGATCATTTATGCCGGTCGCTACACCGCCAAAACCGGCGCGCAATTGCTTGAGTCGGGGCTGGCCGATCTGGTTGCGTTTGGCCGACCGTTCATGGCCAACCCGGACCTGCCGGCGCGGATTGCCAATGACTGGCCGTTGAATCAGTTGAATCCGGCGACGGTGTATGGCGGCGGTGCCGAGGGTTATATCGATTATCCGACCTACCCCGCTTAAGAACCCCACACAAATCCCTGTGGGAGCGAGCCTGCTCGCGAAGGCGGTGGGTCAGTCAGCATTTGTATTGACTGACAGGACGCTTTCGCGAGCAGGCTCGCGCCCACTACAGGATGTCAGTGGCCGCTAAAACCTATACATAGCAAACAATCTGTATAACTATTGGAGTTCGAATCGCTCACCGGACTTCGCTCCATGCCCCCTGCCCACCGCTTGCTCCTGATCCTCGGCGACCAGCTGTCTTTCGACCTGGCCTCCCTGCAGCCACTCGACCCCCAGCACGACCTGCTGCTGATGGTCGAGGTCATGGAGGAAGCGACCCACGTCGCTCATCATCCGCAAAAAATCGCCCTGATCTTCAGCGCCATGCGCCACTTTGCCGAGGCGTTGCGCGATAAAGGCTACCGTGTCCAATACGTCCGCCTCGACGCCCCGGACAACAGCGGCTCAATTCTCGGCGAACTACAGCGCTTGCAAACCCTCACCGGCGCCGAACAGATTCATATCACCGAATGCGGCGACTGGCGCCTTGAGCAGTCAATCAAAGATTCGGGCTTGCCCGTGCATTGGCATTCAGACCGCCGTTTCCTCTGCTCCCGCGAAGAGTTCTCCAATTGGGCCAGCGGCAAGAAGCAGCTGCGCATGGAGTTTTTCTACCGCGAGATGCGGCGCAAGAGTCGGCTGCTACTCAATGGCGACGGCACGCCGGTCGGCGGTGCGTGGAATTTCGATGCGGAGAATCGCAAGGCGCTGCCTAAACACGCCAAACCGCCCTACCCGGCACGTTTCGCCAATGATGCAATCACCCAAGAGGTGCTGGTATTGGTCGGCGAGCGCTTCGCCAGCCATTACGGCACGCTGGACGACTTCAATTACCCGGTGACCCACGCCGACGCCCAAGCCCTGTGGCAATACTTTCTCGACTATGCGCTGGCCGGTTTCGGTGATTACCAGGACGCCATGGCCAGTGATGAGCCGTTTCTGTTTCACGCGCGGATCAGTGCCGCGCTGAACATCGGCCTGCTCGATTTGCGCCAGCTGTGCAGCGATGTCGAGGCGGCTTACTGGTCGGGGAGCATCGGCCTCAACGCGGCCGAAGGCTTCATTCGACAGTTGATCGGCTGGCGTGAATACTTGCGCGGTGTGTACTGGCTGAAGATGCCGGATTACGCCGAGGGCAATGTGTTTGGCAACACGCGCCCGCTGCCGGAGTTCTACTGGACGGGTGAAACGCAGATGAACTGCATGCGCCAGGCCATCGGCCAAAGCCTGCAACATGCCTACGCTCACCACATCCAGCGGCTGATGGTCACCGGCAACTTTGCCTTGCTCGCCGGGATTGCGCCGAAGGAAATCTGTGAGTGGTATCTGGCGATCTACATGGACGCCTTCGACTGGGTCGAACTGCCCAATACCCTCGGCATGGTCATGCACGCCGATGGCGGTTATCTCGGCTCCAAGCCTTACTGCGCCAGCGGCCAGTACATCAATCGGATGTCGGATTACTGCGGCGACTGCGCCTACAAGGTCAAGGAAAGCAGCGCGGACGATGCCTGCCCGTTCAATGCGCTGTACTGGCATTTCCTCATGCGCCACGGCGACATTCTGCGTGGCAATCAGCGCATGGGCATGATGTACAAGAACCTCGACCGCATGCCGCTGGCCAAGCAGGATGCACTGTGGCAACGCGGACAAATGCTGTTGGCGAAACTGGATAACGGCGAAGCTTTCTAGTGCGCCTCAGGCCTGCCCGGCCATCCCGTTGCGCCCCGCCGCTTTGGCGCGGTACAGCGCCTGATCGGCGGTCTGGATCAACGCCGGCAGCGAATCCAGCTGCGCGCCCGTCCCCACCGCCATGCCGATACTCACCGTAATCCGAGCAAACGGACTGCCCGGGTGGGCGATGCTCGCCTGCTGCAAACGCTCGAGCATCAGTTGCGCCACCACGGTCGCACCGGCGCTGTCGGTGGCCGGCATGATCACCGCCATTTCCTCGCCACCGTAGCGCGCGACCAGATCCGAGGGGCGTCGCACGCAGCCTTCAAGAATCTTGCTGACCGCTTGCAGGCAGGCATCGCCGGCGACGTGGCCCAAGGCATCGTTGAACAATTTGAAGTGGTCGATATCGATCATCAGCAAGGCCAGCGAAGTCCCGTCACGCTGCGCGCGCCGCGCTTCCACCGTCAGCGTTTCATCGAAACAGCGGCGGTTGGCCAGGCCGGTCAGCGCATCCTTCAGCGCCAGTAATTCCAGCTGCCGATTGGACGCAAGCAGCTGCTGCTGGGCATCGCGCAACGCCTCTTCAGCCTCAGTGCGGCGGCGGATATCGAGAATCAGGAACCAGCCGATCAATCCGGTCAGCCCCAGCAGCCCGATCACTACCACCGCCGACAGCGCCGCTTCGATGCGCCACGCCGCTAGCGCTTCATCCTTGCCCAGGGCCACGGTGGTGATCAGCGGCAGCGTTTCGCTTTTGCGGAACGCGTACAGCCGCTCGACGCCGTCGAGGCTGGAGGTGTAGGAGGCAGTGCCGACAGAACGGTCGACGAGGTATTTGGCGTAGATCGGCGATTTGGAGAAGTTGCGGCCCATGTCCTGCTCGCGGAACGGGTAGCGCACCAGCAGCGTGCCATCGGTGTAAGACAGACCGATCGCGCCGTCCTGGCCAACGTCGAGTTTGCCGAACACGCGCAAAAAGTTTTCCACCCCCAGCGTCACCGCTACCACGCCAGCGAACTGCCCGCCATCGTCGTTGAAGCGCCGACTGATGGTCACCACCCATTCGTGATTGGCACGGCTCTGGATCGGCGGGCCAATGAACGGCTCGCGGCTCGGGCTGTCACGGTGGTGAATGAAATAGGCGCGGTCGCTGCTGTTGGCGCCCTCCGGAATCGGCCGGTTGGAGGACATCAGCCAATGCCCGTTCCGGTCATAGATGATGATGCCGCTGAGCTGGGGCATCAACGCCTGCTGGCGGTCGATCAGGCTCTGGATGCGCTGAATCTGCGCCGGGCCGTTGCCCTCGGTTTCCAGACGTTCCACCAGCCCGAGCAAGAGCAGCGAGCTTTGCCGGACGATGCCTTCGGTGTAGGTGTTGAGCGCCTGGGTCAGGTTCAGGCCATGCACGTCGACTTCCGCCAGCGCACGCTCGCGCGAAGACCAGACTTTCCAGATCGTCAGCGAAGTCAGGGAACAGCCGATCACCAGCAGCAGGAGCATTACAAGGCGAGTATCACGCTTCACGTCAGTACCTTAAGGAAGTCCGGTATCCATTCCAGCCATCATTCGAACGTCGGCACTCACGGCGGCCACGTGTTCCGGGGCGCAAGCATACAAGCAGTGTGCAGCGGCTGCAGCAACAGAGTGTGCAGTGCTAAGCAGCGGGTGCGGCGGGTTTGAGGATTTCCACGAGAAAATCGATGAACACGTTGATCCGGCTCGATCCACGGTGGTTGGGCAGGTACAGCGCGTTGATGCAACTGCTGGCGCTGCCGGGATTGACCTCGTAGTGCTCAAGCAAGCGCGTCAGGCGCCCGGCGGCGACGTCATCGCGCACCAGCCAGTCGGCGAGCAGCGCCACACCGCCACCGCCAATCGCCGCTTCGCGCAGGATGTCGGCATTGTTGCTTTGCAGGCGACCCTGGACGTTGAGCTGAATCGGCTCTTCGTCGCCCTGAAAGGTCCAGTTGTGATGGCTGCCGCCGTAGTCGAAGCGCAGGCACTGGTGCTCGAGCAGATCCCGCGGATGCTCCAGCACGCCGCTGCGCGCCAGATAATCCGGGCTGGCGACAATCCAACGCTGAAAGTGGCCGACGCGTTTGCTGACGATGTCCTCACTGACTACCGTCGAGCCGAGCCGCACTGAAACGTCGATCTGCTCGCTGAGTAAATCGCTGACCTGATCGCTCAGCGACAGACTGATCTCCAGCCCGGGATGGCGTTCAAGCAAGCGGCTCAGGTGCGGCGCAATCAGTCGCCGGCCAAACTCCACCGGCACACTGATGCGCAAGCGGCCTTGGGCATCGCTGCCACGATCGGCGACCACCGCATCGGCTTCGTCGATGGCATCGAGAATGGCCACGGCCTTCTCGAAATAGGTCTGGCCGGCGACGGTCACGCTGGTATTGCGCGTGGTGCGATTGAGCAGGCTCGCGCCCAACTCGTTTTCCAGCCCCGCCACTTGCCGTGTCACCGAAGACGTCGAAATCCCAAGCTTGCGCGCCGCCGAGGAATAGCCCCCGCAGCGCACGGTTTCGACAAACATCTTCAAGGCCAGCAACTTGTCCATAAGCGGGATCCGGTGGTGAGGGAACGCCGCTGATTGTGCATCAGCGCCCGCCACACGTCTTGTATCGTCGTGCTTGCCGGGCCTCATCGCGACCTCAGACATCAGCCTTGCGACCCAGGAACAACGCCAGCGCCAACGCCGGCAACACCGCCACGGCAACGGCCGAGAGGTTCCAGCCGAAGTGTTCGTACAGCGGGCTGGCGACCAGTGAGCCGAGGGCGCCGCCGACGAAGATGCTGGTCATGTACACCGCATTTAGGCGGGCGCGGCTGTGCGGGTCGAGGGCGTAGACCTCACGCTGGCCGAGGACCATGTTCAATTGCACGGCAAAATCCAGCAGCACCGCACACACCACCAGCCACACATAACCACTGCCCGGCAGCGCGGCGATCAACAGTGACAGCGGCGCCAGCAGCAACGCCACCAGGGTACCGCGACGACCGTGCCCGGCATCGGCCAGACGCCCGGCGATCGGCGCGGCAATCGCACCCACCGCACCGACCAGGGCGAAGATCGCCACTTGCGCCTGGCTGAAGCCGTGATGACGCATCAGCTCAATTGGCGTGAGGGTCCAGAACAGGCTGAAACTGGCGAACAGCAAACCCTGATACAGCGAACGCTGGCGCAACACAGGAAAGCGTCGGGCCAAGGCAAACACCGAACCGATCAACGCGACATAGGTGGCCTTGTGCGTCGGCACCCGGCGCGGCAGTGCCACAGCGGTGATCAACGCGATCACCGCCATCAGTGCCGCCGCGCTGTAAAACACCCCGCGCCAGCCGAACACTTCAACCAACAGACTCGACAGCGGCCGCGACAGCAGAATCCCCAGGAGCAGGCCGCTCATGATGTTGCCGACCACGCGCCCCCGGCTGGCTTCCGGTGCCAAATGTGCGGCCAGCGGCACGAGAATCTGCACCGCTACGGATGTCAGGCCGATCAGCAAAGAGAGCAGCAGGAACAGCGACGGCGAATGAGTCAGGCCAGCACACAGCAGCGTGACACTGGCAGCGAGGGTGAAGCCGACCACCAGACGGCGGTTTTCCATCAGGTCAGCCAGCGGCACCAGCAGCAACAAGCCCAGCGCGTAACCGAACTGCGTCAGCGAGACGATCAGGCTGGCATTGGCGCTGGACAGGCTGATCTGCGGCGCGATCAGCTCGACGATGGGTTGTGCGTAATACAGGTTGGCGACGACCGCGCCGCAGCAGAAGGCCAGAAACGCGACCATCAGGCCGGAGAGTGAAGCAGGCTGTTCGGCCGGGGCCGCAACGGCAGGGTTGCCCGTAAGCATGGTGACACCTCGTTGAGTTCGGGAAAGTTGTGCCAAGGCTACGGTCAGCCGACGGCAGCGAGAATCCGTGCCACTGGCAACGCACTGATGCGCCGTGCGCAACGTTGCTTGTGGCGCAACGCGCTGTTGCGCGGGCCGGTGATTCTCCGCTGCAAGGGTCTTCTCTACGCTTTGGCCCTGGCGCTGACGTCCGCATCGGCGCCCTTCCCCGGCTGCTACAAGGAGCGTTTCCATGACCCGCACTGCACTCGTCCTGCCACTGTCCGCCGCGTTTTTCTGCCGACCATGAACAGCCATTTGCTAAAATCCCGAACCCTGTGGATCAGCGTCGCCGTGCTCGCGGTGCTCGGCCTGATCGTCGCCGTCGCGCTGATGTGGCGCCCGGCGATCGCACCAATCAAACGGCCGACGTCATTCGATACTGCGCAGTTGCAACGCGGCGCACGGGTGGTCGAGGCCGGCGACTGCGCGGTGTGCCATACCCGCCCCGGCGGCGAATACCTGGCTGGCGGGCTGCCGCTGGTGACGCCGTTCGGCACGCTGTACAGCACCAACATCACCCCGGATGCGCAGACCGGCATCGGCGAATGGTCACTGCCGGCCTTCGAGCGGGCGATGCGTGAAGGCATTGCCCGCGACGGCCACTTTCTCTACCCGGCGTTTCCCTACGTGCATTACCGGCGCATGAGCTCCGAGGACATCGCCGATGCCTATGCCTACTTGATGAGCGGCCCCGCCGTACACGCCCCGGCGCGGCAGAATCAGATGAACTTCCCGATGAACATCCGCCCGCTGGTGTCGTTCTGGAATCTGCTGTTTCTGCATGGCGAGCCGCTCACGCCGCAGGCCGAACACAGCGCGGCATGGAATCGCGGACGCTATCTGGTCGACGGCCCGGGCCACTGCGCCGGCTGCCATTCGCCGCTGAACCTGATTGGCGCGGAGAAATCCTCGCAATATCTGCAGGGCGGCAGCGTTGATGGCTGGGAAGCGCCGGCCCTGGTCGGCCTCGGGCAGCGCGCCAATCCGTGGAATCGCGAGCAATTGGTCGGCTATCTGCGCGCCGATGTCGTCGATGGCCACGGCACACCCGCCGGCCCGATGCGCCCGGTCAGCCTGAGTCTGGCGCGCTTGCCGGCCAGCGAAGCCGAGGCGATTGCCGACTACCTGCTGAGCCTGCAAAACCCGCACGCGGTGACCGAAACCACCGCGAGAAAGCAGCCGAGCAGTCCAGCGGATCACAGCACCGGCGCCCTGCTCTTCAGCAGCGCCTGCGCCGGATGTCACGCACCCGCCGCGCCGATGCGCGAAATCGACGGCCGCCCAGGCCTGCAAAGCACCTCGGCACTACAAGCGGCCAGCCCGCGCAACTTTCTCAAGACCGTGCTTGAAGGCGTGCCCGCCATTCCCGGCGCGCCCGGCCCGGTGATGCCGCCGTTCGCCGCCAGCCTCGATAACGCCCAGCTCGGCGCACTGGCGGCGTATTTGCGCGAGCAAGCCAGACCCGAGCAGCCATGGACCGACCTTTCTTCCACTATTGAAGCGTTACGTCAGGAGACGAAATGAGCCAGATCACTCTCACCGTCAATGGAGCCGCCCAAGCGCTGGAGCTGGAACCGGACATGCCGCTGCTGTATGCGCTGCGCAACCACTTGAACCTCAACGGCGCCAAGTACGGCTGCGGCCTGGGCCAGTGCGGCGCGTGCACGGTGATCGTCGACGACCAACCGGTGTTCGCCTGCCTCACGCCGTGCGCAGGCCTTGAAGGGAAAAAAATCCGCACCGTGGAAAGCCTCGGCAGCGCAGACAAACCCGGCCCGTTGCAAGCGGCATTCATCGACAAGCAGGCCGCGCAATGCGGTTACTGCATCGCCGGCATGCTGATGCGCGCGCAGGCGTTGCTCGAACGCGATCCGCACCCGGACGAACAAACCATCCGCGAACACATGGCCGGCAATCTGTGCCGTTGCGGCACGCACTTGCGCATTATCGAGGCGATCAAACAGGTGGCTGGGCACAACGGGAGCCTGACATGAGCGAAGCAAACGGCTTGAACCCCAGCCGCCGGGCCTTCCTGCGTGGCGGCGCGTTGCTCATGGCTTTTACGCTGATGCCGGTAGCGCGGCGTGTCTTGGCCGACACCGAAGTCGACACCCTCGGCACCGTAGTGCTGGCCCCCGATCTGCCCGGCAGCCTGCGCACCAACCCATACCTCGACGCGTGGATTCGCATCGGCGCCGACGGCATCACCGTGTACACCGGCAAGGTCGAACTGGGCACCGGGGTGAAAACCGCGTTGCTGCAAATTGCCGCCGAGCGTTTGCAGGTGCCGGCCAGCGCAATCAACTTGCTCACCGCCGACACCGCGCTGACGCCGAATGAAGGCTACACCGCCGGCAGCCACAGCATTTTCGACAGCGGCACCGCGCTGTACAACGCCGCCGCGCAAGTGCGGGAAATGCTCGTCGACGCCGCCGCGCGCAGTTGGCAAGTCGATGCGGCACAACTGAGCACTCGCGACGGCATCATCGAAGGGCCAGCCGGTCAGCGCATGGCATATGCCGACGCGGTCAGGCATGTCGATGTGCACCAATACGCAAAGGCGCAATCACCGGCGATGGCGGCGGCCGATTTCAAACTGATCGGCCACAACCTGCCGCGCCTGGACATTCCGGCCAAGGTCAGCGGCGGCGCGGCATTCGTCCAGGACATGCGCCTGCCGGGCATGCTGCACGCGCGTGTCATCCGCCCGCCGCGTCCCGGCTGCACGCTTCAGGCGTTCGATGCCGCGTCCATCGAGGCGTTGAACGGCGTGGTCAAAGTGATTCGCGACGGCAACTATCTGGCCGTGGTCGCCCATGATGAGTGGCAAGCGATCAAGGCCATGCGCGCCGGCATGGAGAGTGCCAAGTGGAGTGGCGGCGAGGCGATTCCCGAAGCCGCCGGGATTCACGATTTGCTCAAGCAACTGCCCTCCAAGCGCTATCCGATCAGCAACAACGGCAATCCCGGCGGCGCGACCGAAACGCGCTTCAAGGCGCGGGTGACCAAGCAGTACTTGATGCACGGTTCGATCGGCCCGTCCTGTGCGGTGGCCTGGTTCAACGACGGCGTGCTCACGGTGTGGACCCACACTCAGGGCGTCTATCCGCTGCGCGCAGGCATCGCCGAAATGCTGCGTCTGCCGCCGGACCGCGTGCGCTGCATTCATACTGAAGGCTCGGGTTGCTACGGCCACAACGGCGCCGATGATGCCGCCGCCGATGCCGCGCTGATCGCCATGCGCCTGCCGGGCACGCCGGTGCGTGTGCAATGGATGCGCGAGCAGGAAAATCTCTGGGAGCCGTACAGCTCGGCGATGGTCACCGAAATCGATGCCGGCCTCAGTCAGGGCCGTTTGCAGGACTGGAACTACGAGCTGTGGACCACCCCGCACAACGAACGCATCGTCAACGCTGGTCGCCTGCTGCCGGCACGCCTGTTGGCGAAACCCTTCGCTTCGGCGCCGTCGGTGCCGATCGCCCAGCCCGAAGGTGACGGCGATCGCAACGCGGTGCCGCTGTACGAGCTGGGCGCGACGCGGATCAACATGAACTTCGTCACCACTATGCCGTTCCGCACTTCGGCCATGCGCTCGCTGGGTGCGCACATCAACATCTTCGCCATCGAGGCAGGTATTGATGAGTTGGCGATCAAGGCCGGGCTCGATCCGCTGGCGTTGCGCCTGGCGCATCTGAGCGACCCACGTGCCCGGGCTGTGATTGAGCGCGTGCGTGACGCAATCGGCTGGCCCCACAAGAGCAGCGAGCCCGGCGCGGGGATCGGTTTTGCCTTCGCCCGCTACAAGAACATCATGGGTTACTGCGCCCTCGCGGTGAAGCTGCGGGTGCATCCGCAGACTGGTGAGATCCGTGTCGATCATGTGGTGACGGCGGTCGACGTCGGCCAGATCGTCAGCCCCGATGGCCTGCGCAATCAGGTCGAGGGCGGCATCGTCCAGTCGGCCAGCTGGACGCTCTACGAAAAAGTCGCCTACGACGCCGGCGGCATTCGCAGCTATGACTGGAGCGGTTATCCAATTCTGCGCTTTACGCAATTGCCAAAAAAAGTCGACGTGCATTTGCTTGATCAACCGGGCGAACCCTTCCTCGGTGCTGCCGAAATCGTCCAAGGGCCAATGGCTGCTGCGCTCGGCAACGCGGTCAGCAATGCCACTGGCCGGCGCTGGCTGAATCTGCCGCTGACTCGCTCGAGCCAACCCGCCTGAACCAGGCCCGCGTTCATCAGCGATGAGCGCGGGTGCCGTTGCGTTGCGCGCAAAACTGCGTAGCGCCGGCCACGGATTATCAGCCCCGCCACCCCCGGTTAAGTTACCTGCACAGCGCGCGGCACCTGGCTGCCGCACTTGAACCCTACTCATCGACATCCGGAGCTACCCATGACCCGTCGCCTGTTTCAACCCATCGCACTCGGCCCTTACACCCTTGCTCATCGCGTGGCGATGGCGCCCCTGACCCGCTCGCGCGCTGGCCAGCCGGGCGACGTGCCGACCGCAATGAACGCCGAGTACTACCGCCAACGCGCCAGTGCTGCGCTGATCATCACCGAAGCCACGCAGATTTCTCAGCAAGGCCAGGGCTATGCGTGGACGCCGGGGATCTACAGCGATGCGCAAGTGCAGGCCTGGCGCGAAGTCAGCACGGCGGTGCACGCGGCCGACGGTCTGATCTTCATGCAGCTGTGGCACGTCGGCCGGGTCTCGCACCCAAGCTTTCAGCCGGACGCCGGTTTGCCGGTGGCGCCGAGCGCCCTGCCTGTGCCGGGCAAGACTTTTATCGTCGATGAACAAGGCAACGGCGTGTGGGGCGATGTGCCGGTGCCGCGCGCCCTCGAAACAGCGGAAATCGCCGACATCGTCGAAGACTACCGCCGCGCTGCGCGCAACGCGCTGAACGCAGGCATGGACGGCGTGGAGATCCATGCTGGCAACGGCTATCTGCTCGATCAGTTCCTCAACAGCAACAGCAACCAGCGTGATGACGCCTATGGCGGCAGTGTGGAAAACCGTGCGCGGTTTCTGCTCGAAGTGGTCGCCGCCGTCGCTGATGAAGTCGGCGCCGAGCGCGTCGGCGTGCGTCTGACGCCAATGGGCCGCTTCATGGGCATGGGCGATGACACGCCTGAAGCGACCTTCGGTTATCTGGTCGAGGCGCTCAACCAGTGGAATCTGGCCTACCTGCATCTGGTCGAGCCGGCCATGGTCGGCACGGTCAAGGACGAAAACTTCGACCCGCGCTGGGACGCGATCATCGCCCAGTTGCGCCAGACCTGGAACGGCGTGCTGATCCTCGCTGGCGGTTACGACGCTGAATCCGCCGAACTGGCCTTGAGCGCCGATCGCGCCGACATCATTGCCTTTGGCCGGCCATTTTTGGCCAACCCGGATCTGCCGCGTCGGCTGCACGACGGGCTTGAACTGAACACGCCGGATCCGAGCAGCTTCTTCGGCGGCGATCAGCGTGGTTACGTCGATTATCCGTTTCACGCCTGAGGCTTGGGCTTCATAACTTTTAAGGTTTGTTTAAGGACTTTAAATAAAGCCTGCGGCCAGACTTTGCCCATCGATCAGGAGAGCCGCCATGAACCCGCAATCGGTGAAGTCAGACCCTTCCTGCCACTCGGCTCGCCCACTGGGCGCACTGTCCGGCTGGCAGGAACGCCGCGCCAAGGCCTACATGCTGCACGATCTGAGCCGCAGCCTGCGCGTCAGCGAGATTGCCGAACATTGCAATCTTTCACGCAGCCACTTTTCCCGGGCGTTCAAGATCGTCACCGGCTGCTCGCCGCAGGAATGGATGCTGAAGATGAAGATCGACAGGGCCAAAGGGCTGTTGCTGACCTCGATGGCGATTACCGAGATTGTTTATGAATGCGGATTTTCCGATCACTCGCACTTCACGCGCACGTTCGGGCGCATGGTGGGCATGCCGCCGAAGGTCTGGCGCCAACTGATGTGCGGAGCGCGGGTGGCACCGGTGGATGCGGATGTCTGGCGGCTCAGCGATGGGTTGCTGAATTCGACGATGGCCCAGCGGTTGACGGAACTGCGGCCCTGAGTGGGACTTCAAAGGGTTTTGTTCACTCCTCCCTTTTGGCCGCGATTTTTCGCGGCTTTTTTTTGAACGGTGCACCGGCGTTCGGCTTTGGAGTGGCGGTGAATTCACTCCTCATCGGAACGCCGCCCGCCCAGCCCTCTCCCCGAGGAGAGGGAGCCGATTTGTGTGCTTTTCCAATCCTGAGTTCAACTCGGACTTTCACGTCGGCGTATCTCCCCCAAACACCCCGGTCAGTCCCCTCTCCCTCCGGGAGAGGGTTAGGGTGAGGGGCTTTTGATCCTGGCGTCCGGCGCAAGCGGCAGCCTGAAACAGATCCGCGCGCCCTCTTCGCTGTCTTCCACGCGCAACGTCCCGCCATGGGCGCCAATCACCGTTCGGCAAATCGCCAGGCCCATGCCCATGCCGCTGCCCTTGGTGGTGAAGAACGCATCGAAAATTTCTTCACGCTGATGCTCGGCGATCCCCGGCCCGTTGTCTTGAAAAGCCACGCAGACCTGCCCATCGGACAGCGTCGACGCAATCACCAGGCACCCGTCAGTCACGCCCTGCCCAGCCATTGCTTCCAGCGCGTTGACGATCAGGTTGTAGATCACCTGCTGGATCTGCACCCGATCCCCCAGTACCGGGTCAGCAGCGTTGAGTTGCGTGTGCAAGCTCACCCCACGATTGTGCACATCGCTGGCCGTCAGTTGCACGACCTCACCGATCAACGCGTCAATCGACACCGGTAATCGTTGCAACGGCGCCTGCCTGGCCAGGGCGCGCAAGGCCTGGACGATCTCGGTGGCACGGGCGCTGTCGGAGCGGATGTCTTCCAGTCCCTGAATAGCCTCGTCGAGATCAGGCGTGTCGCGCTTGAGCCAGCGCAGACTGGCCGAGGCGTTCGATGAAATGCCCAGCAGCGGCTGGCTGATTTCGTGGGCGATCGAGGCCGACAGTTCGCCCATCATTTTCAGGTGCGAGTTGCGCGCCAGTTCCGCCCGCGAGCTGCGCAAGTCGGCTTCCATCTGCGCGCGCAAGCGGTTGTCTTCGACCAGTTGCGCGTAGAGCCGCGCGGTCTGCAGCGACACCGCTGCCTGCGAGGCGAGAATTTCCAGCATGGTCAGGCGTTCGGCACTGAACAGCTTCGGTACCAGGCTGTTTTCCAGATACACCAGACCGATCAGCGCGCCCTGCTTGAGCAACGGCAGGCACATCAGCGAGCGCGTCTGCCGCTCGCGCAAGTCGGCGCTGTAGGCTTGCGGGCAGTCGGCGCGGGCATCGTCAAGCACCAGCGGCGTGCGCGTGCGCATGGTCGAATTGAGCACTGAAACCGGCGCAATCTGCTCCAGCGAGCGATCGTCGTCCTGACTGACCCGCACGTTGCCCGCCTCGACATGCGCGGCAGCGGCCAATTGCAACTCACCCTCGGCGACCAACAGCAGCGCGCCGCGATCGGCACCGGCCTGAATCATCAAGTGATTCATCAAGGTCTCCACCAGCCGATCAAGCAACACCTCTTGCGAGACCGCGCGTGCCGCTTCAATGCCGACTTCCAGGTCAAGGCGCACCCGCGTCACCGGCGTTCCCGCTTCCAGGGAATGCTCGTGGGCGAGAAACGGATGCTGCGCTTCGAGCTGGCGCGCCTTGGCTTCAGCGCCCCACAGCACATAGCAGTCGCGCGCAACACGCAGGTGATGATGCGTGCCGGAGACCAGGCCGTTGGCCAGGCAGACCTCGGCCAGTTGTTCATGTGCCAGTGCTTGCTCATGGATAAACCCGGCAGCGGCCGCCGCGATTTGCGCTTGGTCGAACCAGCGAATGGCGGCCAGCCCTTCGCCGCGCACGCGGGCCATCGCGCCTTCGATCAGCAGCAGTTTGTTGCTGAAGGTCGAAGGATTGAGCTCGACCCATGGGAGAAAACGCTGCCGTTGCTGCTCCAGTTTCTGCAGTTTTTCGGCAACAGAGCCCGGCGCCTCGGGACTGGCCAGTGCCAAGCTGTAGAACAGGTAGTAATGCGCCAGATCAATGTGCGCCGGCAGCGACCAGGTCAACGCCTCGGCGTCTTCGAAACGGCGCAACGCGTAACGCACTTCGCCGAAATACAACGCCGACATGCCCGAATACAACCACATCCACAACAGCGTCGGCTGTGAAACACGGTCGCGATGCAGCGGGCCAAAACGGTCATGTTCCAAAGCATCCAGCATTGCGATCGAACGAGGCTCAGGCCCATTGCGCAAATCGCTGGCAAACGCCTGTTGCGCCAGCAGAATGCGCTCGATGTCGATGTAGTGAAACTGCCGCACCCAACTCAGGCCGACGTCCAGCTCGTTCAACACGTTTGGCAGCGGCTCGCCCATGAACAGCAGATCGGAGCCGATGTGGTTGCAGGCGTAACACGACATGCCCAGATCGCCGCCGGCCTGACCGCACTCAAACGCGGCGAAAGCCTTCTGCCGCGCGTAAGCCATCGGCCGGGTCCACGCGCTGACCTGATCCAGCGCCACCAGCGTGCCGGTGCGCCCCGCCTCATAGCCGTGCAGATCAGTCAGATCGAGCGCCAGTTCGGCGAAAGCAACACCGTCCAGATATTCGCCATAACGGTCGGCGATCATCACGCCGTACCAGGCAAAACCGTAGCCGCTGCTCGGCGTGGTGCCATGGAGCAAAGTCAGTTCAACCATCTTCGCCAGGTGCAGGAAAGCGATATCGTCCTGCACGAAGAACGAGGCGATCAGCGTGCTCAGCAGTTCCATGGCCACTTCGATTCGCGGCTCGTTGGCTTTGGGCAACGCCGTCAACTCAGCGATCCGCCGCGCACCGACCAATTGCCGAACCCGTTCGAACGCTTCGCCCAGTTGCGCCTTCGAGGGTTGTCGCTGCAGGTCAATGTCGAGCAACGCAAGACCGGCCAGCGCTTCGCCGATCGCGCCGTGATAATCGGAATGCAAGGTGCGCAGGCTGGCGCGCAGGCGGTAGGTTTTCGCCCGGTCCAGCACGGTGGCAGCGTGTTCCAGGCAATCGTCGAGACGCTGTTGCGCGCCGGGCAGATCCGCCAGCAACATCGCGCAGTCGGCTGCCAGCCAGCGCGCCGCGAAGGCTTGCGGGTAGAGCTGCGTCCAGCCGTTGTCGCCGAGTAATACCTCGGCGCTGCGCAAATAATCCACGGCCTGCTCGACAGCGGCGCTATCGCGGGCGCGCTCGGCAGCTCCGAGCAATAACTGGATGAACTCAGCGCGTCGAGGCGCTTGCAGCGCATTGCCGGCGCTGCGCTGAATCTGACTGGCGATGTCGAAGACCCGCGCCTGCCGCTGCTCGCCGCATTGATCGAGCATGGCGGCCGCGATGCGCGCATGCTCAGCCGAACGCCCGGCCGGTGCGGTCAGCGCAGCGGCGGCTTCCAACACTCGATCGTGGGGAAACACCAGTTGGCCCGGCTCGCGCAGGAGAAATCCGGCGCTGACCAGATAATCCACGTCACGCAGCAATTGCGCCGGATCGTCGCCCAGCAAATCGCCCAACAGCGTTTCGTCACAGCGGCCACCGACGTAACCCGCGGTGCGCAACACTTCACGGGCACTGGCCGGCAGACGCTGCAAGCGTTGCACCATCAATTCGGCCACGTTGTCGGCGTAGCGATAGCCGTTCACGTCGGCTGGATTCCACACCCAGCGCCGCGTCGTCGCGTCGAAACGCAGCAGACGCTCGTCCACCAGCGCGCGCGCCACCTGGCTGACGAACAACGGATTGCCGGCGGTTTTGAAATGCACGACGCGGGCCAGCGCCTCGAGGTTGTCGACGTCAGCATCGAGTTCGACCGCCATCAGTTGCGCAACGGCCTGCACCGACAGCGGCCCTAGTCGAAGGTCACTGACTGGCAGCGCGGGTGCTCTGCGCATCTCATCGAGCCAGCCGCCCGGATGCTCCGTCAACTCGCCCTCGCGATACGCCAGAACCAGCAGCAGATGCCGCGTCGGTCGGGCGATAAATGCTTTGAGAAACGCCTGCGTCGAATCGTCAGCCCACTGCAAGTCGTCGATAAACAGCAGCAGCGGATGCCCCGGTTGCGCAAAGACTTCGAGCACATCGAGCAGCGCCCGATTGACCCGATCCAGGGCGTGGCGCGCCGGCATGTTCGGCAGTTCGGCGGTGGCGCCGATCAGCAGTTCGGCTTCCGGTGCCAGGTCCAGCAGCAAGCGGCCACGGCCTTTGAGGGTTTCGCGCAGTTGTTCGGCCAAGGCCTGCAAGGCCAGCGTGGGCTTGGTCAACACTTGGCTGATCAGAGACTGAAAAATCTGCGCCA
The DNA here is from genome assembly GCF_004307595.1 of Pseudomonas sp. Sample_23. NCBI lineage: Bacteria > Pseudomonadati > Pseudomonadota > Gammaproteobacteria > Pseudomonadales > Pseudomonadaceae > Pseudomonas > Pseudomonas sp. Sample_23. The sequence goes on from NZ_RCNX01000069.1 coordinate 30,734, forward strand.
GCGGCGCGAAGGGGCGGTCATTGTTCAGCAGTTCGATCTTGCCGCTGGCCCAATAACCGGGTGCCTGGCTACGCAGGACTTGCTGGATCAGTGTCGACTTCCCCGCTCCCGGTGCGCCGGCAACCAGCAGCACGCGAGCGATGCCGTCGCTGCGCACGCGCCGGATCTGTTCAAGCAGCTGCTGACGTTCGTCATCACGACCAAACAGCACATCGCCGCGCGTGGCCGTTGCGCGAGCATCGAAAGCACCGAGGCGGAACGCTTCGATCTGGCCTTTTTTCTGCCATTGCCGCAGGCACCAGGTCAGATCGGCGGCCAGCGATTCGATGCTTTGATAGCGCGCGTCCGGCTCCTTGGCCAGGCCTTTGAGCAGCACATGGCAAATGCCTTGCGGCAGGTCGGGTTGGTATTGCGCTGGCGACAAAGGCTGGACGGTGGCGTGCACATGCAGCCATTGCGAGGCGTCGCGAGCGATCAGCGGCGGGCGCCCGGTCAGCGCCTCGTAGATGATTGCCGACAGCGCATAGACGTCGCTGCGCTCATCGGAATCGACGCCGTCGCCCTGCAGCTGTTCCGGCGCCAGATAAGGCCAGTGTTCCAGGCTCGGCAGTTCAGTCGCGGGCGTTTCCTGCGCGTGGGTGTGAAAGCCCATCAGCCTGACGCTGTCGTCAGCATCGACCAGCAGATGCCAAGGCAATAAAGAACACTGTGGGAGCGAGCCTGCTCGCGAAAGCGGTGGGTCAGTCAAGGGTGATGTCGGCTGGAATGACGCTTTCGCAAGCAGGCTCGCTCTCACAGGGTTTTGCGGTGTTTCCGGATGGCGAGAGTGGACCAGCGCATTGGCAGCGGCGACGGCGATATTCAGCACCCGTCCGAGTGGTAAGCCGGCGGCGTCGATCAGTCCAGCCAGCGGCGCGCCCCGTTGCGGGTAGACCAACACCGGCCCGTCCGCCGAGCGAATCAGCGCGAGCGGGTTGAGCGCCCACTGCGAAGGCAACTGCAAATGGAAATCGCGCTCCAGCCGCTGGCACAGCGCCGGACGCTGGATCGGCGCACGCACAGCGAACCAGCTCTGGCCCGAGCGGCCGTCTTCAAGGCTGAACCAGGTCAGTTCATGGTCACGGCGCAGCAGACTGAACCGACAGTTCTCCAGCCATGCTTCATCGAGCATCGGCGCATCGGCCGCGCGGGAAATTGCAGATGAAGATGGCTGGCCGGGCATACGCATTCACCGCTGGAAATGGGATTCAGGCTGGTGGCGAAGTATACCCAGCGTTTTTTTGCCAGAGCGCCAGCCGCTGCGCTGATGTCCGTCTGCAGCCTCAAGATGGCCGTCCAGAGCCTTGCGCGGCTGTTTCTTGCGCTATACAAGCGCACGTCTTATCCCTCGGGATAATTGCTTTATGCCAGGCCGTCCCCTAGCGTACGAGCCTGATAACCCGGCGCCCGCGCCCTGTCCTTCTCACCGCAACGCAGAGGCCTGCATGATCCGACTCGGCCAAGCCACGATTTCTTTGGAACGGCGCGAAGCCTTTCTCGATGGCCGGCCCTTGCGCATGGGCGGGCGGGCGTTCGAAATACTTTCGGTACTGATGCAGGCCGATGGGCGCATCGTCAGCAAGGACGAGCTGATCAATCAGGTGTGGCCGGACATCGTCGTCGAAGAGAACAATCTGCAAGTGCAGATTTCCTCTCTCCGCAAACTGCTCGGGGAAAAAGAAATCATCCAGACGGTTGCCCGTCGAGGTTACCGATTATTGAAAGACCGCGAACCCAAACTGCCCGTGTTCAACGCCCTGGCCTCGGCGCCGATGGTGGCGCAGCCGCCGTTGGTCGATACGCAATCGGTGCCGGTGTTCATCGTTGACGATGAGGCCTGCGTGCGCAGCGCATTGAGCCGCTTGTTGCGCGCCGAAGACATCGAACACCGGATTTTCCAGTCCGCCGAAGAACTGCTCGAGGCCGACATCGCCAATGGCCCGGCGTGCCTGTTGCTCGACGTCAGCCTGCCCGAAACCACAGGCCTGCAATTGCAGGCAGCGCTGAACGAGCGCGGCTTGCCGTGGCCGGTGATCTTCATGACCGGCCACGGCACGATTCCGATGTCGGTGCAGGCGATGAAGGCCGGCGCGGTGGAGTTCCTGACCAAACCATTCGATGACGATGAACTGCTCGGCATTCTGCGCAGCACCCGTCAACACGCCGCGACTGCGTTCAATCAATGGCAACGGGTTCAGCACGTGCGGCAACTGGCGGCGCAGCTGACACCGCGTGAGCGCGAGGTGCTGCCGCTGATTGTCGGTGGCCTGTCGAACAAGCAGATCGCCAACCAGTTGGGCACCAGTGAAGTGACCGCCAAGGTTCATCGCAAACACATCATGGCGAAGATGCAGACCCGCTCGCTGGTCAACCTCGTCGAACTCTACGGACTGATCAGCGCTGCGCCTTCGCCTGGCCCATCGAGCCTGTCGTGAGCGCCCCGGCGGGTCGTCCGACGGCGATCGAGAACCCCCGACCGACGATTGTCTGCATCGTCGATGACGACGCGTCGGTGCGCAAAAGCCTGTCGAATCTGCTGCGTTCGGTCGGGTATCGCGCGCAGGTTTATGCCAGTGGCGAAGCGTTTCTCGGCGAAGCCGACTTCGCCGAGATCGCCTGCCTGCTGCTGGATCTGCGCATGCCCGGCCTGTCCGGCATCGACGTGATGCGCCAGCTGCCGCGACAGTTTCCGGTGATCTGCATGTCCGCCCATTGGGACGAAGCGGCGCTGGCTGAGTCCGGGCATTACCAGGCGTTTGAATGCCTGTGCAAACCCTTCGAAGAAGAGGTTTTGCTGGCGGCACTCGACAAGGCCCTGCACCGTCAGCACTGATCGCTTCAGCTGTCCTGCGTGGCTTGTTCCGCAGTTTCGATCGCGGGCAGCGACTCAGTCATCGAAGCGTGACACACCGCCAGAATCTCATCGGCCAGCGCCGAGTCATCCGGGCAGGCGCGCGACAGCATGATCGCCCCGACGGCGCGGGCCAGCAGGTCGATCATCCGGGTTCGGCCCTCACCTTGCGGTGCATCCGCTGCCGTCGGGTATTTCTCGCCGAGCGTCTGCAACGTGCGCTCGATACCTTCAGCGAACGCCGCTTTGACATCCCCCGACTGCCGCGCCGCATCGCCGCACAGCGCTGCCATGGTGCAACCGGTGGAACGGCCGTCGCGATGCTCGCGCGACACGTACACATTGATGAAATCCTGCACGCTCATGCTTTCGGCGGCGGCCGTGGACTGCGCCAGGCTGTTGGCCGAGGCTTCGGCCATCAGGTCGGCCTTGGAGCCGAAGTGCTTGTAGAAACCGCCGTGAGTAAAACCGGCGGCCGCCATCAGGTCAGCCACGCCGACCCCGTCATAACCGCGTTCGCGGAACATCACTGATGCCGTTTCGACAATGTGCTCGCGATTGGCCTGAGCCTGAGCCTTGGATACGCGCATGTTGAATACCTCCAGCGCTGAAAATTCATGGGCCGATGATACATAGATGTTGGCCATAATCAAAACCATTGACAGGTTAGATTTCGATCATCATCCTAAAGGCCCGCAATCAGTCTTCAACTGACAAAGAGCCCACACCATGACTACTCGCCCTACTGTTCTGATTACTGGCGCCTCCACCGGCATCGGCGCGGTCTACGCCGCACGTTTCGCCCAACGCGGGCACGATCTGGTGCTGGTCGCCCGTGACCAGGCGCGCCTGGACAACCTTGCTGCCGGTTTGCGCGCTGAGCACAACGTCAATGTCGAAGTGCTACAGGCCGACCTGACGCAACTGAGCGACCTGCAAAGCGTCGAGGCGCGTCTGCGTGACGACGCGCGCATCGGTATCCTCGTCAACAATGCTGGCGCCGCGCAGTCCGGTACCTTCATCGAGCAGAGCACCGACAGCGTGGCGCAACTGGTCGCGCTGAACACCACGGCGCTGGTGCGTTTGGCCAGTGCGATCGCCCCGCGTCTGGCCAAGGCCGGCGACGGCGCGATCATCAACATCGGCTCGGTGGTGGGCCTGGCGCCGGAGTTCGGCATGTCGGTGTATGGCGCGACCAAGGCGTTCGTACTGTTCCTCTCCCAGGGCCTGAGCCTGGAACTGTCGCCACAAGGCGTGTATGTGCAAGCCGTATTGCCTGCGGCCACTCGTACGGAAATCTGGGACCGCGCCGGTATCGACATCAACACCCTCACCGACATCATGGAAGTCGGCGACATGGTCGACGCCGCGCTGGTCGGCTTCGACCGTCGCGAAGTCGTGACCATCCCGCCGCTGCACGAAGGCGAGCGCTGGGATGCCTTGCAAGCGGCGCGGCAAGGCCTGTTGGGGCAGATCCGCCAGTCGGCGGTCGCGCAACGTTATCTGACGCAAGCCTGACCTCATCCAGACCCGCCGCTATGCCGGCGGGTTTCTACCGACAAGAGCATCCGCAATGAAGGCATTTTTCATCGAGCGCTATGGCAAGCAGAACGGCCGGATCGGCGACATCCCGGAACCGCAGGTCGGCGCGCACGACGTGCTGATCGAAGTGCGCGCCAGCAGCGTCAACCCGCTGGATCTGAAGATTCGCAGCGGCGAATTCAAGATGATCCTGCCCTATCAAATGCCTTTGATATTGGGCAACGATGTCGCCGGTGTGGTGCTCAGCACCGGTGCGGCGGTCAAGCGTTTCAAGCCGGGCGATGAGGTTTATGCGCGTGCGCCTGAAAACAGGATTGGCACGTTTGCCGAACGCATCGCTGTCGACGAACAAGCGATCGCGTTGAAACCCGCCAATCTCGCCATGACCGAGGCGGCTTGCATGCCGCTGGTGGCGTTGACGGCGTGGCAGGCCCTGGTCGAAGTCGCCAACGTGCAAAAAGGCCAGAAAGTGCTGATTCACGCCGGCTCCGGTGGCGTTGGCACGGTCGCCATTCAACTGGCCAAACACCTCGGCGCTTTTGTTGCGACTACGACCAGCACGGCGAATGTCGCGTGGATCAAGGCGCTGGGCGCTGATGTAGTGATCGATTACAAGCAACAGGATTTCGCCATTGAGCTGCGCGACTACGACGTGGTGCTCAACAGCCTCGGCGGCGATGTGCTGGAGAAATCGTTAAAGGTGTTGAAACCGGGCGGGCAGCTGATTTCCCTGTCAGGGCCGCCGACTGCGCAGTTCGCTCAGGAGCATGGTTTGTCCTGGCTGCTGGGGCTGGTCATGCGTCTGCTCAGCAGTGGCATTCGGCGCAAGGCGCGCAAGCGTGGGGTGGGTTATTCGTTTCTGTTCATGCGTGCCGATGGCGCTCAGTTGCAAAAAATCACTGCATTGATTGAGGCAGGAGTGATCAAACCGGTGGTTGATCGCACTTTTCCGTTCGATCAGATAGCTGACGCGTTGCACTACGTTGAACAAGGTCGGGCCAAGGGCAAGGTTGCCATCGTGATCGATCCTGAAACGCCCTCACCCTAACCCTCTCCCAGAGGGAGAAGGAACTGACCGAGCTGAATGCGCGAGTAACGCCGACCTGAGATACCGAGTCGAACATATATCCCAAAAAGCCCACAAATCAGCTCCCTCTCCTCGGGGAGAGGGCTGGGGTGAGGGGTGAATTCAGCGCGGTGTTTGTATATGTGCATTGCAACTGCAAGCCCGACTCGCCATCCCCCGCTGAAACGTCGAGAAACCCCTCTCAACTTGCATTTTGCCCATCCTGCACCACGCTGTGATTCACAGAAGTGCACGTTTTCCTGGCAAAACTGCGGTTAACTGAATGGTTAGTTACCGTTATAATCCCGCGCTTCATTCAAACGGGACTTTCAATGTGAACCACAGTCAACGCGTCTCAGGCGTTTCAACGTTCATTCTGGTCGGCCTTGGCGTGATCATCGCCCTGCTCGGTCTGGCGCTCGCGGCCGGCGGTGTGAAGCTGGTCAGCCTGGGCGGTTCCTGGTACTTCCTGGTCGGCGGTCTGGCGATGACCGTTTCCGGGGTGCTGATCGCACTGAAGAAAACTGCAGGCGCCTGGCTGTTCGGCGCATTTCTCGTGGCCACCGCGATCTGGGCCGTGGCTGACGCGGGGCTGGTGTTCTGGCCGGTGTTCTCGCGGCTGTTCATGTTCAGCGCGATCGGTATGGTCGTCGCTCTGGTCTACCCGCTGCTGGCGCGTGCCAGTGGCCGCGAGGCGGGTCGTGGCGCGTATGCCGTGGCCGCTGTGCTCGCGGTCGGTGTCGCGGTTGCGGCGGGCAACATGTTTGTCGCTCACCCGACGGTTGCGGCGACTGGCGCTGGCCCGGGCCTGACACCGGTCGAGCCGGCCAAGGCGCAGAAAGACTGGGCGCACTACGGCAACACCGAAGGTGGCAGCCGCTTCGCCGCGCTCGATCAGATCAACCGCAACAACGTCGACAAATTGAAAGTCGCGTGGACCTACCACACCGGTGACGTCGCCGAGAGCGATGGCAACGGCGCCGAAGACCAGCTCACCCCGCTGCAGGTCGGCAACAAGGTGTTCATCTGCACCCCGCACAACAACCTGATCGCGCTGGACGCCGACACCGGCAAGGAAATCTGGAAAAACCAGATCAACGCCCAGTCGAAAGTCTGGCAGCGCTGCCGTGGCATGGCCTATTTCGATGCCACCGTCACCATCGCTCAGCCGAGCAACTCTTCGATCATCGAAGCCAAACCCGAGCCGGCCGCCAACTGCCAGCGTCGTCTGCTGACCAACACCATCGATGCCCGCCTGATCGCGGTCGATGCCGACACCGGCGAGTTCTGCCAGGGTTTCGGCAACAACGGCCAGGTCGATCTGAAGGCCGGTCTGGGTGATGTTCCGGACAGCTACTATCAGTTGTCGTCCGCGCCATTGATGGCTGGCACCACCGTGGTGGTTGGCGGTCGTGTTGCCGACAACGTGCAAAGCGACATGCCAGGCGGTGTGATCCGTGGTTTTGACGTGATCACCGGCACCATGCGCTGGGCGTTCGACCCGGGCAACCCGCAGGATCGCAACGCGCCGGCCGACGGCAAAACCTACGTACGCAGCACGCCGAACAGCTGGGCGCCGATGTCCTACGACGCGGCGACCAACACCGTATTCCTGCCGATGGGCAGCTCGTCCACCGACATCTATGGTGTCGAGCGCAGCGAACTGGACCACAAGTACGGCGCCTCGATCCTCGCGCTGGACGCCAGCACCGGTGAAGAACGCTGGGTGTTCCAGACCGTGCACAACGATCTGTGGGACTTCGACCTGCCGATGCAGCCGAGCCTGATCGACTTCGACAAGGACGGCCAAAGCGTTCCGGCGCTGGTCATCGGCACCAAGGCCGGGCAGATCTATGTGCTCGACCGCGCCACCGGCAAGCCGCTGACCGAGGTCAAGGAAGTACCGGTGAAAGCCGCGAACATCCCTAACGAGCCGTACTCGCCGACTCAGCCGAAATCCGTGGGCATGCCGCAGATCGGCGCGCAGCACCTGACCGAATCGGACATGTGGGGCGCCACGCCGTACGACCAGCTGCTCTGCCGCATCGACTTCAAGAGCATGCGCTACGACGGCCTATACACCGCGCCGGGTACCGACAAATCGCTGAGCTTCCCGGGTTCGCTGGGCGGCATGAACTGGGGCAGCATCTCCACTGACCCGGTGCACGGTTTCATCTTCGTCAACGACATGCGCCTGGGTCTGTGGATCCAGATGATCCCGTCGCAGAACAAAGGCCAGGCCGCTGGCGGTGGCGAAGCGCTGAACACCGGCATGGGCGCTGTTCCACTCAAAGGCACGCCGTACGCGGTGAACAAGAACCGCTTCCTGTCGGTGGCCGGCATTCCGTGCCAGGCGCCGCCGTTCGGCACTTTGACCGCGATCGACATGAAGACCCAGAAAGTCGCATGGCAGGTTCCGGTCGGCACCGTTGAAGACACCGGTCCCCTGGGCATCCGCATGCACCTGCCGATCAAGATCGGTCTGCCAACCCTCGGCGGCACCCTGTCGACCCAGGGCGGCCTGATCTTCATTGCCGGCACCCAGGACTTCTACCTGCGCGCCTTCAACAGCGGCAACGGCGAAGAAGTCTGGAAAGCCCGTCTGCCGGTCGGCAGCCAAGGCGGCCCGATGACCTACGTCTCGCCGAAGACCGGCAAGCAGTACATCGTCGTCACTGCTGGCGGCGCACGCCAGTCGACCGATCGTGGCGATTACGTGATGGCTTACGCCCTGCCGTAACTCGCTGCCGCACCACCAACCTCCTCCAAGCGCGCGGTGCCCCAAGCACCGCGTCGCCGTTTTATTGCGTTAAAGATTTCAGCAGGAAGGATTCACATGTCATCGGCTGTTCGCTTTTCTCGAACCACGCTTTCCACTGGCCTGTTGCTGGGCCTGAGCTGCACCACTGCCCTCCCCGCGCTGGCCGCCAGCGACTCCGATCTGCTGACCCGCAGCACCTTGACCGGTGACTGGGGCGGCTTGCGTCATCAACTCGATGCAGACGGCGTCAAGTTCACTGGCGATTACAGCGGCGAAACCGCTTACAACGCCGACGGCGGCCTGCACCGTTCGGCGCGCTACTCGCAGAACATCAAACTCGGCGTGCAGTTTGATCTGAGCAAACTCTACGGCGTCGACAACGCCGGCAAAGTGCAACTGACCATCAACGACCGGCGCGGCAACAGCGCTTCGGAAGATCTGGTCGGCAACCGCCTGCCGATTCAGGAAAACTACGGCGGCCTGTACACGCGCCTGACTGAACTGAGTTATGAGCGCAGCCTGTTCACCCCGGCGCTGAACGTGAAGCTCGGCTACATGGCCATGGGCAACGACCTCGGCGGCCTCGACAGCGGCATTCTGTGCAACTTCATGAACGCCGGTTTCTGCGGTCACCCGCTGAACATGTCCGGCGGCAGCGGCTGGACCAACTACCCCAACGCGCGTCTGGGCGTGCGGGTCAAATACGACCTGTCGCCGTCCTGGCAGTTGCGTGTGGCGGCGTTTAACGTCGATCCAGAAAGCAACGGCAATTCCAGTCGCGCCTGGCATCTGGGGCCTAAGCACACCACCGGCACCGTCGTGCCGATCGAGCTGGTGTACAAGCACGCCGGCGAGCTTCCGGGTGAGTACAAGCTCGGCTATTACTACGACAGCTCCGACGTCAAACGCATTGGCAGCGACGACGAAGTGTCCGGGCGTGGCGGGCATTATCTGCTGATCGATCAGGCCGTATGGCGTTCGCCGACCTCCGAAGGCCGCAGCCTGCATGCCTTCGGTCAGTATTCGGCGGCCAGCGAAGCGGCCTCGCCGTTCAGCAAGTGGTACGGCACCGGTGTGGTTTTGTACAAACCGTTCGAAGGCCGCCCGCGTGACACCCTGGCGCTGGGCTACGGCCGCGCCGTGCCAAACCCGCGCAGCCGCGATGTGCAGCAGGATGCCGCGCTGGCCAATGGTGCTGCGTTCCCGAACCTCGATAGCGCCGAGCAGTTGATCGAGTTGGGTTACGGCTACCAGGCCACCCCATGGCTGACCCTGCGCCCGAACCTGCAATACATCATCGAACCGGGGGCGTTTTCCGGGCAGGACATCGATAATGCGCTGGTGGTGGGTTTGCAGGTGAAGGCTGCGCTTTAACCTTGTGGTGAAAGGGCTGCCGTCATCGCGAGCAGGCTCGCTCCCACAGGGGATTTGTGTTGGATCAGGGAATTGTGATTCGCCGCGCAAAATTGTAGGAGTGAGCCTGCTCGCGATGGCATGGGCTCAGGCAACAACTATCTTGAATGCTCCAACCAAGCTCTTCAGCGCACCGACCACCCGCCCCACCTGTCGAAATTAATTCCAGCCTATCGGTGAATTATTTCGTGTCTGCATGTATCTGAGCCAGAAGAGCCGGCGCCATCATGGAGATGGCATCGCAGCGGTAATCTGGATCAGCGAGCGGGAACAGCGCAATGAAATCACGCAAGAACACCGTCAAACCGATCGGTTTGAAAGACATCACCATCGTCGACGACGCCAAGATGCGCAAGGCGATCACCGCCGCCGCACTGGGCAACGCCATGGAATGGTTCGACTTTGGCGTCTACGGCTTTGTCGCCTATGTGCTCGGCAAGGTCTTCTTCCCCGGCGCCGATCCCGGCGTGCAAATGATCGCCGCGCTGGCGACCTTCTCCGTGCCCTTCCTCATCCGTCCGCTTGGCGGTTTGTTCTTCGGTGCGCTCGGCGACAAATACGGACGGCAGAAAGTCCTCGCCGCGACCATCGTCATCATGTCCCTGAGCACCTTCGCCATCGGCCTGATTCCGTCCTATGCCTCGATCGGCATCTGGGCGCCGATCCTGCTGTTGCTGGCGAAAATGGCCCAAGGTTTCTCGGTCGGTGGCGAATACACCGGCGCCTCAATCTTCGTCGCTGAATACGCGCCCGACCGAAAGCGCGGCTTCCTCGGCAGTTGGCTGGATTTCGGCTCGATCGCCGGTTTCGTCTTCGGCGCCGGTGTCGTGGTGCTGATCTCGACGATTCTTGGTGAACAGCGCTTCGAAGAATGGGGCTGGCGGATTCCGTTCTTCCTCGCCCTGCCGCTGGGCATGATCGGCCTGTATCTGCGCCACGCCCTCGAAGAAACCCCGGCGTTCCAGCAGCACGTGGAAAAACTCGAACAAGGCGACCGCGAAGGCCTCGCCGGTGGCCCGAAGGTGTCGTTCAAGGAAGTCGCAACCAAACACTGGCGCAGCCTGATGACCTGCATCGGCGTGGTGGCGGCGACCAACGTCACCTATTACATGCTGCTCACCTACATGCCGAGTTACCTGACGCACAACCTGCATTACAGCGAAAACCACGGCGTGCTGATCATCATCGCGATCATGGTCGGCATGCTCTTCGTGCAGCCGCTGATCGGTTTCATCAGCGACAAGATCGGCCGCAAGCCCTTCATCGTCGTCGGCAGCATTGGCCTGTTCATCTTCGCCATTCCGGCGTTCATGCTGATCAACAGCGGCAGCATCGGCCTGATCTTCTCCGGCCTGCTGATCCTCGCGGTGCTGCTCAACTTCTTCATCGGCGTGATGGCCTCGACCCTGCCGGCGATGTTCCCCACGCACATCCGCTACAGCGCGCTGGCCAGTGCCTTCAACGTCTCGGTGCTGATCGCCGGTCTGACCCCGACTGCCGTGGCCTGGCTGGTGGAAAGCACCAACGACCTGTACATGCCCGCCTACTACCTGATGGTCATCGCCGTGGTCGGTCTGGTCACTGGTGTGACCATGAAGGAAACCGCCAACAAGCCGCTGCGCGGCGCGGCCCCGGCGGCTTCCGACCTCGAAGAGGCCAAGGAGCTGTTGCAGGAACACCACGACAACATCGAGCAGAAAATCGAAGACATCGATGCCGAAATCGCCGCGCTGGAAGCCAAGCGCAAGGAACTGGCGCTCCAGCATCCGCGCATCGATTGATCAGTGCGGCGTCGGCAATCGGTCCGACGCCGCGCCGAGCTTGAGCTAGCCTTGAAACCGGATCGCATGCCATTCAAGGAGTTCACATGTTCAAGCTGATGAAAAGTTCGGTCGCTGGCGGATTGCTCTTCGCCAGCCTCCAGGCCGAAGCCGGCGGCATCATGATTTACGAGGCCGGCCACGAAGGCACCGGGCTGGCCAACGCCGGCTCTGCGGTCATGGCCAGCGACCCGAGCATTCTGATGACCAACCCGGCGGGCATCAGCCAACTGGCGGGCACGCAGATCAACTTCAACGCGCAGTTGATCCTCGGCGACGTCAGCTTCTCCCGCGACAACGCCAATACCTTCGGCGGCAACGAAGGTGGCAACGCCTTGAAGTACCTGCCCGGCTCCAGCTTCTTCATCAGCCATCAACTCGATGAGCGCTCCTCGATCGGCTTCGGCATGTACGGCAATTTCGGTCTGGCGCTGGACTACGACGATGACTGGGCCGGGCGCTATTTCGCTCAGGAGTCGGCCATTATCGGTGTGTCATTCCAGCCCACCTATGCCTACAAGATCACCGACGACCTGTCCGTCGGCCTCGGCCCGCGCTTCATGCTTGGCTACTTCCGCACCGAAGTGGCGGTCAACAATAACGTGCTCGGTCTGGGCAACGCCGAGGATGGTCAGTTGCGTTACAAGGACACCGACTGGGGCACGGGCGCCAACGTCGGCGTGCTCTACAACCTCAACGAGCGGACCAAACTCGGGCTGGCGTGGACCAGCAAGATCAAGCTCAAATTCGAAGACAAACCCGAGCTTAAGAAAATCACCAATCCGCTGCTGCGTCTGGCGCTCAACCGTCTTGACGCCGATCAGCTGAACGTCGACATGAACGTGCCGCAGACCGTCACCACCAGCGTGTCCTACCAGCTCGATCCGCAGTGGACGTTGCTCGGCAGCCTCGGCTGGCAGGACTGGAGCGATTTCGGCAAGGTCGGCGTGGAAGTCGATACCGACCTGGGCTCGACTTCCAGAACTGCGCAGCGGCAATACAAGGACACCTGGCATGCCTCGATCGGCGCGCAGCACCAGATCAACCCGAAACTGCGCTGGAACGTCGGCCTCGGTTACGACTCCTCGGCAGTGGACGACAAGGATCGCACCGTCGACAACCCGATGAACGAAGCCTGGCGCCTGGCGACCGGGGTCAGCTATGCGTTGCAGGAAGATGTCGATGTGCACATGAGCTACACGCTGATCTACCTCGGTGACATGGACGTGCAACAGACCAAAGCGCGCTCCGGCGGCTCGGTCTCCGGCGAATACAAAAACGCCGCCCTGCATGTGCTGGGCGGCGGCGTGGTCTGGCGTTTCTAGGGATCACTCATCCTTCGGTGCCTGCGCCGGTGCGGTGAACCACTGCTCCGGCGGCACGCGTTTTTCCTGCTGCGGATCGCCCAGGTAATGCGGCGACATGATCTGCACGCCGTATTCATTGAACACGTCCTGAATATTGGCGTGGAGCATGCTCAGCAACACCGCACGCGGGCGCGGCTGGCTGGGGATGGCCTGGGCCACCAGGCGATACTCGGGATAGAAGTCCGACAGCGCGGTCTGGAACACCTGCGCCGGCGGGTCTTCGAGCACGCCCGGCGTGCGTTTGGCCGCCTCCAGCAACATCGCTTCGACCTGGCGCCATGGCGTGTCGTAGCCGATGGTCACCACCGTGTCGACCACGTAGCCCGGACCTTGCACGGTACGCGAGTAGTTCTTGGTCACGGTGCCGGTGATCATCGAGTTGGGCAGCGTCAGCACTTCACCGAGGCCGGTGCGAATCCGCGTGGTGAACATGCCCAGCTCGGTGACGGTGCCTTCGTACTCGCCGATCCTGACAAACTCGCCGGGGCGCAAAGTCCGCGTGTAGGTCAGGATCAACCCGGCCGCCGCTTGCCCGACGACACTGGTGGCGCCGAGGGAAATCATCAGGCCGATCAGCACCGACAAGCCTTTGAACGCATCGGTCCCGGCGCCGGGCAGATAGGGATAAGCCATCGCCAGCGCAAACAGCCAGACTGCCAGTGCGGTCAGGCGTTGCGTCGGTTGCAGGGTTTCATGGTTGAGCCAACTGAACGTCCCCGGCGCGGCCATCCGGCGCAGGATGCGTCGGGTAAATGCGGTCACGCCCCGGGCGATAAAGAAAATCGCCAGCGCCACGCCCAGCCCCGGTATCGCATCGACGATGCCCTGCAACAGATAACCGGCCAGTTCCACCAGATAGTTGTTGAGGCTTTCGCCCCACGGCCGCGTATACGGGAAGCGTGACAGGACAAAACCCAGCCATTCGTAGGACAGCAGCAGGATCAGCAACCAACGCAGGAACAACAGACAGCGGCTGACCAACGGGTAGAGAAAATTCGAATCGATCAGTTGCACCCGCCCGACCTTCAGCGCCTTGGTGTGCCGATCCATCAGCGCCGGCAGTTTCGCCAACAGCTTGTGGCGCAGCCATGACAGGCACCACAGCAGCGCCAGATAGATCAGCGTGGCCACCGCCGCCAGCGCCAGCGAACGCACAATCATCTGCACGTTGCGCGCCTCACGGGTCTCGTTGACCACCTGGCGCAGTTTTTCCGCTGCGCCCTCGGCGGCTTCCTGCACCGAGGAATAGGCCAGGCTGTCGACGTCTTTCGGTGCAACGATGAACGCACGGGTATTGCCGATCAGCACCATGTAACTGTTCTGGATCGAATCAGTGCTGATTTTCAGTTCCGGGTCTTCCTCCAGCGCTTCACTGATCACCCGCTTCGCCCGCTTGACCCGTGAGGCCGGCGCCTCGCCAAGAATGGTTGCGCGAAACAGCATGATGCTGCGGTTGGCCACTTTCAGTTCTACCGCTTCGTCCGTTGCTGTCGTGGTGTCTTCCAGTGCCTGGCCGAGCCCGGACCACAGTGTTGCAGCCAGCAGCATCGCCAGCACCATCAGCCTGTTACCCATGCGCCGTTCCTTATGGCTGATTGTCGTGAGAGGTTTCGTCCAGCACTTCGCTGACGTCGGCCGGTTGATAGACCCAGCCGATGAACAATTCATAACCGACCGCCAGGATCACCGGCCCGGTGAACAGGCCGATGATGCCGCTGGTGACCATGCCGCCCAGCGCGCCGATCAGCACCACCGGCATCGGCACGGCAACGCCACGGCCGAGCAACATCGGCTTGAGCACGTTGTCGGAAAGCCCGGCGATCACCATCCACACGGCGAAAATGATCGTGCCGGCACCGACGCCGTCATGGGCAAAGACGAACACCACCACCGGCACGGTAACCAACAGCACCGGCAGTTGCATGATGCCCAGCAGCAACACCATCAACGCCAGCACGCCGGCAGCGGGCACGCCCATGATCACCAGCGCCACACCGATCAGGATCATCTGGATAAAGGCGATACCGACCACGCCCTGCGCCACCGCGCGAATGGTCGAGGTGCACAGTTGCGCGATCTGCGGGCCACGCACCGGGCCGGAAATCCGCGTGGTGATCGCCACCGCTGTGCGATGGCCGCGTTCGCCGTGGGTCATGATCAGTCCAGCGACAATCAGTGCAACGACAAACACCACGATGCCTGCGCCGACGCCGGCGGCCTGATGCAACAGCACCCGCCCCCAACTGGTCAGGTGCGGCGCCAGTTCCTTGAACACCCAGCTCAGGTCCTGCGAAGCGTGCATCCAGATGCCATACAACGGCGCGCCGATCAGCGGCCAGTCGGCGACATTGGCGGGTGGCGGCGGAATCTCGAACTGCCCCGCTTCAACAGTTTGCATGCCCACCTTCACCGAATCGGCCACGGATGCGCCGAGCAGGCTCAGCGGCACCATCAGGATCACCAGCCCCAGCAATACCAGCACAATCGCCGCCCAACCGTAACGGTTGCCGAGTTTTGCGCCGAGTTTCTGGTTCAGCGGGTACAGCGTGACTGCGAGGATCAACGCCCACAGCATCACATTGAGAAACGGATGGAAAATGTCGTAGCAGAACAGCACCAGGGTCGCGATCAACCCGGCGCGGATCAGCACGTCGAGCAAGGCTTTGGAACTGTTGAAGGCAATCAGCGGCTTTTCTTCCATGGCAACATTCCTGAGCGGTGCAGCATTCGGGATGCGCTGAGCCTAGAACATGTTCGGCCGGTCTTCCTGCGGGGCGCGGGATTATCGCTTTACGCAACACGGTGTGGGAGCGAGCCTGCTCGCGAAAGCGCAAGGTCAGGCAGCACGGATGCTCAGGCCATCTACCAACAAAACCATCACCCCACCGATTACTCCGCCCGCCGCATGGTGTTAAATAGGCGCCAGTCCCGACCTTGTCGCTTCAAGCCGTGCCACGAGAACCGCTATGAAAACCCCTGCCCAGAACATCCACGCTCAACAGGTGACCCCATGATCGAAGTCACCGAAGTCTCCATCGCCCAACTGCGCGCCGCCCTCGAATCCGGCCAGACCACTGCCGTGGAGCTGGTGCAGGCCTATCTGGCACGCATTGATGCCTACGATGGCGCCGACACCCCGACGGCACTCAACGCCGTCGTCGTGCGCAACCCCGAAGCACTGAACGAAGCCCGCGCCTCCGATGCCCGCCGTGCCAAAGGTGAGACCCTCGGCCCGCTCGATGGCATCCCCTACACCGCCAAAGACAGCTATCTGGTCAAGGGCCTGACCGCCGCTTCCGGCAGTCCGGCGTTCGCCGATCTGGTCGCCCATCGCGACGCCTTCACCATCGAGCGCCTGCGCGCTGCCGGGGCGATCTGCCTGGGCAAGACCAACATGCCGCCGATGGCCAATGGTGGCATGCAACGCGGCGTCTATGGCCGCGCTGAAAGCCCGTACAATGCTGACTACCTGACCGCACCGTTCGCCTCCGGCTCGTCCAACGGCGCCGGCACCGCGACCGCTGCGAGTTTCGCTGCGTTCGGCCTGGCCGAGGAAACCTGGTCGAGCGGTCGCGGCCCTGCGTCGAACAACGGCCTGTGCGCCTACACCCCGTCGCGCGGCGTAATCTCGGTGCGCGGCAACTGGCCGTTGACCCCGACCATGGACGTCGTCGTGCCGTTCGCGCGGACCATGGCCGACCTGCTCGAAGTGCTCGACGTGGTCGTCGCCGAAGATACCGACACCCGTGGCGACCTCTGGCGCTTGCAGCCGTGGGTGCCGATCCCGCGTGTCAGCGAAGTGCGCCCGGCTGCGTACAGCGAACTGGCCGCCGACGCCAAAGCCCTGGCCGGCAAACGCTTCGCCATCCCGCGCATGTACATCAATGCCGACCCGGACGCTGGCACCAGCGAAGCCCCCGGCATTGGCGGCCCGACCGGTCAGCGCATCAACACCCGCGCGTCCGTGATCGATTTGTGGAAACAGGCGCGTCAGGCCTTGGAAGCCGCTGGCGCCGAAGTCGTCGAAACCGACTTTCCGCTGGTTTCCAACTGCGAAGGCGACCGCCCTGGCGCGCCGACCGTGTTCACCCGTGGGCTGGTGTCGAAAGAATTCCTCCACCATGAACTGTGGGATCTGACTGCCTGGGCATTCGACGACTTCCTGCAAGCCAACGGCGACCCGAAGCTTAATCGTCTGGTTGACGTCGACGGGCCGAAGATCTTCCCGCACGACCCGGGCACCCTGCCCAACCGCGAAGGCGATCTGGCCGCCGGCATGGACGAATACGTGCGCATGGCCGAACGCGGCATCACGCCGTGGAATGAAATCCCAACCGTGCCTGATGGTTTGCGCGGTCTGGAGCAGACCCGACGCATCGACCTTGAAGACTGGATGGATAACCTCGGCCTCGACGCCGTGCTGTTCCCGACCGTCGCCGACGTCGGCCCGGCGGACGCCGATGTCAATCCTGCTTCGGCCGACATCGCCTGGAGCAACGGCGTCTGGGTGGCCAACGGCAACCTCGCGATCCGCCACCTCGGCGTGCCGACCGTCACCGTGCCCATGGGTGTGATGGCCGACATCGGCATGCCCGTCGGCCTGACCTTCGCCGGCCGCGCCTACGACGACTCGAACCTGCTGCGCTTCGCCGCCGCTTTCGAATCCACCGGCAGCAAACGCCAGATCCCACCGCGTACACCGCCGCTGGCTTAATGCACTGTGTCAGCTCCCACAAATACTGTGGGAGCTGGCTTGCCAGCGATGGCGGCCTGACAGCCGCCACATTTCCAACTGACTACCCCGACTCAAACTGTGGGAGCGAGCCTGCTCGCGAAAGCGCTGTGTCAGTCAGCATTTTTGTTAACTGACACTCCGCATTCGCGAGCAGGCTCGCTCCCACAGGGTTTGGTGTGAGGGCTGCCAACTCAGCACACCGGCCCAATCCTTTCCAGGCCAATCCGCCGATCATCAGCGCCATCCTGATTACCACCGGCCCTGACCATGATCAACCGCGCCCCCTCCCGCCTCACCCTGCTTGCCATGCTCTGCGGTCTGACCGGCACCGCCCACGCCAGCGGCTTTTTCGACGACGCCGAAAGCGATGTCCTGCTGCGCAACTTCTACCTGAGCAACGACTACCGCTCGCCCACGCCCTCCGGGAAAAACTACAAACAGGAATGGGCACAAGGCTTTATCGGCAACTTCTCATCCGGTTTCACCGAGGGCACAGTCGGTTTCGGCATCGACGCCCACGCTTTCGCCGGCCTGAAACTCGACGGCGGCAAGGGCCATTCCGGCACCGGCCTGCTACCGGTCGACAGCGATGGCCGCAGCGAACACGACTATTCCAGCGCGGGCGGTGCGCTCAAATTGAAAGCTTCGCGCACCACTCTGGCCTTCGGCGAAATGACCGTAGAAACCCCGGTCTTCGACACCTCCGACAAACGCCTGCAACCGGAATACGCCACAGGCTTTTTGCTCAACAGCGCCGAGTTCGACAACGTCAATCTGGTCGCCGGGCATTTCACCGCGTTCAAGGACCAGGACAGCTCTTCCGGCCAAGGCGATTTCTTTGGATACGGCGCCAACACCGAAGCGGGCGGCATCAGCTTCGTCGGTGCCGATCTGTTCAGCTCAAGCCCGATCGGCGGCGCGTTGTATGCCTCGGAACTGAGCGACACCTGGCACCAGTACTACGGCAACCTGCACTTCAAACAGTCCGGCGTGCTGCTCGACGCCAACCTCTACCACACCCGCGACACCGGCCGCGCATTGGCCGGCGAGATCGACAACAGCGCCTTCAGCCTCTCCGGCAAATACAACTTTGGCGCGCACGCGGTGATGCTCGGCTGGCAACGCATCAATGGCGACACGCCGTTCGATTTCGTCGGTGGCGACTCGATCTACCTCGCCAACTCGATCAAATACGCCGACTTCAACGGCGCCAACGAACGCTCCTGGCAAGCCCGCTACGACCTCGACCTCGGCGCCTTCGGCATCTCCGGCCTGAACTTCATGACCCGCTACGTCAGCGGCAGCCACATCGACGGAACGCACGCGCCCAAGGGCGGCGCCTACAACCCTTTCGACGCCGAGAGCGGCGACTATCAACCGCAACAAGGCAGCGGCGGCAAACACTGGGAACGCGATATCGACCTGAAATATGTCGTGCAGTCCGGCAGCGCGAAGGATCTGTCGGTGCAGCTGTCGCACGTCACCCACCGCGCCAACGAAGCGCAGGCTGGCGATGATATTGACCGGATTTACGTGGTCATCCAGTACCCGTTGGGTTTTTGAGGTAACACGATCAACCCGCCCACAGGTTCCTGCGTCGGCCACAAACCCTGAGTTTGCTCCCTGAGATCCAAATCAATTGATTTCAGCGTACCGCAGCGCCTACAGCGGCTAGCCAAGTGCCATCACCTCGTTTATTCTGCGCCCCCGCATAAAAAGCCAAGCCAGGAAGGCATTGATTGACCTTCCTGTTTGTAGTCAATCAACGCAAGCAGATTCAGGGATGTACATGTTTCAGCTATTCAAACTCGGAGCGGCCGTCGTGCTCGCCGCGACGCTCAGCGGCTGCATTACCGAAAGCGCTTCCTGGGTCAGCGAACCCTTGCAACCCAAGGCAAGCGAGCCAGTCAGTTATCTCGTTGGCTCAATCGGGCCGCAATCACTCAAGCAATCAGCCGCTGACAACCAGCGAATCTTTTTCCGCAAACGCGGTTCCGAATACGGTGCGGCCGGCGTCTGGAAAATGGCCGGCGCTTACTCCACGCCGCAGGATGTTCAGGACGGTGTCGGCGCAGCGAGCGTATTCGTGCTTCCCCTGAAGCCGGGCGATTACGAGTTCTATGATTTCCAGTTCTTTTCCGCACGTTATCAACCTGGGCTAGGCACTGTTTTCACCTCGAGAGAGGCGCGGGAAAAATTCAACCTGCCGATGCGCCTGGAACCCGGCAAGGCCTATTACATCGGCGAGTTCCGCTCGTTCTGCCTGACAGCCGGTTTCTGCGCGTTCCGCTGGAGTGATCAGAACGCCCGCGATGCGCTGATTGCGCAACGTCTGGCGCCAGGATTGCCAACGCTGCAACCGCTGAAACTCGACCTCAACCGTGCTCAGCCCTACATCTTCACCGGCCCCATTCCGGGTATTGCCGTGGATGCCAAACCATGAAAAAAATCATCGCCCTCACCGCCGCCGCTCTGTTGACCGGTTGCGCGGCGACCAACACCTTGCCCGAGCGCACGCTTACGGACGCTCAGGATTATCTGCAGCCGATTCACGTTATGGTCGATGATCCGGAAAACGGCTCCAGCCTGCGCAACCACCTGCGTCAGACCGGTGTGTTCCGCACTATCGAAACCGGCAGCGGTAAAGCTGACGAGTACAACGTGCAGGTCAAACTCAATGTGGAACGTCACCTGCCGCCGTTTCCGGTGATTCTGCTGAGCACCGCGACGTTGTTCTTGCTGCCGCTGTCGAACGAATTCGACACGCAAACCGAATTCACCGTGTTCCAGGGTGACAAGCGACTGAAGCAATACACCTATCGCAACATCACTCAAAAATACGTCTGGCTACTGGATCAGGGCGGCGAGATGCGCGAACAGAACCTCGGCCGCATCGCCCGCGCCTTCGCGCAGGATGTGCAGCAGGACCGGCTGATCCCGGCAGTCGCGCAATGAACCGCGCGATGATAAAAGTCGCCGGCCTGCTCTGTGCCTCACTGATGCTGGGCGGCTGCGCCAACACCTTGCAGCCGCTCGATTACCATGCCGATCAGGCCTACGTGCCGGTCACGCTCGGCATGGGGCCGGCGTATACGCGCATCGACGAGCAGCATCAGCGCGAAACCGTCAGCGTCCTGAAAAAGACCGGCGCGTTCTCGATGCTCGACGGCGGTTACACCCGCAACGGCTACAGCCTGTTGATCACCGAACCCAGCGACGGCAAGGTCAACTGGCTGGCGCTGGTCAACGTCTTCACCCTGTTCACCTTCCCGATGCCCTACCACTACCAGGACAACCTGCGCGGCTCGGTCTTCAAGGATGGCCAACTGCTCAAAACCTACAACTACTCCCGCGAAGGCTGGAGCGTGATGACGTGGTATGTGCCGATTCCCGGGGTCGAGAACAAACGGCAGATGCTCGACCAGTTGTTGGTGGAAATGGACCGGGACAAGTTGATTCCGTATCAACCATAAGGTTGGGTGATGTGGGCTGGTGCGGTGGACTGCGGCGCCATGAATTGCAATGTGGGAGCGAGCCTGCTCGCGAAGAGGCCATCAGGTTCGGCGCAATTCTTCGATTTAAACGAAGCTGTTTAAAAGACACCTGCTGACACGGTCTCAAGGCTACAAATCCTTGCGCCATTGCCTACAGCCAAGCCAGAATCCGCCGGCTTGTGCGCCTTGGGGGCGGGTTCTATTGTGGTGCGGTCGCTGACGAATCAGCGATCGGGTTTAGCGACCCGGATCTTGAATAGGTGCATCAGCGTTCCATGCTTTGTCGCGGGTTCAATGTCTGCGACTGCGCCATGGTGGCTGTATGTGGGAGACCTTCGGGTCTGCCGGGTGCCTATAACCGGTTCGCTAACCTGCGTACAGCCGCCACCTCACTGTTTAGCGACAGTGCCTGACGGCTCCACCTAATAGGAGCTTCACCATGATCAAACCAACACCAAACCCACCAGAATCCGATCCCACCTCCCCCTACGAATCCCTCGACTCAAAAAAACTCCACCAAGCCGC
>NZ_RCNX01000031.1:0-48724 GCF_004307595.1 Pseudomonas sp. Sample_23
GGATGGGGGTTGGGGACACCGTCTTATTTACCCAACGGTCCAGAAGCCCCTCATCCCAGCCCTCTCCCGGAGGGAGAGGGGGCCGACCGAGGTGTCTTGCGCTCGACATCGACCTGAACGACCGAGTCGGCTATGGCTGTCAGGATTTGATTTCGACTCGGCATTTCAGGTCGGCGGAACTCGACAGAACACCCTGGTCGGCTCCCTCTCCCTCTGGGAGAGGGCTGGGGTGAGGGTTTTTCAGCCCAACACCACCAACCGATTCG
Organism: Pseudomonas sp. Sample_23; assembly: GCF_004307595.1. NCBI lineage: Bacteria > Pseudomonadati > Pseudomonadota > Gammaproteobacteria > Pseudomonadales > Pseudomonadaceae > Pseudomonas > Pseudomonas sp. Sample_23. Next base: position 267 of record NZ_RCNX01000031.1, read on the forward strand.
GCAATTCATTCCTCACCTGCGTCACCGGCACATGCACCTTCAACAACTCGCCACACGCCTCCACGCACGTGACAAACCCTTCCAGCGTGCGCCCCTGCCTGACCTGTTCGGTAAACGCCGCGACAATCGCGTCCCAGTTGCTGTTGTCCAGCCGTTTGGAAATTCCCTCGTCCACCAGAATTTCCACATAGCGCTCAGCCTCGCAGACAAAAATCAGCACGCCGGTGCTGCCCACGGTGTGGTGCAGGTTCTGTTCGAGAAACTGCCGCCGCGCCAGGTTGGAGGCGCGCCAGTGGCGCACACGGCGCGGGACCAGATGCGTGGTGATTTTCGGCAGACGAAACAGCAGGCACAGGACGATGAACATGCCCCATTGCACCAGCAGCAGACTGCGCAGGGTCAGCCAGCCGGTGAGGTAGTGGACGATGCCCGGCAACACCAGCGCCAGCAGGCTGGCCCAGAGCAGCGGGATGTACGCGTAATCGTCGGCACGGGCAGCGAGCACCGTGACCAGTTCGGCGTCGGTGTCGCGCTCGACCCGGGCGATGGCCTCGGCGACTTTGCGTTGTTCGTGTTCAGTCAGTAATGCCATGTCGAAAAGTGCCTGCTCATTATTCTTTTGATCTCACCAGCCGCCGGACGAACCGCCGCCGCCGAAACTGCCCCCGCCACCGCTGAAGCCGCCACCGCCACCGCCGCTGAATCCGCCGCCACCGCCAAAGCCGCCCCCTCCTCCGGAGCCGCCCCGGCCGGCAGGCAGGATACCGAGCATCTGGCAGACAAACACCGTCACGATGAACAACATCACCAGAAACATGAACAGCGCCGGGTGCCGCGAGATGAAATCATCCGCCGGGTCGCCGCTGGATTCATACACGGTCGACGGTTCGTCCAGCGGATTGCCACCGAGCACCACCAGCATCGCCGCAACGCCATCGCTGATGCCTTTGCTGAAGTTGCCGGCCTTGAACGCCGGCGTGATGACCTGATGAATGATCACCGACGACTGCGCATCGGTCAGGCGATCCTCCAGGCCATAGCCGACTTCGATGCGCAGTTTGCGCTCGTCACGGGCGACGATCAGCAAGGCGCCGTTGTTCTTGTCCTTCTGGCCGATGCCCCAGTGCCGACCCAGTTGGACGCCGAAATCCTCGATGGTGGTGCCCTGCAGATCCGGCAGCGTGACCACCACCAATTGCTCGCCGGTGGCCTGCTCGTGCGCCTGCAATTGCTGGCTCAGTTGCGCGCGAATCGATGGCTCGAGCATTTGCGCCTGATCGACCACGCGCCCGCTCAGCGGCGGAAAGGTCAATTCGGCCCGGGCGCTGACGGCGAACAGCCACAGCATCAGCACCAGGCTTAGTTTCAACACACGCATGGGCGACCTCGAGTCAGAATTTCACTTCCGGGGCCTTCTCCGCGCCGGGCGTGGTGGCTTCGAAGGTCTCGCGCATCGGCAGATCGCTGTACATCACGCTGTGCCACAGGCGACCGGGGAAGGTGCGGATCTCGGTGTTGTACTTCTGCACCGCCAGAATGAAATCGCGGCGCGCCACGGCAATGCGGTTTTCCGTGCCTTCAAGTTGCGATTGCAGAGCGAGGAAGTTCTGGTTGGCCTTCAGATCCGGGTAGCGCTCGGAGACCACCATCAAGCGGCTCAATGCGCCGGTCAGTTGATCCTGCGCCTGCTGGAACTGCTTGAGCTTCTCGGGATTGTCGAGGGTGCTGGCATCGACCTGAATCGAGGTGGCCTTGGCTCGCGCTTCAATCACGGCGGTCAGGGTTTCCTGTTCGTGGGCCGCGTAGCCCTTCACGGTTTCCACCAGATTGGGGATCAGGTCGGCACGGCGCTGGTACTGGTTCTGCACTTGGCCCCAGGCGGCTTTGGCCTGTTCGTCGAGGGTCGGGATATTGTTGATGCCGCACGCGGTCAACAGCGTGGCGAACACCAGCAACGTGGCGATCTGTAACCGTGAACGGGAGGTTGAGCTGATATTCATTGCAGTGATGCTCCATGACACATTTGATTTAAAAACCGAGCGCTGGGCATTCCCGGCCAGCGGTTGGGGCATAATCGGCGCCGCCACTGGCATGCGACGGGCTAATCGGCTAAAAAGTGCCCTTCGCGTTCACGTTGCCGCTGTCGGCTGCGGTTTTCCGGCTCAGGATTTTGCGCTGGTATCCGAACAACAATAGTCGCTCCCTACATTTTGGCTGGCCGGTGTTGCATCACCGTTTGGGCTCTAGAGAAAAAATTCATGAAGAAGCTGTGTTTGCTGGGTCTGTTCGTCAGCCTGGCCAGTCATCAGGTACTGGCCGCCACGACCCCGGTACCTTTGGAAAACAAGGACGCTTTCATCAGCAACCTGATGAAACAAATGACCCTCGACGAGAAGATCGGCCAGTTGCGCCTGATCAGCATCGGCCCGGAAATGCCCCGCGAGCTGATCCGCAAGGAAATCGCCGGCGGCAACATCGGCGGCACGTTCAACTCGATCACCCGCGCGGAAAACCGTCCGATGCAGGACGCTGCCATGCGCAGCCGCCTGAAGATTCCGATGTTTTTCGCGTACGACGTGATCCACGGTCACCGTACGATTTTCCCGATTCCGCTGGCCCTCGCGTCGAGCTGGGACATGGACGCCATCGGCCAGTCCGGTCGCGTTGCGGCTAAAGAAGCCGCCGCCGACAGCCTCGACATCACCTTCGCGCCGATGGTGGATATCTCCCGCGATCCACGCTGGGGCCGCAGTTCCGAAGGTTTCGGCGAAGACACCTACCTGACCTCGCGCATCGCCAAAGTCATGGTCAAGGCCTATCAGGGCGAGACCCCGAGCGCCGCCGACAGCATCATGGCCAGCGTCAAGCACTTCGCCCTGTACGGCGCGGTCGAGGGCGGTCGCGACTACAACACCGTCGACATGAGCCCGGTGAAGATGTACCAGGATTACCTGCCGCCGTACCGCGCCGCGATCGATGCCGGCGCTGGCGGTGTGATGGTGGCGTTGAACTCGATCAACGGCATTCCGGCCACGGCCAACACCTGGCTGATGAACGACCTGCTGCGCAAGGACTGGGGCTTCAAAGGTCTGGCAGTCAGCGATCACGGCGCGATTTTCGAACTGATCAAGCACGGTGTCGCGCGCGACGGTCGCGAAGCGGCGAAGCTGGCGATCAAGGCCGGCATCGACATGAGCATGAACGACACCCTCTACGGCAAAGAACTGCCGGGGTTGCTCAAGTCTGGTGAGATCGAACAGAAAGACATCGACAACGCTGTGCGCGAAGTCCTCGCGGCCAAGTACGACATGGGCCTGTTCAAGGACCCGTACCTGCGCATCGGCAAGGCCGAGGATGATCCGGCCGACACCTACGCCGAGAGCCGCCTGCACCGCGCCGAGGCCCGCGAAGTGGCACGTCGCAGTCTGGTGCTGCTGAAGAACCACAACGAAACCCTGCCGCTGAAGAAAGACGCGAAAATCGCGCTGGTCGGTCCATTGGCGAAAGCGCCGATCGACATGATGGGCAGCTGGGCCGCCGCCGGGCGCCCGGCGCAATCGGTCACCCTGTTCGACGGCATGAGTTCGGTGATCGGCGACAAGGCCAACCTGATCTACGCCCGTGGCGCCAACATCACGGGCGACAAGAAGGTCCTCGACTACCTGAACTTCCTCAACTTCGACGCCCCGGAAGTGGTCGATGACCCGCGCCCGGCCAGCGTGCTGATCGACGAAGCGGTGAAAGCGGCGAAGGATGCTGACGTGATCGTCGCCGCTGTCGGCGAGTCCCGTGGCATGTCCCACGAATCCTCGAGCCGCACAGACCTGAACATCCCGGAAACCCAGCGCGAATTGATCCGTGCGTTGAAAGCCACTGGCAAACCGCTGGTACTGGTGCTGATGAACGGCCGTCCGCTGACGATTCTCGAAGAGAACCAGTCGGCCGATGCGATTCTGGAAACCTGGTTCAGCGGCACCGAGGGCGGCAACGCCATTGCCGACGTGCTGTTCGGCGACTACAACCCGTCGGGCAAACTGCCGGTGACTTTCCCGCGTTCCGTGGGCCAGATCCCGACCTACTACAACCACCTGAGCATCGGCCGGCCGTTCACTCCGGGCAAACCGGGCAACTACACCTCGCAGTATTTCGATGACACCACCGGCCCGCTGTTTCCGTTCGGTTATGGCTTGAGCTACACCACCTTCGCCCTGAGCGATATGGCGCTGTCATCGACCACCCTGAACGCCAGCGGCAAGCTCGACGCCAGCGTCATGGTCAAGAACACCGGCAAGCGTGACGGCGAAACCGTGGTGCAGTTGTACATCCAGGACGTCACCGGTTCGATGATCCGCCCGGTGAAAGAACTGAAGAACTTCCAGAAGATCATGCTCAAGGCCGGCGAACAGAAAGTCGTGCACTTCACCATCACCGAGGAAGACCTGAAGTTCTACAACGCCCAGCTCAAATACGCAGCCGAGCCTGGCAAGTTCAACGTGCAGATCGGCCTGGATTCGCAGGCGGTGACGCAGCAGAGCTTTGAATTGCTGTAACACCGATCCCACATTGATCGTTCCCACGCTCCGCGTGGGAATGCAGCCCGTGACGCTCCGCATCACTGGACGCGGAGCGTCCCTAGAGGCATTCCCACGCAGAGCGTGGGAACGATCAAATGACACACCGCTTTCGCGAGCAGGCTCGCTACCAGATTGGATTCAGGGTGTATTCAAAATCGTGGTTATCCGCGACGGTCGAGAATATTCACCACCAACCGATCCACCCAGCCCCACACCCGCTGCTTGACCCGCCGCCACAACGGTCGGCGCTGCCACTCCTCCAGACTCACCAGCTGACTCAAGCCGAAGTCCTTCACAAAGCTCGCCTCCACCGCTGCCGTCAACGCCGGGTCCAGCGCCTCCAGGTTCGCCTCCAGATTGAAACGCAGATTCCAGTGATCGAAGTTGCACGAACCGATGCTTACCCATTCGTCCACCAGAACCATTTTCAGGTGCAGGAAGCACGGCTGGTATTCGAAGATCTGCACCCCGGCCTTAAGCAGGCGCGGGTAGTAGCGGTGCCCGGCGTAGCGCACTGACGGGTGATCGGTGCGCGGCCCGGTCAGCAACAGCCGCACATCGACCCCGCGTGCAGCGGCTTTGCGCAGCGAGCGGCGGATTTTCCAGGTAGGCAGAAAGTACGGCGTGGCCATCCAGATGCGTTTTTGCCCGCTGTTCAGCGCGCGAAACAGCGATTGCAGAATGTCCCGGTGCTGGCGGGCGTCAGCGTAGGCCACGCGGCCCATGCCCTCGCCCTTGTCTGGTACGCGGGGCAGACGCGGCAGACCAAAATGCGCGGCCGGACGCCAGGCGCGGCGGTAACGGTTGGCGATCCACTGGCGATCGAACAGCAATTGCCAATCGATCACCAATGGGCCGCTGATCTCGACCATCACTTCGTGCCACTCGCTGACATCATGGCCCGGCGTCCAGAATTCATCGGTCACGCCGGTGCCGCCGACCACTGCCAGGCATTGGTCGACCAGCAGCAACTTGCGGTGGTCACGATAGAAATTGCCGACCCAGCGCCGCCAGCTCAGGCGATTGTAGAAACGCAGCTCGACCCCGGCCTGGGTCAGACGCTGACGCAGATGCAGCGTAAACGCGAGGCTGCCGTAATCATCGAACAGGCAACGCACGCGCACTCCGCGCTCGGCCGCCGCGACCAGCGCCTGGACGATGGCTTCGGCGCAGGCGCCGGCCTCGACCAGATACAGCTCCAGTTCGATCTGTTCTGTAGCTCCAGCGATGTGCTCGAGCATGCGCGGAAAGAACTGCGGGCCGTCGATCAACAGTTCGAAACGGTTGCCGTCACGCCAGGGAAACACCGCACCGCGCATGTCAGCGCGCCGTGAAAATCAGCACCGCACCCACCGGCACCGACAGACTGATCGCCGACAGATCGGCGAGTTTGCGCAGGTTTTCCAGGCCCGGCGCCAGATCGAAATCCTCGGCGTTGATCACCAGCGGCTCCAGTGTCACCACCTGAAAGCGCCGATCATCCAGACGCGTGGCGAGCAACTCGGCCGGGTATTCGTGCTGCTTGCCGTGCAGGCTGACGGTCAGCGGCAGGCGCAATTCCAACTGCGCGCCGGGCGCCAGATCGTTAATCGGGCGCAAGTCGATCTGGGTGGTGATGGTCGCCGAAGGGAATTGCTCGATCTGGAACAGCTCCTTGCGCATGCGCTCATCGCGCAGCGGAATGCCGCTGTTGATCGATTCGAGCTCGACTTCGACCTCGGCGCGACCGTTGGGGTCGACCTTGCCGTGCAGCACCAGAAAGCGCTGCACTTCCGACACGCTGGCATTTTTGGTGCTGACGAACGACAGCCGCGACGACTCGCCGTCCAGGTACCAATTGGCCTGGGCCGGCAGTGCAGCGGCGGTCAACAGCAGACTGGCGAAGGTTGTATAGAGGGAGCGGTTGAACATTGAACACTCGTGGGGGCGATAAACCTGCACGAACCTTAACCGCCCGCCAAGTTATTGCAAGCCCTGTGGGAGCGAGCCTGCTCGCGAATGCAATGCTCCCCGCACAGCATGTATTGCGGCTTGCGACGATTTCGCGAGCAGGCTCGCTCCCACAGGGGAGACCAGATAATTCAAGGATTCAGGCGACAGCCCTGGCGTTCGCTCAGCCATTGCGCGCTGTTACTGCGGCCCATACCGCTGACGGTGATGGTTTTGCTGGAAACATCATCGGTAAAACCGCTGGTTGGCAGCCATTGCTTTACATAACCACGGCAATACCCGGCATCGTTGTTCATCACATAACGACACGAGCAATATTCCTTGGCGGTGTAGGCGCTGATGATGTCCGGGAAAGCCCAGAGGTTTTCCCGTTCATACCAACCCCAACCGAGCAGCACGACCAACAGCAACAATAGAAAGCGCTTCATGGCCGCACCGCCTGCAACACGCGTTTGAGCAATTCATTGTGCTGGTAGCTGCCATCTCGATCATCGGCGTAACGCACGATCACCAGTTTCTCGCTGGGCATCACATACAGCGCCTGGCCCCAGTGGCCGAGGGCGGCGAAGGTGTCGGGTGGGGCGTCGGGCCATGGTGATGGTGTGCCATCGACAGGGCGATTGAGCCACCAATGTCCGCCGGGCACGGCTTCGTCCTGCTGCGCCTTGTAGCCAGCAAAGGGCTTGAGATTGAATGCCACCCAATCCTCGGGCAGCAACTGCCGATCGTTCCAGCGCCCGCCCCGCGCCATCAACAGACCGACCCGCGCCAGATCCCGCGCGGTGAGATAGGCATAGGACGAGGCGACAAAGGTACCGCTGGCATCGCTTTCCCACACGGCGTGGCGAATGCCCAACGGTTCGAACAATGCTGTCCACGGGTAATCGGCGTAACGCTCTGGGCCGACCATGGTTTTCAGGGCGGCGGCGAGCAGATTGCTGTCACCGCTGGAATAACGGAAAGCCTGACCCGCTGCGGCGTAGGCGTCGTGGCCCGCAGTGAACGCGGCCATGTCGCGATGGCCGCGGGTGTAGAGCATCGCCACCACCGAAGATTTCAGCGGGGCGTATTCGTAGTCTTCCTGCCAATCCAGACCGGAGGCCCAGTTCAGCAGATGGCCGAGGGTGATCGCCGGGTGTTTTTCCAGCGCCGGGTAGAACTTCAGCGCTGGATCGTCGAGCTTGAACCGGCCTTCGCCATAGGCCACGCCGAGGACAGCGGCCAGCAGGCTTTTGCTGATCGACCAGGTCAGATGCGGTGTCTGTGCAGTGGTCGGAGCGGCGTAGCGTTCGTAGATGATCTGGCCGTCGCGGATGATCAGCAAGGCGTCGGTGCGGATGCCCTGGCGGGTGACGTCGTTGCGGGGCGCGAAGGCGTAGTTTTCCAGTGCCAGGGCAGCCGGGCCGGTGATCTGTGGGGCGATAGGCCATTGCTCGCCGGGCCATTGTTCGGCGCGGACGGTGAGGCTGATCAGCAGCAGGAACAGCGACAGGCCTTTGAACATGGTGGGCGCTCTGGGAATGAACCTGCTGAGCCTAGTCAGGGTTTATGACAAATTTTAGATGTTGGTCGTCCATGAAATTGCCATCGCTGGCAAGCCAGCTCCCACAGGGGTCCCAAGTGAACACACATTTCATGAACACGTTTGAAACCTGTGGGAGCGGGCTTGCCCGCGATGAGGCCAGTCAGGCCAACGCAAGAGCCTTGGCCAAGCGCTTGGCCCGGGCCCCTGCAGCCAATTGCATCACGCCTTGATCACGCTGCCACATCGCTGCCCACGCAGGATCACCCTGCACCAACGCCTGATCTACCTCGGTCTTGAGTGATTCAAACTGCGCAAACAACCCGCCCAGCATGACATGCCCGGCCGGATTGTTCGGCGCTTGCCGGCTGGCCTCGGCGCACCCGGCCAGAAGCGCCAGCAAACGCAATTGCAGGGCCTGCGGCCAGTCGTTGTCCTGGCCGACGCCGTACAACCACGCGGTCATGGCGCTGAGCACGTAGACATCTTCAAGACTGCGAAACGGTTTGACGTAGGCGTCCCAGCCATCGCCGGCGAGCAGTTCGCACAGGGCGCCGTCGAGGTGCAGGCTACCGTGGCTGATGTCCGGCATCAACGGCAACGCCGGCAGTTTTTCCACCTTAACGCCGGGCTCGCCGGGATACACCACCGCCAGACTCAGGCGCGGTGCTTCGTCAAGCTCCTCACTGCGCGCAGCCACCAGTAACCAATCGGCGGCGTCGCCTGCGGTGACGAAATCCTTGCGCCCGCTCAAGCGCAAATCTTTCAGCCGCGTTTGCATATCGGCCGGGCGCAGGCTGCGTTGTTCGGTCGCGCACAAGGCGCCGAGGCTCAGTGGCGCGCTCGGCCACAACATGCGCAGCGCCGCCTGATAACCGACCAGAAACGCCAGCCCCGGCGTGGCCATCCGCCGCCCGCCAGCCACCGCCAATTCGTACGGCGTGACGTTGCCCAGCGCCTGCAACAACGTTGCAAAACCCTCGGCCAGATCAGCAACGGCGGGCAAGCGTTCACGGCGGTGCAACAGATCTGTCCAGGGCATGGGCGCCTCCTTGTGGGCTGTCATATAAGCATCACCGAACGTTCATGGCGATGACACCGGGGCTACATAGCCTGACTTTGCACAACACGGCTGCATAAAGAAAGTCGATCGGCTGCAACCCACGACGGGTTAAAGGCCCGTACGGAGATTCACATGACGCAAATCGCCCGCATCAGCGACACCGGCAATGAACGCCGCCTGCAAGCCGAACGCCTGATCGGCGCCGAAGCCTTGCAGCAAGCCCAGGCCCTGCGCTTCGCCGTCTTCAGCGGCGAGTTCAACGCCAAACTCAAAGGCGCGGAACTGGGTCTGGACATGGATGATTATGATGTTCACTGCAGCCACATCGGCGTGCGTGATCTGAACACCGGGCGCCTGGTAGCGACCACGCGTCTGCTCGATCACACCGCCGCCAGCAGCCTCGGCAAGTTCTACAGCGAAGAAGAATTCAGCCTGCACGGCCTCGCCCATCTGCAAGGCCCGATCCTGGAAATCGGCCGCACCTGCGTCGATCCGGCGTACCGCAACGGCGGCACCATCGCCGTGCTCTGGGGCGAATTGGCCGAAGTGCTCAATCAGGGCGGCTACAGCTACCTGATGGGTTGCGCGAGCATCCCGATGCAGGACGGCGGCATTCAGGCCCACGCGATCATGCAGCGTCTGCGCGAGCGTTATCTGTGCACCGAACACCTGCGCGCCGAGCCGAAAAATCCGCTGCCGACGCTGGATATTCCATCCAACGTCATCGCCGAAATGCCACCGCTGCTCAAGGCCTACATGCGCCTCGGTGCGAAGATCTGCGGCGAGCCATGCTGGGACGAAGACTTCCAGGTGGCCGACGTGTTCATCCTGCTCAAGCGCGACGAACTCTGCCCGCGCTACGCCAAACACTTCAAGGCGGCGGTGTGATGAGCCGGTTGCGGGTGTACGCGCGAATCGCGCGAGTGCTGCTGGTGGTGACACTGGGCCTGACCATGGCCAGCGTGTTCGGCGTGTTCGAACGCATCGGTCTGGCCCACTCGATGGAGCGGCGCCAGCGCTGGTCGCGCTTCTTCATGGCGCGGCTGAGCAATGCCCTGCCGTTTCGCGTGAGGGTCCATGGCGAGCTGCCAAAACAGCCGATGCTGTGGGTCAGCAATCATGTGTCGTGGACCGATATTCCGCTGCTGGGCATGCTCACGCCGCTGTCGTTTCTGTCCAAGGCCGAAGTGCGCACCTGGCCGGTGGCCGGCTGGCTCGCAGCCAAGGCCGGCAGCCTGTTCATCCGCCGTGGGTCGGGCGACAGTCAGTTGATCCGCAAGCAAATGACCCGCCATCTGCAAACCGAACATGCACTGCTGATGTTCCCTGAAGGCACCACCACCGATGGCCGTTCGCTGCGCACTTTTCATGGTCGCCTGCTCTCGGCGGCGATCGATTCCGAAGTGATGCTGCAACCGGTGGCGATCCGTTATCTGCGTGACGGCGAAATCGACACGCTCGCACCGTTCATTGGTGACGATGACCTGCTCTCGCACCTGATGCGCCTGTTCAGCCATGACTGCGGCGACGTCGAAGTGCATCTGCTCAAGCCAATAGAGTGTCAGGGCCGCGAGCGTGCGGCGCTGGCGTTCGAAGCGCAGCAGGCGGTGCAGAAGGTGTTGTTTGGTGAGGTGGCGAAACCTGCCGAACCGCGTCGCGCAGGCGATTTGATCGCCGCCTGAAAACACAAATCCCCTGTGGGAGCGAGCCTGCTCGCGAAGGCGTCGTGCCATTCAGCATCTATATTGGCTGAGACACCGCATTCGCGAGCAGGCTCGCTCCCACATTCAGATCTTCAGCGGATCAGAGTTTTGCGCAAAATCCTGAAGTTGCGGATAAAACAGGCTGAAGTCTTCACTCAACGGCTCATACAACCGCCGCAACTCCGCCATTGCCCCGGCCAATTCCTCCGGCCTGGTCAGGCGCCGCGAGATCCCGCGCAGCACCTGCTCCAGCACATCGAATTCGCGATACGAGCCCAGCCAGTCGTTAGCGACCATGTGCGGGGCGATCTTTGCCAGCCGTTCCGGCAATTGCCGTTCACGGGACAGCACGTGATAGACGTCTGCGGTGAACTGCTCCAGCGGCCGGTCGGCATACAGCGTCCAGTCCCGCGCCAGGCAATGATCGAAAAACACATCGAGGACGATTCCGGCATAGCGCCGCCGCGTTTCGCTGAAGCGTCCCAAAGCAATGTCGACCAGTGGATGGCGATCGGTAAAGACGTCGATGCGCCGATGCAGGGCGATCGCCGCCTCCACTTCCGGGTCGAACTGGCCTTGCAGCCGCCCTTTGACGAAGTCGCCATACAGGCTGCCGAGTAACTGACCGGGGCGCTGGCCGCCGAGATGCAAATGCGCGAGATAGTTCATGGGCGCAGCTTAGCACTGCGCTCGCTCCTCCAGCACCCTCATATCGTTATAACCCGATATAGCGATTTATGCGTTCGTCAGACCGAATTCATATTGGTATATCGCGATCCAACGATTTAAAGTTCGCTCCATCGCGATATATCGCTACTGCCACCACGAGCCCAAGCCATGAACCTCGACCTCGACGAAATAATAAAAGCCCTGGCGCACCCAGTACGGCGAGACATCCTCAACTGGCTGAAAGACCCGAAAGGCGAATTCCCCGAGCAGTTGCACAACCACGAGTACGGCATCTGTGCCGGGCAGATCGATCAGCGTTGCGGCCTGTCGCAATCGACCGTGTCGGCACACCTGGCAACGTTGCAACGGGCCGGTCTGATCAGCAGCCAGAAGGCCGGGCAGTGGCATTTTTTCAAACGTAACGAGGACGTCATCCAGGCGTTTCTCAGCACCCTCAGTAAAGAGCTCTGACCCTTAACGTCAGCCAGCCGACAAGGAAACCTGCATGCCCCTTTCGCTTCTCATCCTCGCCCTGAGCGCCTTCGCCATCGGCACCACCGAGTTCGTCATCATGGGCCTGCTGCCCGACGTGGCGGCGGACCTCGGCGTGTCGATTCCCGGCGCCGGCTGGCTGGTGACCGGTTACGCCCTGGGCGTGGCCATCGGTGCTCCGTTCATGGCGCTGGCCACCGCGAAGCTGCCGCGCAAGGCCGCGCTGGTGGCGTTGATGGGCATCTTTATTGTCGGCAACCTGCTCTGCGCCATCGCCAGCGACTACAACGTGCTGATGTTTGCCCGGGTCGTCACCGCGCTGTGTCACGGCGCGTTCTTCGGCATCGGCTCGGTGGTGGCGGCCAATCTGGTCGCGCCGAACAAACGTGCCTCCGCGGTCGCCCTGATGTTCACCGGTCTGACCCTGGCCAACGTGCTCGGCGTACCGCTGGGCACCGCATTGGGTCAGGAAGCCGGCTGGCGTTCGACCTTCTGGGCGGTGACCGTCATCGGTGTGATCGCGCTGATCGGCCTGATCCGCTTCCTGCCGGCCAAGCGTGACGAAGAGAAACTCGACATGCGCGCCGAACTGGCCGCGCTCAAAGGCGCCGGCATCTGGCTGTCGCTGAGCATGACCGCGCTGTTCGCCGCCTCGGTGTTCACCCTGTTCACCTACGTTGCCCCACTGCTTGGGGAAGTCACCGGTGTGTCGCCACGTGGCGTGACCTGGACGCTGATGCTCATCGGTCTGGGCCTGACGGTCGGCAACATCATCGGCGGCAAACTCGCCGACAAAGGCATGGCCGCCACGCTGATCGGCGTGTTCATCGCCATGGCCGTGGTTTCCACGGTGCTGAGCTGGACCAGCGTCGCGCTGATCCCGACCGAGATCACTCTGTTCCTCTGGGCCACCGCGTGTTTCGCCGCTGTGCCGGCGCTGCAAGTCAACGTGGTGACCTTCGGCAAGGCTGCGCCGAACCTGGTTTCGACCCTGAACATCGGCGCCTTCAACGTTGGCAACGCCCTCGGCGCCTGGGTCGGTGGCAGCGTCATCGCCCACGGCTACGGCCTGACCAGCGTGCCACTGGCCGCCGCCGCGCTGGCCGTACTTGCCCTGCTGGTGACCCTGATTACCTTCCGCCAGAACGGCAATGCCGAGCTGGCGCCTGCTTCCAACTGATCAACTTCCTTAATTAAAGAGAGGCTTTTAGACATGGCGACTATTTTCGACCCGATCAAACTCGGCGACATCGAGCTGAACAACCGCATCATCATGGCCCCGCTGACCCGTTGCCGCGCCGACGAAGGCCGTGTGCCGAACGCGCTGATGGCCGAATACTACGTACAACGCGCCTCGGCCGGCCTGATTCTCAGCGAAGCCACTTCGGTAACGCCGATGGGCGTCGGCTACCCGGATACCCCGGGCATCTGGTCCAACGATCAAGTGCGTGGCTGGGCCAACGTGACCAAAGCGATTCACGGCGCCGGCGGCAAGATCTTCCTGCAACTGTGGCATGTTGGCCGCATTTCTCACCCTTCGTACCTGAACGGTGAAGCACCGGTGGCCCCAAGCGCCATTCAGCCAAAGGGTCATGTCAGCCTGGTGCGCCCACTGGCCGACTACCCAACCCCGCGCGCCCTGGAAACCGCTGAAATCGCCGACATCGTCGACGCCTACCGCACCGGCGCCGAGAACGCCAAGGCCGCCGGTTTCGACGGCGTGGAAATCCACGGCGCCAACGGTTACCTGCTCGACCAGTTCCTGCAAAGCAGCACCAACCAGCGCACCGACCAGTACGGCGGCTCGCTGGAAAACCGTGCACGCCTGCTGCTGGAAGTGACCGACGCCGCGATCGAAGTCTGGGGCGCCGGCCGCGTTGGTGTGCACCTGGCACCGCGTGCCGATTCCCATGACATGGGCGATGACAACCTTGCCGAGACCTTCACCTACGTCGCCCGTGAACTGGGCAAGCGTGGCATCGCGTTCATCTGCTCGCGCGAAAAAGAAGGCGCCGACAGCCTCGGCCCGCAACTGAAAGAAGCGTTCGGTGGCCCATACATTGCCAACGAGAAGTTCACCAAGGAAAGCGCCAACGAGTGGCTGGCCAGCGGCAAGGCAGACGCCGTAGCGTTCGGCGTGCCGTTCATTGCCAACCCGGACCTGCCGGCACGTTTGCAGGCCGATGCGCCGTTGAACGAGCCGCATCCGGAGACTTTCTACGGTAAAGGTCCGGTCGGTTATATCGACTATCCGACCTTGTAATCAGGCTGTAGCGCAGAAATGAAAAAGCCCCGGACTTGTGAGAGTCCGGGGCTTTTTGTTGTTCGGCTTGGGGCTTGTAGCGTGGCACCCGGCGTAGCCCCTCACCCCAGCCCTCTCCCGAGGGAGAGGGAGCCGATTGGTGTGTTTTTCAAACTTTGAGTTCGGCGGGATATTTCAGGTCGGCACGGCTTGAGCAAACAACCCGGTCGGTCCCGCCATTGGGGAGAGGGAGCCGATTTGCAGATCCTTCAGAACCCGAGTTCGGCGGGATATTTCAGGTCAGCGTCACTCGAAAGATCAGCTTGGTCGGTCCCCTCTCCCTCTGGGAGAGGGCTAGGGTGAGGGAAACGCGGCAAAACACGGATTCACAAGAGCTACACAATTTCCCTACAAAATCCACGGCCGGCTACGTTTAAACTCCCCGCCGCAATAATCGGCCATAGCGGCTGATTGACATCCTGCCGGGCAATTGCGCATTTTGTTTCATTTGCGCAGGCTTGGGCTCAGGCGCAGCATGTCCAGCCCGGTGTCGACCCAGCGTTCAGCCTCGGCGTGCAGTTCGAAGCTGTCCGGAGCCAGCAGCCAGCCGTACAGCAGGCCGTCGATGTAGGCATGAATGCTGATCGCCGCGCGGGCCGTGTCGAGGTCTTCCGGCAACTGGCCGCGATTCACCGCATTACGCAGGGTCAGGCCGATGCGCACGTTGCAATCGAGACTGGCCGTCCGGCGCTGCTGGCGCAGATCGCACATTTCATCGGTGAATTCGCACTTATGAAACAGAATTTCGTTGATGCGCCGGGTTTTCGGGTCCAGTGCAACTTGATGAAACAAATGAATCAGCAACTGCCGCATGCAGCCCAGCGGGTCCGGTTCGTCTTCGCTTTCGCTGGCCTTGGCCAGTTCATCCAGCGGTTCGTGCAGGCTGTCGAGCATGGCCTGGACCAGATCGGCCTTGTTGCTGAAATGCCAGTAGATGGCGCCACGCGTCACGCCGGCGAGGGTCGCGATGTCCGCCAGGGTGGTGCGGGCAACCCCCCTTTCATAAAAGGCTTTCTCGGCCGCTTCCAGAATCTGGCTGCGGGTTTCCTGAGCTTCCTCTTTGGTACGACGGACCATGGCAGTAAAACCTCAAACAGGATGTTTCAGGGATGGCTGAATATCCGCTGAATAAAGAGGGGGCGATCTCTCGTGAATCGACTCCCCGGCCTACAATTTCAAACCTTGCGACGACTTTTGTATCAGGGTGGGTACACGGCGCAGGTGTTTACAAACAACCATGAACGTAAGTATATTACTTAGCAAGCTACTTATCCACCCGGTACCCGATTTTTACTCTTTCACACTTCTTGTGCGCTTCTTGCGCGCCTGACCCGAGGATCTTCATGCAATTCAAGCCAGCTGTTACCGCTCTGGTCACTGCCGTCGCCCTGGCATCGCTGCTCAGCGGATGTAAAAAGGAAGAAGCGGCCCCAGCCGCTCCGCCTCCTCAGGTCGGCGTCGTCACCCTGCAACCACAAGCCTTTACCCTGACCTCGGAACTTCCGGGCCGCACCAGTGCGTTCCGCATCGCTGAAGTTCGCCCGCAGGTCAACGGCATTATCCTCAAGCGTCTGTTCAAGGAAGGCGCCGACGTCAAAGCCGGCCAGCAGCTGTATCAGATCGATCCGTCGGTCTATGAAGCTACGCTGAAAAGCGCCGAAGCCGAGCTGCGTTCGACCAAGTCGATTTCCGACCGCTACAAGCAACTGGTCGACGAACAAGCCGTGAGCCGTCAGGAATACGACACCGCACTGGCCAACCGCCTGCAATCGGAAGCATCGTTGCAGAGCGCGCAGATCAACGTGCGCTACACCAAAGTCTACGCGCCGATCTCTGGCCGTATCGGCCGCTCTTCGGTCACCGAAGGCGCACTGGTCAGCAATGGCCAGGCCGATGCAATGGCAGTGATTCAGCAGCTCGACCCGATCTACGTCGACGTGACCCAATCGTCGGTGGAACTGCTGGAGCTGCGCCGCGAGCTGGAAAGCGGCCGTCTGCAGAAGGCCGGCGACAACGCCGCTGCGGTCAAGCTGACCCTGGAAGACGGCAGCCAATACAAGCTCGACGGCAAGCTGGAATTCTCCGAAGTCTCGGTTGACCAGACCACCGGCTCGGTAACCCTGCGCGCAGTGTTCCCGAACCCCGATCACACCCTGCTGCCAGGCATGTTCGTTCACGCCCAGCTGCAAGCCGGCGTCAACAGCGCAGCGATCCTCGCGCCGCAACAAGGCGTGACCCGCGACCTCAAAGGCACCCCGACCGCACTGGTCGTCGGCGCCGATAACAAGGTCGAGCTGCGTCAGCTCAAGGCCAGCCGCACTGTCGGCAGCCAGTGGCTGATCGAAGATGGCCTGAAAGCCGGCGATCGTCTGATCACCGAAGGGCTGCAGTACGTCAAACCGGGCGTCGAGGTCAAAGCGACCGAGGCGACTAACGTCGGCACCAAGAACCCGGCCCCCGCACAGGCAGCTGACAAAGCCGCCGGCGGCAAAGGGGAGTAACCCATGTCAAAATTCTTCATCGACCGTCCGATTTTCGCCTGGGTAATCGCCCTGGTGATCATGCTGGTCGGGGCACTTTCGATCCTGAAATTGCCGATCAACCAATACCCGAGCATTGCGCCACCGGCCATTGCGATCCAGGTGACCTACCCAGGCGCGTCCGCACAAACCGTGCAGGACACCGTGGTGCAGGTCATCGAGCAACAGCTCAACGGTATCGACAACCTGCGTTATGTGTCGTCGGAAAGTAACTCCGACGGCAGCATGACCATCACCGCGACCTTCGAGCAAGGCACCAATTCCGACACCGCGCAGGTCCAGGTCCAGAACAAGCTGAACCTGGCCACCCCGCTGCTGCCGCAGGAAGTGCAGCAACAGGGTATCCGCGTGACCAAGGCAGTGAAGAACTTCCTGCTGGTGATCGGCGTGGTGTCGCGTGACGGCAGCATGACCAAGGACGACCTGTCCAACTACATCGTGTCGAACATGCAGGACCCGATCTCGCGGACCGCCGGTGTCGGTGACTTCCAGGTCTTCGGTGCGCAGTACGCGATGCGTATCTGGCTCGACCCGGCCAAGTTGAACAACTTCAACCTGACCCCGGTCGACGTGAAGAATGCCATTGCTGCGCAGAACGTCCAGGTGTCGTCCGGTCAGCTCGGTGGCTTGCCTGCCGTGCAGGGCCAGCAACTGAACGCGACGATCATCGGCAAGACCCGTCTGCAGACCGCTGAGCAGTTCAAGGAAATCCTGCTCAAGGTCAACAAGGACGGTTCGCAGGTTCGCCTCAAAGACGTGGCTGAAGTCGGCCTCGGCGGTGAGAACTACGCGATCAGTGCCCAGTTCAACGGCAGCCCGGCGTCCGGTCTGGCGGTGAAACTGGCCAACGGTGCCAACGCCCTCGATACCGCCAAAGCGCTGCGCAACACCATCGACAGCCTCAAGCCGTTCTTCCCGCAAGGCATGGAAGTGGTGTTCCCGTACGACACCACTCCGGTGGTGACCGAATCGATCAAAGGCGTGGTGCACACGCTGGTCGAAGCGATCGCGCTGGTGTTCCTGGTGATGTTCCTGTTCCTGCAGAACTTCCGCGCCACCGTCATCACCACGATGACCGTGCCCGTGGTACTGCTCGGTACGTTCGGCATCCTCGCCGCCGCCGGTTTCAGCATCAACACCCTGACCATGTTCGGCATGGTGCTGGCCATCGGTCTGCTGGTGGACGACGCCATCGTCGTGGTGGAAAACGTCGAGCGGGTGATGAGCGAAGAAGGCTTGTCACCGAAGGAAGCGACGAAGAAGTCCATGGGCCAGATCCAGGGCGCACTGGTCGGTATCGCCCTCGTGCTCTCGGCGGTACTGCTGCCGATGGCGTTCTTTAGCGGTTCCACCGGGGTGATCTACAAGCAGTTCTCGATCACCATCGTGTCGGCCATGGCCCTGTCGGTACTGGTTGCCCTGATCTTCACCCCGGCGCTGTGCGCAACCATGCTCAAGCCGATTCCGAAAGGCGAGCACGGCACCCCGAAGAAAGGTTTCTTCGGCTGGTTCAACCGCAATTTCGACCGTGGCGTACGCAGCTACGAGCGCGGCGTCGGCAACATGCTGACCCGCAAGGCGCCGTATCTGCTGGCGTACCTGTTGATCGTGGTGGGCATGATCTGGCTGTTCACCCGCATCCCGACCGCGTTCCTCCCGGAAGAAGACCAGGGCGTACTGTTCGCTCAGGTGCAGACCCCGGCCGGTTCCAGTGCCCAGCGCACGCAGGTGGTCGTGGATGAAATGCGTGAGTACCTGCTGCGTCCGAACAAGGACGGCGGTGAAGCGGACGCGGTGGCTTCGGTGTTCACCGTGACCGGCTTCAACTTCGCCGGCCGTGGTCAGAGCTCGGGTATGGCGTTCATCATGCTCAAGCCGTGGGGCGAACGTAACGCCGACAACAGCGTGTTCAACCTCGCTGCGCGTGCCCAGCAACACTTTTTCAGCTTCCGCGACGCGATGGTGTTTGCCTTCGCCCCGCCAGCGGTTCTGGAATTGGGTAACGCCACCGGTTTCGACGTGTTCCTGCAGGACCGCGCCGGTATCGGTCACGAAAAACTGATGGAAGCGCGCAACCAGTTCCTCGGCATGGCGGCGCAAAGCAAGGTGCTGACCCAGGTGCGTCCGAACGGCCTGAACGACGAGCCGCAGTTCCAGCTGGAAATCGACGACGAGAAGGCCAGTGCCCTCGGCATCACCATCAGCGACATCAACAACACTCTGTCGATCGCGCTGGGCAGTAGCTACGTCAACGACTTCATCGACCGTGGTCGGGTGAAGAAGGTATATGTGCAGGGCCAGCCGGACTCGCGCATGAGCCCCGAAGACCTGAAGAAGTGGTACGTGCGTAACGCCGAAGGCACCATGGTTCCGTTCTCGGCGTTCGCCAAGGGCGAGTGGGTCTACGGTTCGCCGAAGCTGGCGCGCTACAACGGTGTGGAAGCGGTCGAGGTCCTCGGGGCTCCGGCGCCGGGCTACTCCACCGGTGAAGCGATGGCTGAAGTCGAAGCGATTGCCAAGAAGCTGCCGTCCGGTGTCGGTATCTCCTGGACCGGTCTGTCCTACGAGGAACGTCTGTCCGGCTCGCAAGCGCCAGCGCTGTACGCCCTGTCGCTGCTGATGGTGTTCCTGTGTCTGGCGGCGCTGTATGAAAGCTGGTCGATTCCGATCGCGGTCATGCTCGTGGTACCGCTGGGGATCATCGGTGCACTGATGGCCACCAGCCTGCGCGGTCTGTCCAACGACGTGTACTTCCAGGTGGGCTTGTTGACGACCATCGGTCTGGCGGCTAAAAACGCCATTCTGATCGTCGAATTCGCCAAGGAACTGCATGAACAGGGACGCAGCCTGCGTGAAGCGGCGATTGAAGCCTGCCGCATGCGTCTGCGCCCGATCATCATGACCTCGCTGGCCTTCGTTCTCGGTGTTGTGCCGCTGGCGATTTCCACCGGCGCCGGTTCAGGCAGTCAGCACGCGATCGGTACCGGCGTGATTGGCGGTATGCTCACGGCCACGATCCTGGCGATCTTCTGGGTCCCACTGTTCTTCGTTACTGTGTCGTCCATCGGTCAGCGCAAAAAGACCGACGCGGATGAGACTACTGAAACTCCTAAAGAGGCTGGCCAATGAGCAAGTCGCTACTCTCCATCGCAGTCGCCGCCTTCGTGCTGAGCGGTTGCTCGCTGATACCTGACTATCAGCAGCCTGAGGCTCCGGTCGCAGGCCAGTACCCGCAGGGGCCGGCGTACTCGCCGGCCCAGGCTCCGGCGCAAGCCGCTGCCGAACAGGGCTGGAAGCAGTTTTTCCATGACCCGGCCCTGCAACAGCTGATCCAGGTCGCCCTGGAAAACAACCGCGACCTGCGTGTCGCGGCGCTGAACATCGACGCTTACGCGGCGCAGTACCGCATCCAGCGCGCCGACCTGTTCCCGGCAGTGTCGGCCAATGCCGCCGGCAGCCGCCAGCGTCTGCCGGCCCGTGCCTCGCAGACCGGCGAGTCGATGATCAGCAGTTCGTATTCCGCCACCGTCGGCGTCAGCGCCTACGAACTCGACCTGTTCGGTCGGGTGCGCAGCCTGAGCGAGCAAGCGCTGCAACAGTATTTCGCTACCGAAGAAGCACGCCGCAGCACACAGATCAGTCTGGTCGCCAACGTCGCCAATGCCTACCTGACCTGGCAGGCGGACAAGGAACTGCTCAAGCTGACGCAGGACACCCTCGGTGCCTTCGAAGAAAGCTACAAATTGACCAGCCGCAGCAACGAAGTCGGTGTGGCTTCGGCGCTGGATCTGGCACAGTCGCGTACCTCGGTGGAAAACGCCCGGGCGCAACTGGCGCGTTATACCCGCCAGGTCGCACAGGACGAAAACAGCCTGACCCTGCTGCTCGGCACCGGTATTCCGGCCAATCTGCAAGCAGCCAAACCGCTGTCTGATGATCTGCTCAGCGACGTACCGGCCGGTCTGCCTTCGGACCTGCTGCAACGTCGTCCGGACATTCTGCAGGCCGAGTACAACCTGAAGGCGGCCAACGCCAACATCGGCGCGGCGCGTGCAGCGTTCTTCCCGAGCATCAGCCTGACCGCCAACGCGGGCAGCCTGAGCCCGGATCTGTCCGGTCTGTTCAAGGGTGGCTCGGGGACGTGGCTGTTCCAGCCGCAGATCAACCTGCCGATCTTCAACGCCGGCAGCCTGCGCGCCAGCCTCGACTACGCCAAGATCCAGAAGGACATTGGCGTGGCGAACTACGAGAAGTCGATTCAAACGGCCTTCCAGGAAGTCGCCGACGGCCTCGCCGCCCGCCAGACCTACACCGAGCAGCTGCAAGCGCAGCGTGACTTCGTTCAGGCCAACCAGGATTACTACCGCCTGGCCGAACGTCGCTACCGCATCGGCGTCGACAGCAACCTGACCTTCCTCGATGCCCAGCGTCAGTTGTTCAGCGCACAACAAGCGTTGATCACCGACCGCCTCGCGCAGCTGACCAGTGCGGTCAACCTGTACAAGGCACTGGGCGGTGGCTGGAATGCGCAGACCGCGCAGAACGAAGCGCTGAAAGAAGAAGCGCCGAAGATGAAGCTGTTCTGATCATCGGCTGACTACATCAAGCCCACCTTATTGGTGGGCTTTTTGTTGCCTGTCGCAAAGGTTTCGCGGCCGAACTGGCCTCTTCGCGAGAAGGCTCGCTCCCACAGGGAAACGCATTCCAGTTGTGGGAGCGAGCCTGCTCGCGAAGGGGACCTAACACTCACCACAAATCAGCATGAATCTTGCGTTCGATAACCGCCCAAAACCCGCTTTCAGCAATTGAACCCGAACACACAGGCCCTTCACCATTCGAACCAGAAAACCAATAACAACAAGGTTCGACACCATGCTCCTGCGCCCTGCCCCGCCCGGCTGACCGCCACCGCTGCATCTCAGACCTGCATCACGTTGCCTGCGCCGCACCCGCCGCGACAGCGCAGCCGTTCGCCCTAAAAAAACAAGAGAGACCCAAGTCCATGACAGTTTTCCCTGTGCCCTACGCATTGCCCGCTGTGATCGCCCTGGCCATCGCCGGTCTGGCCCTGCCGGCAAGCGCCGAAGAAGGCGGTTTTGTCGAAGACGCCAAGGTCAACCTTAACCTGCGCAACTTCTACATCAACCGCAACTTCACTAACCCGACCAAGACCCAAGGCAAGGCTGAAGAGTGGACGCAGAGTTTCATCCTCGACGCCAAATCCGGCGTCACCCAAGGCACCGTCGGTTTCGGCATGGACGTACTCGGGCTGTATTCGATCAAGCTCGATGGCGGTAAAGGCACGGGCGGTACGCAGTTGTTGCCGCTGGACCATGACGGGCGCCCGGCGGACAACTTCGGCCGCACCAACGTCGCGTTCAAGGCCAGACTTTCGCAGACCGAGGTCAAGGTCGGCGAGTGGATGCCGGTGCTGCCGATTCTGCGTTCGGACGACGGTCGCTCGCTGCCGCAAACCTTCCGTGGCGGCCAGATAACCTCCAAGGAAATCGCCGGCCTGACCCTCTATGGCGGCCAGTTCCGCGCCAACAGCCCGCGCGACGACAGCAGCATGAGCGACATGTCGATGACCGGCAAAGCCGCGTTCACCTCTGATCGTTTCAACTTCCAGGGCGGCGAATACCTGTTCAACGACAAGCGCACACAGATCGGCCTGTGGAACGCGCAACTCAAGGACATCTACAGCCAGCAGTACCTCAATGTGCTGCACAGTCAGCCGCTCGGCGACTGGACGCTGGGCGCCAACCTCGGCTTTTTCTACGGCAAGGAAGATGGCAGCGCGCGTGCCGGCGATCTGGACAACAAGACCTGGTACGGCATGTTTTCGGCCAAGTACGGCGGCAACACGTTCTACCTCGGCTTGCAGAAATTGACCGGCGACAGCGCGTGGATGCGGGTCAACGGCACCAGTGGCGGCACGCTGGCCAACGACAGCTACAACGCCAGTTATGACAACGCTCAGGAACGCTCCTGGCAGCTGCGCCACGACTACAACTTCGCCGCCATGGGCATCCCCGGCCTGACCCTGATGAACCGCTACATCAGCGGCGACAACGTGCACACCGGGACGATCACCGACGGCAAGGAATGGGGTCGCGAATCGGAACTCGGTTACACGGTGCAGAGCGGCACGTTGAAGGATCTGAACGTCAGATGGCGCAACTCGACCATGCGCCGCGACTTCAGCAACAACGAGTTCGATGAAAATCGCCTGATCGTCAGCTACCCGATCAGCCTTCTCTAACCACACATGCCCCACTGTGGGAGCGAGCCTGCTCGCGAAAGCGCAGCTTCAGTCGACATCTCTGTCGAATATGAAATGGCCTTCGCGAGCAAGCTCGCTCCCACATTTGTTTTGTGATCGACACAACTCCAATGTGGGAGCGAGCTTGCTCGCGAAGGCGTAATTTCGGGCGCCATCAATCCCGGGATTCGACTCCTAGCTCATCCCACACCGACTCCGCCAGATGAAACGTCGCGTTCGCCGCCGGGATGCCGCAGTAAATTGCGCTCTGCATGATCACTTCCTTGATCTCGCCACGGCTGACGCCGTTGTTGGCTGCCGCGCGCAGGTGCAGTTTCAGTTCGCCCTCGCGGTTCATGCCGATCAGCATGGCGATGGTGATCAGGCTGCGGGTATGGCGGGGCAGGCCCGGGCGGGTCCAGATGTCGCCCCAGGCGTGGCGGGTGATCATCTCCTGGAATTCCGAGTTGAACTCGGTCAGCGTGGTCAGGCTGCGATCGACGTGGGCATCGCCCAGCACCGCGCGGCGGACTTGCATGCCTTCGTCGTAACGTTGTTTCTCGTCCACAAATTCTTCCTCACTGAGCCTGCAAAAACGCCAGCACACGGTCGCTGAAAGCGGCACCGGCCTGCACGTTGGACAAATGCGCCGCACGGAACTCGGCGTACTCGGCACCGCGCACGTGGTCGCGGATGAAGTGCCCGCCGGACGGCGGCGTCACCGCATCTTCGCTGCCGGCAATCACCAGCAACGGCACGTTGATCGAAGCCAGTTGTTCACGAAAATCGGCATCGCGCACGGCCGCGCAGTTGGCCGCATAACCTTGTGGATTGGTTGCGGCAAGCATGTCGGTAATCTTCTTCGCCGCCTCGGTATGGGCCGCCGAGAAGTCCGGGGTGAACCAGCGCGCAATCGAGGCATCACGCAGTGCGACCATCGCCGCCGGGCCGTCGCGCAACACGGTTTCGATGCGTGGATTCCATACCGACGGATCGCCGATTTTTGCCGCCGTGTTGCAGACGATCAGTTTGTGCAGACGATGCCCGGCATTGATCCCAAGCCACTGACCGATCAGCCCGCCCATCGACAACCCGCAGAAATGCGCGCGCTCGATATGCAGCGCATCGAGCAGACCGAGCACGTCGCGACCGAGTTGTTCGATGCTGTACGGCCCCTCGGTGACCAGCGATTGCCCATGGCCGCGCGTGTCGAAACGCAGCACGCGGAAATGCTCGGTGAACGCCGGCATTTGCGCGTCCCACATGTGCAGGTCGGTGCCCAGCGAGTTGGACAGCACCAGCACCGGCGCCTCCGCCGGGCCCTCAATTTCATAGTGCAGTTCGCCATCGGCGAGTTGAACGAAAGCCACAGCCCTCTCCTTCAGACAGTCAAAGCGTTGTGTTCAGCCACCGCGCGCTCGACCCAGACTTGCGCCTGGCCAAGGTAATGCGCGGGGTTCAGAAGATCATCGAGTTCAGCGCCACTGAGTTCGGCGGTGACTTGCGGCTCGTCAGCGAGCACCGCACGCAAATGGCGTTGCTCGGCCACGGCGCGTTTGCAGCATTGTTCGAGCAGGTGATGCGCGGTGTCGCGGCCGACGCGTTGGGCGAGGACGATGCTCACCGCTTCGGCCAGCACCAGGCCTTGGGTCAATTCGAGGTTGCGGGCCATGCGCGCCGCGTCGACTTCCAGACCGTCGGCCAGCAAGCGCGCCTGTTGCAGCGAACCGGACACCAGGCAGCAGATTTCCGGCAGGGTTTCCCATTCGGCATGCCACAAACCGAGGCTGCGTTCGTGCTCCTGCGGCATCGCGCTGAACAGCGTCGACACCAGCCCCGGCACCCGCGTGGCCGCGCCGATCAGCACCGCCGCGCCGACCGGGTTGCGCTTGTGCGGCATGGTCGACGACCCGCCTTTGCCCGGTGCCGCAGGCTCGAATACTTCCGCTGCTTCGGTCTGCATCAACAGGCTGATGTCGCGGCCGAATTTGCCGAGGCTGCCGGCGATCAGGCCAAGCACCGCGCCGAATTCGACGATGCGATCACGCTGGGTATGCCACGGTTGCTCGGGCAGGGTCAGTTGCAGCTCTTCGGCCAATGCTTTGGCGATCGGCAACGCCTGTTCACCCAGCGCCGCGAGCGTGCCGGAGGCGCCACCGAATTGCAGCACCAGCAGCCGTGGCTTCAGTTCTTGCAGACGCTGACGGCTGCGCGTGACGGCGCCCAGCCATCCGGCGATTTTCATCCCGAGAGTCACCGGCGTGGCGTGTTGCAGCCAGGTGCGCCCGGCCAGTGGCGTGGTAGCGAAACGTTGTGCCTGAGCAGCGAGCGAGTCGGCCAGTTGCGCCAGTTGGTCTTCGATCAGCGCCAGCGCCTGGCGTAATTGCAGGACCAGCCCGGAATCCATCACGTCCTGACTGGTCGCGCCCAGATGCACATAGCGCTCGGCTTCGGCATCGCTCGAAGCGATCTGCTTGCCCAAGGCCTTGACCAGTGGAATCGCCGAATTGCCGGCCGTGGCAATCGCCTCGCCCAGCGCCGCGAAGTCATACAGACTGGCGTCGCACGCTGCGGCAATCGGTGCCACACCCGATGAAGGAATCAGCCCGACCCGCGCCTCGGCCCGGGCCAGCGCCGCTTCGAAATCGAGCATCGCCTGCACCCGGCCCTGATCGCAGAACACTTCGCGCATATCGCGGGCGGTGAAGTAGGCATCGAACAATTGATTGCCCGGTCGCTGAGTCATAAACAGTCCTTGCCGGCGCGGGCCTCGCAGCCCGCGCACATGGGTTTACAGATCGTGGTGCAGATACTTCGCCTGCTTGGGCAAACGCAGGCTGAACAGGAAAGCCACCGCCATCATCGCCGTGACGTACCAGTAGAAGGCGTTTTCCATGCCGCCAGCCTTGAGGCTCAGGGCCACAAACTCTGCCGAGCCACCGAAGATTGCATTGGCCACCGCGTAAGCCAGGCCGACACCAAGCGCGCGCACTTCCGGCGGGAACATCTCGGCTTTTACCAGACCGCTGATCGAGGTGTAAAAGCTCACAATCGCCAGCGCCAGGGTGATCAGTACGAAGGCGAGGAACGGGCTGCTGATGCTTTTCAGGCTGAGCAGAATCGGCACAGTGAACAGCGTGCCGAGGGCGCCGAACCAGAGCATCGAATTACGCCGGCCGATCTTGTCGGCGAGCATGCCGAACAACGGCTGCATGCACATATACAGGAACAGCGCGCCGGTCATGATGTAGCTGGCGGTCTTGGCGTGCATCCCGGCGGTGTTCACCAGGTATTTCTGCATGTAGGTGGTGAAGGTGTAGAAAATCAGCGAGCCGCCAGCGGTGTAGCCGAGCACGGTGATGAACGCCGCTTTGTGATCGCGAAACAGTGCAGTGATGCTGCCGGCGTCTTTGTGCGCGCGGGTTTCCTTGTTGGTGGTTTCCTTCAGCGAGCGACGCAGGAACAGCGAAATCAGCGCCGCCACCGCACCGACCACGAATGGAATCCGCCAGCCGTAGGCACGCAGGTCTTCTTCAGTGAGGAACTGTTGCAGCACCACCACCAACGACACCGCCAGCAGTTGTCCGCCAATCAGCGTCACGTACTGGAACGAGGCGAAGAAACCGCGCTGGCCCTTGAGCGCAACTTCGCTCATGTAGGTCGCGGTGGTGCCGTACTCGCCGCCCACCGACAGACCTTGCAGCAAACGCGCGAACAGCAACAGCAGCGGCGCCCAGACGCCGATGTCCTTGTAGGTCGGCAGGCAGGCAATCAGCAGCGAGCCGAAGCACATCATCAGAATCGAGATGAGCATCGAGTTCTTGCGCCCGTGCTTGTCAGCGACCCGGCCGAAGATCCAGCCACCAATCGGCCGCATCAGGAACCCGGCGGCGAACACGCCAGCGGTGTTGACCAGTTGCACGGTGGGGTTATCGGAAGGGAAAAACGCCGGGGCGAAATAGATCGCGCAGAAGGCGTAGACGTAGAAGTCGAACCACTCGACGAGGTTGCCGGACGAAGCGCCGACGATGGCAAAGATGCGCTTGCTGCGCTCTTCGCCGGTGTAGTGGGAGGTGGTGGTTGTCATTGTTTTTTCACTCGATAGGGACAGTCACAGTCTAGACATACTTTGCAACAGTCCCGTTCCACATCAGATCATCACCCACGTCTGGATCAGTCTTTGTGGCGAGGGGATTTATCCCCGCTGGGCAGCGAAGCGGCCCCAAAACCAGTCGGCGCGGTATTTCAGGTATACCGCGCGTAGCGAATTTGCGAGTGCTACGCACTCGAACGGGGATAAATCCCCTCACCACAGGGACTCTATCCTGCAGGGGATTTGGGGTGTTCTCTCAATAATCGAAGAACACCGTCTCGGCATCGGTGCCCTGCAGAACTACATTCCACTGGTACACACCCGACGCATCCGCCTTGGCCAGCAACGTCTGGCGACGCTCCGCCGGCACGCACTCGAGCAACGGGTCAGCAACGTTCGCCGGTTCGCCTTCGAAATAGATCCGCGTCAGCAAATGCTTCACCAGACCACGGGCAAACACCAGCACCACCAGATGCGGCGCCTGGGTCGAACCTTTCAACCCCGGCACGGTGCCCGGTTTGATCGTGGTGAAACGGAAGCGCCCTTCGGCGTCCACCGGTACCCGGCCAAAGCCTTCGAAATTCGGATCGAGCGGTTTGTCCTGATAATCTTCCGGGTGGTCGTACTTGCCGGCGGCGTTGGCCTGCCAGACTTCAAGCATGGCATCGTTGACGACATCGCCATTGCCATCCACCACCTGACCGCTGATCGCCACGCGCTCGCCGAGGGTCAGCTCGTTGGCCAGGGTTTCGCGGTTCAGCCAGGTCAGGCCGATGTGGTAATACGGCCCGACGGTGTGGGACGTGGTCGCATAAAGCGTCATCTTATTTCTCCATCGGCGTGGCTTCACGGCCGCGCAGCACGATGTCCCAGCGGTAACCGAGGGCGTAGGACGGAATGGTTTTTTCCAGATCGAAAGCAGCGATCAGGCGTTCCTTGGCCGAGGTGTCCGGCACGCAGTTGTAGATCGGGTCATACGCCAGCAACGGGTCGCCGGGGAAATACATTTGCGTGACCAGTCGGGTGAGGATGCTCGGCCCGAACAGGGAAAAGTGGATGTGCGCCGGGCGCCAGGCGTTGTGGTGGTTGCCCCACGGATAGGCGCCGGGCTTGATGGTCTGAAACTGATACCAGCCGTCGGCATCGGTGACGGTGCGGCCGGTGCCGGTGAAGTTCGGGTCCAGCGGCGCGTCGTGCAGGTCGCGGGCATGGTTGTAGCGGCCGGCGGCATTGGCCTGCCAGATCTCCACCAGAATCCCCGGCACCGGCAGACCGTCCTCGTCGAGCACGCGGCCGTGAATGATGATGCGCTCGCCCAACGGCTCGCCGTCGTGCTGTGCGGTCAGGTCATTGTCCTTCTCGGCAACGTGTTCGGCACCGATGGTCGGCCCGGTGATTTCCGACAGCGAGTGCGGCAGGTGCACCAACGGCTTGGACGGCGAGCGCAGGTTGGTGGATTGATACGTCGGGTGCAGGTAGTCAGGCTGAGTGCCTGCCTGTGGGCGACGGTAACCAGGCTTGTCAGTCATTTCGCTTTCCTCAGTTCTTGTAAGTGCCGCAGCGCGTCAGACACGTTCGATGGCCAAGGCCAGACCCTGGCCAACACCGACGCACATGGTCGCCAGACCTTTCTTGCCGCCAGTCTTTTCCAGATGATGCAGGGCGGTCAGCACCAGCCGCGCACCGCTCATGCCCAACGGATGACCGAGGGCAATCGCGCCGCCATTCGGGTTGACCTGCGGCGCATCGTCGGCCAGGCCCAACTCGCGCAATACCGCGAGGCCCTGGCTGGCAAATGCTTCGTTGAGTTCGATCACGTCGAAACCGCTGACCGCGACGCCAAGGCGCTCGGTCAGTTTACGCACCGCTGGCACCGGGCCGATGCCCATCACCCGAGGTGCGACACCGGCGCTGGCCATGCCGAGCACTTTTGCGCGGGCGGTCAGGCCGTGTTTTTTCACCGCTTCGGCTGACGCCAGAATCAGCGCAGCAGCACCATCGTTGACCCCGGAGGCATTGCCGGCGGTGACGGTTTTGTCCGCGCCGTTGACTGGCTTCAGTTTGGCCAGCGCTTCAATCGTAGTGTCGGCGCGCGGATGTTCGTCCTCGCTGACCACGGTTTCGCCCTTTTTGTGGGCAATCCGTACTTCAACAATTTCTTCGGCGAAGTAACCGGCGGCCTGCGCGGCGGCGGTACGTTGCTGACTGCGCAGAGCAAAGGCGTCCTGATCTGCGCGAGAGACCTTATAGTCGTCGGCGACGTTGTCAGCGGTTTGCGGCATGGCATCGACGCCGTACTGCGCCTTCATCAGCGGGTTGATGAAACGCCAGCCGATGGTGGTGTCTTCCAGTTTCATGTTGCGCGAGAACGCCGCGTCGGCCTTGCCCATTACGAACGGTGCGCGGGACATCGACTCGACGCCGCCGGCAATCGCCAGCTCCATTTCGCCACTGGCGATGGCGCGGAATGCGGTGCCAATCGCGTCCATGCCCGAAGCGCAGAGGCGATTGAGCGTAACGCCGGGCACGCTGTCCGGCAGACCGGCGAGCAGCAATGCCATGCGCGCAACGTTGCGGTTGTCTTCGCCGGCTTGGTTGGCGCAGCCGAGAAACACTTCATCGACGGCATTCCAGTCCACCGAAGGATTGCGCTCCATCAGGGCTTTGATCGGTACGGCGGCGAGGTCATCGGCGCGCACGGCGGACAATGCGCCACCGAAGCGGCCGATAGGGGTGCGAATCGCGTCGCAGATATACACGTCACGCATCATGCTTCTCCCGGTGCCTGACCGTGGGCGGCAGCGGTGCGCGCTTCCAGATCACGCAGCGCCGTCAGCTCGACTTCGGTCGGCTCAGCGGTGGTTTCAACGGAGTCGGCAAAACGAATCGCCCAACCGGTGGCGGCGACCACTTGCTCGCGGGTCACGCCCGGATGCAGCGCAGTGACCACGAATTCGTGGGTACCCTCCTCCGGTTCCATGATGCACAGGTCGGTGATGATGCCCACCGGCCCGGCGCCCGGCAGGCCGAGACGTTTACGCGAATCGCCACCTTCGCCGTGACCGACCGAGGTGATGAAGTCGAGTTTGTCGACAAACGACCGCGCCGACTGTTTAAGGATGATCAGCACGCTTTTCGCCGAACCGGCAATCTCCGGCGCGCCACCGGCACCCGGCAGACGCACTTTCGGCGCGTGGTAGTCGCCGACCACGGTGGTGTTGATGTTGCCGAAACGATCGACCTGCGCGGCGCCGAGGAAACCGACGTCGATGCGCCCGCCCTGCAGCCAGTAGCGAAAAATCTCACCGGTCGGCACCACGGTGTCGGCGGTCTCGGCCAGCTCACCGTCACCGATGGACAGCGGCAGCACGCTCGGCTTGGCGCCAATCGGGCCGGATTCGTAGATCAGCACTACGTCCGGCGATGAAGTCAGGCGCGCGAGGTTGGCGGCTTTCGATGGCAGGCCGATACCGACGAAGCATACCGAGCCGTTTTTCAGGCGCCGGGCCGCCGCGACGGTCATCATTTCATTGGTGGTGTAAGTCATTACTTGGCCTCCGAAGCAGCGGCCAATTTGGCCTGGAATTCGCTGAAGTCAGCGCAGCCATGGATGAATTCGTTGATCCACGCGGTAAACGTCTCACGGTCGCGAGCGATCGGGTCCCACGCCTGATAGAAACGATTGTCACGCTCGGTGTAACCGTGGGCGTAGGACGGATGTGCGCCACCCGGCACGTGGCAGACCGCGCTCAAGGCCCAGGTCGGCAGCACGCAAGCGTTCATCGGTGCGTTGAGGTCGTCGACGATTTCTTCCACGGTGACGATGCAGCGCTTGGCCGCCAGCGCGGCTTCTTTCTGCACACCGAGAATGCCCCAGAGCAACACGTTGCCTTTGCGGTCGGCTTTCTGCGCGTGAATCACGGTGACGTCCGGGCGTACCGATGGCACTGCCGCCAGCACTTCGCCGGTGAACGGGCAGGTCACGGTTTTGATCAGCGGATTGACCTTCGGCAGGTCGGAGCCGGCGTAGGCACGCAGCACCGCGAACGGCAGGCCGGACGCGCCGGCGACATAGGCGTTGGCGAGGTCGGCGTGGCTGTGTTCTTCGATTTCCAGCGCGTGCGGCCATTGTTTCTCGACCGCGTCACGCAAACGGTGCAGCGAGCCCACGCCCGGGTTGCCGCCCCAGGAGAAAATCAGTTTGCGCGCGCAACCGGCGCCGATCAGTTGGTCGTAGATCAGGTCAGGCGTCATCCGCACCAGCGTCAGATCTTTCTTGCCTTGACGAATGATTTCATGACCCGCTGCCGTAGGGATCAGGTGAGTGAAGCCTTCGAGGGCGACGGTGTCGCCGTCGTTGACGAATTGCTTCACCGCGTCGTGCAGCGAAAGGATCTCAGCCATGGAGCGGGCTCCTGTTCTTGTAAGGAATCGCCAGTGATAAAAAGGCGCGAGGTTCAGCGCCGGAGTCACTGAAGATTAAGCTCGGGAAATTCGCCAAACAATCCGATAATCGACTGAGTGTTCGTTTATCGAACGGATTGTTGCTTCCCTAATGATCGTTCCCACGCTCCGCGTGGGAATGCAGCCCGGGACGCTCCGCGTCCCTGTACAGCCGAACGCAGAGCATCCATAGAGGCATTCCCACGCGGAGCGTGGGAACGATCGTGGGTCTGCCTCAGGTCGCATCCGCATGACTGACCATGCCCTTGATCAGCACCGCCGCCGTCGCCAAACCGGCCGGGATCACCAGTGCGGTCAGCACCTGCTCGAAATTCCAGCCCAAGCCGAGCAAGGTTGCGCCCATCCACGCGCCGAGGATCGCGCCGAAGCGGCCGATGCCGAGCATCCACGACACACCGGTCGCGCGGCCTTGAGTCGGGTAGAAGCGCGCGGCCAATGACGGCATCGCCGATTGCGCGCCGTTGACGCACATGCCCGCCACCAGTACCAGCGTCGCCAGCAAGGTGATGTTGCCCAGGCTCTGCCCCACGGCATAGGCAAACACCCCGGCCAGCAGGTAGAAAATGCCGATGACCTTGTGCGGATTGAAGCGATCCATCGCCCAGCCCACCCCGACCGCGCTCAACACGCCGCCAAACTGGAACAACGCACCGATGAACGCGGCCTGCTCCATGCTCGCGCCGCTGTCGCGCATCAGCGTCGGCAGCCAACTGGTCAGTAGGTACACGATCACCAGGCCCATGAAATAAGTCAGCCACAACAGCAGCGTGCCGGTGCTGTATGTACCGGAGAAAATCACCGCAAAGACGTTGCGCGCCTTGACGGTTTTCTGCTCCGGCACGCTGAAACTCGCAGCCTGGGCGACGGTGACTGGGTCGATCGGCGCGAGGGTCTTGCGCACTTTGTCGGTGCCACGGTTGCGCACCACCAGATAGCGCGCCGATTCCGGCAGCCAGAACACCAATACCACGGCGAGGATCAGCGGCAGGATCCCGCCGATCATCAGCAGAGCATGCCAGCCGAACGCCGGGATCAGCTTCGCGGAGATGAAACCGCCGCCGGCCATGCCGAGGTTGAAGCCGCAGAACATGCTGGTCACCAGCAGCGACTTCTTGCGCTCCGGGGTGTATTCCGAGAGCAGCGTCGTGGCGTTGGGCATGCCCGCGCCGAGACCGAGGCCGGTGAGGAAGCGCAACACCAGCAGTTGTTCGACGTTGGTGCTGTACGCCGAGGCCAGGCTGAAGCCGCCGAACAGAATCACCGCGCCGACGAGTACGACTTTGCGCCCGAAGCGGTCAGCCAAAGGGCCGGAGCCGAGCGCGCCGAAGACCATGCCGATCAGCGCAGCACTCATCACCGGGCCGAGGCTGGCGCGGTCGATGCCCCAGTCTTGCGACAGCGCCGGGGCGATGAAGCCCATGGCGGCGGTGTCGAGGCCGTCGAGAAATACGATCAGGAAACACAGGATCACCACCCGCCACTGATAGCGCGAGATCGGTTGGGCGTTGATGAAGGTCTGCACATCGAGGCAGTTACCCACAGCGGACTGAGGCTGGTTCATTATTTTTATTCCACGCAAAAAACGCAGTCGAACGGCGGCCGGCCAAAGGAAGGCACGGTCACAAGAATAGAAGGTTGTAATCAGGCGTTGCGGTGAACCCGGCAACAACGGGTGGGATACAGACAGTCGGGGAGCGAGCGCATGGTGAGTTGCCTCTTGTCATTATTATGGGGTCGACAGTCCGGCGAGCTCATTCACATCAGCGCCGGATGACGCTGCCGCGACATTAATGATCCGAGGGTTTTAGCGTCAATTCGATAAACGCAACACTGTGCGTTTATCGAACAGCTTCCTCAGGCGAACAACTGCGCACTGAGGTCGCGACTGGCGCTGAGCAGGCCCGGCAAGAAGCGCTGCTCCAGCTCGGCGCGACTGACCCGCCCGGCGTGGGTGCTGACATTCAGCGCGGCGACCACTTGCCCGGAGGCGTCGTACACCGGCACAGCGATCGAGCGCAGGCCCTGTTCCAGTTCCTGATCGACAATGCACCAGCCCTGCTGCCGCACCTGCTGCAAACATTCGAGCAACGCGTCGGGGGTATGAATGGTGCGGCTGGTCTTGGCCACCAGTTCGGCGTGGTCGAGGTATTCGCCCAGGGAGGTGTCGTCCAGCGCGGCCAACAGAATGCGCCCCATCGACGTGCAATAGGCAGGGAGACGCCCGCCGACGGAAAGGTCGACCGAGATCAATCGCTGAGTGGTCGCCGAACGCGCGATATAGAGAATGTCATCGCCCTCCAGCGTCGCCATGTTGCAGGCCTCGTGCAGTTGCTCGCTCATGCGATCCAGATACGGTTGGGCGGAGACGGCCAGCGGTGTCGAGGACAGATAGGCGTGGCCGAGGGTCAGCACTTTCGGCAGCAGCGAATAGGTGCGGCCGTCGGTGGTGGCGTAGCCGAGCTTGATCAGCGTGTGCAGGCAACGGCGCACGGCGGCGCGAGGGATTTCAGTGCGATGACTTATCTGCGCGATGGTCAGGTGGCGTTTGCGTTCCTGAAACGCCTGCACCACGGCCAGACCACGGGCCAGGGACGTCATGAAATCCGGATCACCGGTCAGCGCCTGAATGCGCTTGGCCGGCGAGGCGACAATGGGCGGCGCCACCGAGGTGAAGGAGTTGCGCATTTGATCGTTCATTTCTTGTCCTTGTCCGGCACGCATCGATGCCTAGTCAAACGGCTCGCCGCGCGATGCACAAGCACCGGGGCGCCAACATTGGGCGATTATCGAACCGCCGACCGATAATCGCAATCCAGCCCCCGCTCTCCTCTTCATCCTTGAGGCAGCTTTAGCGATTCTGCTCGCAACTTAGTTGTTCCAGTTAATGGCGCCAAAAACAGAACGCCGGTTCTATAACGCTGTCTTTACACTTAACTAGCGGCAAAAGTTGCCAGCAACAAAACCATCACACATTCAGAACCGTTTTTAACTTGGCAAAGATAGTCATTCCCGAATAGGCCGCTATAATGCACCCTAGTCGCGGCGCTTTAATCAAAAGCCCGCGACTTGCTGAAACGAGGTCCTTCGTCTCAGCTCCGGCCAGCGCCCGGCGCCCATCACACATGCAACGCCAGCGCTCGCTGAAACAGGAAACTGATGCTGCGTCAGTTTTTATCTGGTGCCGTAGCCGCCTGTAACACGGAAGTCTTGATCGCCTCTGCAATGTCTCCGCGCCCGATCGGGCTGTGGATGACTGTCGGGCTCGCTCAATTGACTCGTTGCAGTGTGTTTCACCGGATATTCAATTCAACTCATACAGGTAGCACCGTGACAAAAGACGAACTGCGCGCGGAACTAGAGCGCCAGGAACAACGTTACAAGGAAGTTTACGGCGGGGAAGTCACCACCTACGCCGCTCAGCCGGAACCGGAACGCAAGGCATGGCGCAAGCGCCCTACCGTTCAGGATCAGGTGTTCAAGCAGGAAATCGAAAAGATCGAAAAGGAACTCAAAGCCGAAGAGCCATGAGCCACGGCGGTTGAGCATTCGAAAGTCGGCGTCCGCCTGAGCCACAGCGCGGTGGAAGACGACACCTCGCGCGCCCGCTATCCGCGGGCAGCGGCTGCATCGCTGTTCTGCGGCTTATGAACGAGCGTCCCACAGGTTTCAGAGATATTTCAGACAAGCGTTTGAGCCTTTGCGATGTCTGAAAAAACGGCTCGAAAATCTAGTTTATTCAATAAAATCAAGTAGTTGAAAAACCCTGCGTGCTGCTTGGTTTTCACGCCCTGCAACAAATTAAATCGAAGAAGGGTGTGACCAGTGAGCAGACGGGGCATCGATTTCCTGTCTTTTCTGGCATAATCGCGCCCCCTTACGACCGGGTCAGAAAACCTTCATGATCGATTTATTCAGCGGACTGGATGCTTGGGTGCTTGTGAGCCTCTTGCTCGCCCTGACGTTTGTCCTCGCCTTCGAGTTCATCAATGGATTTCATGACACCGCTAACGCGGTAGCCACTGTTATCTACACCAAAGCCATGCCGCCACACCTGGCGGTGTTCTTTTCCGGTGTGTTCAATTTCCTCGGCGTGCTGCTGGGCGGCGTTGGCGTGGCGTATGCCATCGTCCACTTGCTGCCGGTTGAGCTGCTGATCAATGTGAACACCGGCCATGGCCTGGCGATGGTGTTCTCGTTGCTCGCCGCGGCAATCGCCTGGAACCTGGGTACCTGGTACTTCGGTATCCCGGCTTCCAGCTCGCACACCCTGATCGGCTCGATCCTCGGTGTCGGCCTGGCCAACGCGCTGATCAACGACATTCCGTTGAGAGATGGCGTGAACTGGCAGAAAGCGATCGACATCGGCGCCTCGCTGGTGTTCTCGCCGATGGCCGGCTTCCTCATCGCCGCGCTGGTGCTGATCGGCCTGAAATGGTGGCGCCCGCTGTCGAAGATGCACAAGACGCCGGAACAGCGCCGCAAGATCGACGACAAAAAGCACCCACCGTTCTGGAACCGTCTGGTCCTGGTGATCTCGGCCATGGCCGTGAGCTTCGTGCACGGTTCCAACGACGGCCAGAAAGGCATCGGCCTGATCATGCTGGTGCTGATCGGTATCGTCCCGGCACAGTTCGTACTCGACCTGAACAGCACCACCTACCAGATCGAACGCACCCGCGACGCAACCTTGCACCTGAGCCAGTTCTACCAGCGCAACGCCGATTCGCTGGGTGAGTTCCTGGCCCTGGGCAAGAGCGTGGAAGGCGACCTGCCGGAGAAATTCCGCTGCAACCCGCAGCAGACCGAACCGACCATCACCGCCCTGCTGCACACTCTCAAAGGTGTAGCGGACTATCATTCGCTGTCGTCGGACAGCCGCATCGAAGTGCGTCGCTACCTGCTCTGCCTGGACGACACGGCGAAGAAAGTCGGCAAGCTGCCTGGCCTGGAAGCCCGTGAAAAGGCTGACCTCGACAAGCTGCGCAAAGACCTGACCACCACCACTGAATACGCCCCGTTCTGGGTGATTCTGGCGGTCGCCCTGGCACTGGGCCTGGGCACCATGGTCGGCTGGAAGCGCGTAGTGCTGACCATTGGCGAGAAGATCGGCAAGCAGGGCATGACCTATTCCCAGGGCATGTCGGCGCAGATCACCACCGCCAGTTTGATCGGCATGGCCAACATTTTCAGCCTGCCGGTGTCGACCACTCACGTGTTGTCTTCGGGTGTGGCCGGGACCATGGTTGCCAATAAAAGCGGCCTGCAGGGTGGCACGGTCAAGACCATTTTGCTGGCCTGGGTGTTGACCTTGCCAGCGACCGTGGCGCTGTCGGCCGGATTGTTCTGGTTGGCTTCGAAGGCTTTGGGTAGTTGATCGTTAGCTGTTGATTGGAAAAGGCGTGATTCGTGAGGATCACGCCTTTTTTGTTATTGGGGCTAAGAAGTATGCCGAAGGGGCAAAAGATCAAAAGCCAAAGCAAAAGCCAGATCAAGAGCCCCTCACCCTAGCCCTCTCCCGGAGGGAGAGGGAACTGACCGAGGTGTTTGAGCGAGTTACGTCGATGTGAAAGTCCGAGTTGAACTCAGGATTTGAAAAGCACACAAATCAGCTCCCTCTCCTCGGGGAGAGGGCTGGGGTGAGGGGCAGCAACAATGCAAATCAAAAGCCGAACACCCACGCTTTTCACCACTCAATAGGCCGAGTGTCAGCTCGCCTGCTCTTGATCTTGATCCACCGGCGACGTCGGAAGGCTGAGCGGAGGGATTGATCCGGGGGTGGGAGCGCAGCGACCGTCTGGCGCAGCCAGACACAGCGGAAGGAGGTGCAGCGAAGCAAACCGGAGCCGCTGCGCCCGGATCAGTCCCGGAGCGAAGGAACCCGAGCCTGCGAGGGCCGAACGTAGGAGCAAGCCTTTTGGGTTACCTTTTTGGCGTTTGAAAAAGGTGACTCGCCGTAAGGGCGAAACCGCCAGCAGCCACACCCGAAGCAACGGATATTCACCCAAAACCCCAACAGCCTGGTCGGCCCACAGGCCGCCACGGCCCAAAAAAAAGGGGCAACCGAAGTCGCCCCAAAATGCCTTGCGTGCCCATCAAATCCAGAAGAACTCACTTGCGCCGCTTATGCGCATCCTTCCAGATAAAAAATCCAAACCCTGCAAAAAACAGCACCATGAGCCCCACCGTGAGAACCCCGGCAAACACCACGTTATCGAAAAACATGACTGACCTCCCGGCCCTGCTTTGCTTTGTTGCGATGGACTCAAATTAACAAACACACAGGCGCACATATTGACCAGGATCAATATCCGCAACGTTGGGAAATAAAGGAGGGGAAATAACTGATCTGCATCAACCAATGCAGCGGGAGATCAACGCTTTTTCGGCTTGTTCTTCGACTTTTTCTTGGCTTTTCCCAACGGCATCGCCTGCTCGAAAGCCTGGCGCACTTCGTTCAGGCGCTTTTCGTTGAGGTCATGCACACGCTTGGCGCGTTCAGTGCTGAGGTCGATCAGTTTGTCGTCTTGGCTCATGGCGTCCGGCACATCGCAGAAGAGATCACAGCTGCCGTCACCGGCAGGATTGCGCCAATCATGCCGCTTGGCGCAGGCGCTGACCAGTC
This sequence comes from Pseudomonas sp. Sample_23, assembly GCF_004307595.1. Classification (NCBI taxonomy): domain Bacteria; kingdom Pseudomonadati; phylum Pseudomonadota; class Gammaproteobacteria; order Pseudomonadales; family Pseudomonadaceae; genus Pseudomonas; species Pseudomonas sp. Sample_23. The sequence goes on from NZ_RCNX01000031.1 coordinate 38,523, forward strand.
ACTGCTCAAATCTCGATATCGACCCACAGCCCCTGACGCGGCTGATCGTCTATCAACGGCACCACCGGCACGGTGTTGTCGGCGTTCAACTCGGTACCCGGCACGGCCAGATGCTCTTCAGGATCCTCATCCGCCTCACGGCGTCGGCGGTCACGTTCCTGCTGACGACGCTGTTCTTCGCGCGCCAGCAGACGATCCTCTTCCGGATCACGCTTCTGCAGATCGATCGTGCTTTCGTTGGAGCTTTCCTGCACCGGCACCACTGGCGGGATGTCCGGCCGCTGGCGGATCGGATCCTGCTGGGAAGTGATCGGCACGGCGCTCAAGGGGAGCATCGGTGGCAACATATAAAGGTCTCCTGTCTGCAGGCTATCGGCTGGGGTGCAGGCGCCTTGAGCCGCCTGTCGCAAACTTGTGACCCGGTAGACACTGACAGGTGCCCTGCCGCTTGAAAAAAGCGACACATGACGCCGCGGCTTCAGCTTGCAGCTCGAAGCTAAAAGCTTGCCGCTGCTCCTATTCCTTTGGCCCTGAAGCCCGCATTCCGTTAAGATAGCCCGCTTTTTCAAGGTGGGAGTCAGGCAGCATGGCGCAGCAGTATCAACCGGGGCAACGCTGGATCAGTGACAGCGAAGCAGAGCTTGGTTTAGGCACCGTTCTGGCACAGGACGGCCGCTTGCTGACCGTGCTTTACCCGGCCACTGGCGAAACCCGCCAGTACGCGCTACGGAATGCGCCCCTGACCCGCGTGCGGTTCTCGCCGGGCGACTCCATCACCCATTTCGAAGGCTGGAAGATGACCGTGCAGCAGGTCGACGACGTCGACGGGCTGATGGTCTACCACGGTCTCAACGGGCAGAACGAGGTCGTCACGCTGCCGGAAACCCAGCTGTCGAACTTCATTCAGTTCCGTCTGGCCAGCGACCGCCTGTTCGCCGGACAGATCGACCCGCTGCCGTGGTTCTCCCTGCGCTACAACACCCTTGAACACACCAGCCGCCAGTTGCAGTCCTCGCTGTGGGGCCTGGGTGGCGTGCGCGCGCAACCGATCGCGCACCAGCTGCACATCGCCCGCGAAGTCGCCGACCGTATCGCCCCGCGCGTATTGCTGGCGGACGAAGTAGGTCTGGGTAAAACCATCGAAGCCGGTCTGGTCATCCATCGCCAACTGCTCTCGGGCCGCGCCAACCGCGTGCTGATCCTGGTCCCGGAAAACCTCCAGCATCAGTGGCTGGTGGAGATGCGCCGCCGCTTCAATCTGCAGGTCGCGCTGTTCGACGAAGAACGCTTTATCGAAAGCGATGCCACCAACCCGTTCGAAGACACGCAACTGGCGCTGGTCGCGCTGGAGTGGCTGGTCGATGACGAGAAGGCACAGGACGCCTTGTTCGCTGCCGGTTGGGACCTGATGGTGGTCGACGAAGCGCACCACCTGGTCTGGCATGAAGACAAGGCCAGCGCGGAATATTCGCTGGTCGAGCAACTGGCCGAAGTCATCCCCGGCGTGCTGCTGCTCACCGCCACCCCGGAACAACTCGGTCAGGACAGCCACTTCGCCCGTCTGCGCCTGCTCGACCCGAACCGTTTCCACGACCTGGCCGCGTTCCGCGCCGAGAGCGACAACTATCGCCCGGTCGCCGAAGCGGTGCAGGAACTGCTCGACAAGGGCCGTCTCTCCGCCGAAGCGCACAAGACCATTCACGGTTTCCTCGGCAACGAAGGCGAAGCCCTGCTCACCGCCGTCAACGATGGTGATACTGAAGCCAGCGCCCGCCTCGTGCGTGAGCTGCTCGATCGCCACGGCACCGGCCGCGTGCTGTTCCGCAACACCCGCGCCGCCGTGCAGGGTTTCCCGGAGCGCAAACTGCATCCGTATCCACTGCCGTGCCCCGACGAATACCTCGAACTGCCGCTGGGCGAACACGCCGAGCTGTACCCGGAAGTCAGCTTCCAGGCGCAGCCGGAAGCCAGTGAAGAAGAGCGCTGGTGGAAATTCGACCCGCGCGTGGAGTGGCTGATCGATCAGCTGAAAATGCTCAAGCGCACCAAAGTGCTGGTGATCTGCGCCCACGCCGAAACCGCGATGGACCTGGAAGACGCGTTGCGCGTGCGTTCCGGCATCCCGGCCACGGTGTTCCACGAAGGCATGAACATCCTTGAGCGTGACCGCGCCGCCGCCTACTTCGCCGACGAAGAATTCGGCGCGCAGGTGCTGATCTGCTCGGAGATCGGCAGTGAGGGTCGCAACTTCCAGTTCGCTCACCACCTGGTGCTGTTCGATCTGCCGTCGCACCCGGACCTGCTCGAGCAGCGCATCGGCCGTCTTGACCGGATCGGTCAGAAGCACATCATCGAACTGCACGTGCCGTACCTGGAAACCAGCCCTCAAGAGCGCCTGTTCCAGTGGTACCACGAAGCGCTCAACGCCTTCCTCAACACCTGCCCGACCGGCAACGCCTTGCAGCATCAGTTCGGCCCGCGCCTGCTGCCGCTGCTCGAAGAAGCCGATGACGGCGAGTGGCAAGCGCTGATCGACGAAGCACGCGCCGAGCGTGAGCGTCTCGAAGCCGAGCTGCACACTGGCCGCGACCGTCTGCTGGAACTCAACTCCGGTGGCGCTGGCGAGGGTGAAGCGCTGGTAGAAGCGATCCTCGAGCAGGACGACCAGTTCGCCCTGCCGATCTACATGGAAACCCTGTTCGACGCGTTCGGCATCGACAGCGAAGACCATTCGGAAAACGCTCTGATCCTCAAGCCGAGCGAGAAGATGCTCGACGCCAGTTTCCCGCTGGGCGACGACGAAGGCGTGACCATCACTTACGACCGCAACCAGGCGCTGTCGCGCGAAGACATGCAGTTCATCACCTGGGAACACCCGATGGTGCAAGGCGGCATGGATCTGGTGCTGTCCGGCTCGATGGGCAACACCGCCGTCGCGCTGATCAAGAACAAGGCGTTGAAGCCGGGCACCGTATTGCTGGAATTGCTCTACGTCAGCGAAGTGGTCGCACCGCGCTCGCTGCAACTGGGTCGCTACCTGCCACCGGCGGCGCTGCGTTGCCTGCTCGATGCCAATGGTAATGACCTGTCGCCACGGGTGTCGTTCGAAACCCTCAACGATCAGCTGGAAAGCGTGCCACGGGCCAGCGCCAACAAGTTCATCCAGGCCCAGCGTGATCAATTGACGCCACGGATCAACGCCGGCGAAGACAAGATCGCCCCGCGTCACGCCGAGCGTGTGGCTGAAGCGCGCCGTCGTCTGGCCGCCGACACTGACGAAGAACTGGCGCGCCTGACCGCCTTGCAAGCGGTCAACCCGACCGTGCGCGACAGTGAACTGGAGGCGTTGCGCACTCAGCGTGAGCAGGGTCTGGCGATGCTCGACAAAGCGGCGCTGCGCCTGGAAGCGATTCGGGTGCTGGTAGCGGGCTAACCGCCCCGCTCCACCGCTGAAAACCAAGAGGCCCGCAGTGATGCGGGCCGATCGTTCCCACGCTCTGCGTGGGAACGATCATGTGGGAGCGAGCCTGCTCGCGAAAACGGTCAGGCAGTCGCCGCAGAAATTTCTGGCTCAACCACCGCCACCAATCCCTCCTTCATCCGCTGCGCATCGCGAACAAAACACCGCGATGCCAGAAACAGAAAGACCATGGTCAGGAACAGCGCCACCGGGATCAGGTACATCGCGTCGTGCAGGCCGACAGCCTTGAACGCTTCGGTCATCTGCTCAGCCCCCGCCGCCAGCATCGCCGTATGCGCGAAGTGATCCGACAGACCACCCACGACCACCGGACCCAACCCGCCGCCGAGCAGATACAGACCGGCAAAGAACAACGCCATCGCCGTGGCCCGCAGGCGTGGTTCGACGACGTCCTGAATCGCCGTGTACACGCAGGTGTAGAAGTTGTAGGCGAACAGCCAGCCGACGCTGAACACCGCGACGAACACACCGATCTCGATGCGCCCAGCATGCAGCGCCCACGCCGTGCACAGGGTCGAAATGATCAGACTGAACGCGGCAAACAGCAGCCGCCCACTGGCGAAACGCTGATGAATCTTGTCGGCAATCCAGCCGCCGAGGGTCAGCCCGACCAGTCCGGTGACGCCGACGATCACGCCGGTGGCCACCGCCGCCTCCTGCAACGGCATGAGGAAATAGCGCTGCAGCATCGGCACCAGAAACGAGTTGCAGGCATAGGTCGCGAAGTTGAAGCACAGCCCGGCCATCACCAGCCACAGGAAGGTCGGCACGGCGAGGACGCGGCGGATCGGTTTGTCGACTTTCTCTTGCGAGACCTGCACGGTTTCCGCTGCGCCGCGTTTCGGCTCTTTGATGAAGAACATGAACACCGCGAGGATCAGCCCCGGCACAGCAGCGATGAAGAACGGCGCGCGCCAGCTGTCGAAAGCCTTGACCATCGCGCCGATGGTGAAGAACGCCAGCAGCAGCCCCAGCGGCAGGCCAAGCATGAAAATACCCATCGCCCGCGCCCGACGGTGCGCCGGAAACAGATCGCCGATCAGCGAGTTGGCCGCTGGTGCGTAACTGGCTTCGCCGATGCCGATGCCCATGCGCACGATGAGGAAACTCCAGAAACTGCCGACCATGCCGTTGACCGCAGTCAGCGCACTCCAGGTCGCCAGGCCCCAGCCCATCAGTTTGCTGCGTGAACCGGTGTCGGCCATGCGCCCGAGTGGCAGGCCGGCAATCGCGTAAACGATGGTGAACGCGGTGCCGATGATGCCCAGCTGAAAGTCGCTGAGGTGCCATTCCATGCGGATCGGTTCGATGATGATCGCCGGGATGGTGCGGTCGAAGAAATTGAACAGGTTGGCGAGGAACAGCAGGAACAGAATGCGCCAGGCATTCGCCGCTTGGGTCAAGTTCTGCATGGGTCCGTCTCTTTATTGTTATGAGGGCTTCACTGCCAGCGCGTCGAGCCCGGAACCTGCAATCTAGTCAGCTGCGCCGGGGCTGTCTGTCATCATTCGTCAGCCTGATATCGACCCATCGCACTGTAACGAAACGTAAGCCCTTGATAAGTCTGGAATCCCCCGCCGTACGGGGCTTTCGCGGCAAAATCCGGCGACAAAAAAATAGTTTCGCGCCCCCCTTCCCAACGCCATGGCAAAGCCTAGAATGGCCGCCGGATCCGTCCGGATCTTCCGATCAACCCCTTTGATACCCCCGCCCATGTCCGAAGCCAGTCCGTGTCTGAATTGCGGTGCCTGCTGTTCCCATTTTCGCGTGTCTTTTTTCTGGGGTGAGTGCGCATCCTCTGGCGGGACGGTGCCCGATGAACTGGTCGCGCAGATCACCCCGAGCCGGGTGGCAATGATCGGCACCGATCGCAAACCGGCGCGTTGCATGTCGCTGGCGGGTGAGGTCGGCAGCGCTGTGGCCTGCACGATCTATGACAAGCGCTCGAGCACCTGCCGCGAGTTCGAGGCGTCGTGGGAGAACGGCGAGCACAATCCCGACTGCGACAAGGCCCGCGCCGCCCACGGCCTGCCACCCTTGCCGCCACACTGCAACGACCTGCCCCTGGAGCGTATTGCCTGAGCCTTAGCGCGAATCGCTATGAGGCTAATGGCAAAATCATTACCACCAATGTGCCACTACGGCTTGCAGCCGGAAAACCGCCTCTATACTGCTTTCATTCGCCTGCGTTGATTGACGCACGGGCCAGATGAATCCGAGACGGGGCATGCTATGGAGTGGCTTGGTTTGCAGTTTGTTGCCGAGCTGCCGGCGAGCGGGCAGATTCTCCTCGATTGCAGCCACAATCCTTTGCTGGTGATGGTGGCCTATCTGGTCGCCTGCGCGGCGAGTTTCGCCACCCTGGACATGGCAGAGCGCCTGGTGCATGCCGAAGACCCGGGGTCGCGGCGAATCTGGCGCTGGATCGGCGCGACCTGCCTGGCCGGCGGCATCTGGGCCATGCACTTCATCGGCATGCTGGCCTTCCAGACCCCCATCGATATTCAGTACGACCTCGGCATCACCCTATTGTCGTTGCTGATCGCCCTGCTCGCCTCTTGGCTGGCCATGCACACTCTCAGTGAGGTGCAGCCGAGCGCGCTGCGTTGCCTGAAGACCGCGTGTGTCATCGGTTTGGGCATCGCTGGTATGCATTACGTCGGCATGGCAGCGATGAAGTCGAGCGCCACTGCCTACTACCAGCCGGAGCTGTTCGCGCTGTCGGTGCTGATTGCCATCGGCGCCAGTTTCGCCGCGCTGTGGGTGGCGCGCTATCTCAGCGAAGGCAGCGGCGTGGCACATCAGTTGCTCAAGTACAGCGCGGCGCTGATTCTCGGCGCCGGCATCATCAGCATGCACTTCACCGGCATGGCTGCGCTGGATCTGGTGCTTCCCGAAGGTGCCCTGGCAGCGAGCGGCGGCGACACCGGCCATCTGCAACTGGGCCTGACCGTAGCGCTGATCATCCTGCTGATTCTCGGCAGTGCGATCAGCGCCGCCCTCGCCGACAAAAAGCTGCAGAACAAGGAAAACGACCTGCGCCGGCTCAACGCCCTGCTCAGCCAACTCGATCAGGCGCGCATGTCTTTGCAGCAAGCGGCCAATTACGACGCGCTGACCAACCTGATCAACCGCCGTGGTTTCAACCAGATGTTCGCCGAAAAACTCAGCCAGAAAACCAGCGAGGGCGGCATGCTCGCGGTGATGTTTCTCGACATCGACCACTTCAAGCGCATCAACGACAGCCTCGGCCATGATGCCGGTGACGCGCTGCTCAAAGTCATCGCCCAGCACATCAAGAGCTCGGTGCGCAGCCATGAAGACGTGGTCGCGCGATTCGGCGGCGACGAGTTTTGCATCCTCATCAGCCTGCGTGACCGCGAAGAGGCGCGTGGTATGGCGCAGCGCATCATGCACAAGATGAAAGAGCCGATCGAACTGGCCGGCCGGCGCATGGTGATGACCACCAGCATCGGCATCAGCCTGTTCCCAGAAGACGGCACCACTTGCGAAGAGCTGCTCAAGCACGCCGACCTGGCCTTGTACCAATCCAAGGGCGCCGGGCGCAACGGTCTGCACTTCTTCAATTCCAGCCTGAAGACCCGCGCCAGTTTCGAGCTGCAACTGGAAGAAGAACTGCGCAGTGCGCTACGGCAAGACAACGCGCTGATGCTCTACTACCAGCCGATCTTCGAAGTGAAAACCGGACGCGTGACCAAGCTCGAGGCGCTGATTCGCTGGCAGCATCCGGTTCACGGTTTGCTCACACCGGATCGCTTCATCGGTATCGCCGAGAACAACGGTTTGATTGCCGAACTGGACAACTGGGTGCTGCGCCGCGCCTGCAAGGATCTCGGCGAGCTGTCGCGGCATGGTTGTGCCGAATTGAAAATCGCCTGGAACTGCTCGCCGCTGAATCTGGCGCGCGAAGAGCTGGCCGAGGAGATCGAACACGCCTTGCACACAGCAGGTGTGGCCCCGGAACGCCTGGAACTGGAGGTCACCGAAAACGCCTTGATGGGCAATATCGCCGACACTTTGGTGCTGCTGCGGCAGATCCGCGCCCTTGGTGTGTCGTTGTCGATCGATGATTTCGGCACCGGCTATTCGTCGCTGGCCTACCTCAAGCGCCTGCCGTTGAACACACTGAAGATCGACCGCTCGTTCATCCTCGACATCCCCACCGCCACGGCGGACATGGAGATCGTCCAGGCGATCATCGTCATGGCTCACACCCTGCATCTGCAGGTGGTCACCGAGGGCGTCGAGAGCCTGGAGCAATACGAGTTTCTCGAGCGTTCGGGCTGCGATTTCATTCAGGGTTATCTGCTCAGCCGCCCGGTGCCGCTGGACGAATTGCGCGCGGTGCTCGATGAAATCAACCAGCGCAAACCCGTCCTCGGGGTCAATCCGTTGAGTCTGGCGCGCGATACATTTGCACCAGCGTCGCTGGATCCTTCGCTAAAAAGCCTTGCGCCCCATGCAGGCGCATCAATTGTGCGGCCAATCCGCTGATTGGCGTCGTCGAGCCCTGCTCGCGGGAAAATTTCACCGCTGTATCGAGATCCTTGAGCAGCGTGCGCACGTGCCACTTGATCGGTTCGAAACGGCTCTCGGCCATTTGCGGGGCAAGGATTTGCAAGGGCTTGGAATCGGCAAAGCCACCGGCCAGCGCCTCGGCGATCAGACTGGCATCGACCCCGGCCTGCTCGGCCAGCGCCACCACTTCGGCAATCACCAGCGCATTGCACGCGACGATCATCTGGTTACAGGCCTTGGTCACCTGGCCGGCACCGATGCCGCCCATGTGCGTGACGCGCTGACCGAGGTTGAGCAGCACCGGGCGCACGCGCTCAAGATCTGCCGCTGCACCACCGACCATGATTGCCAGGCTGCCTGCTTCGGCGCCGACCACACCGCCGGACACCGGTGAATCAAGCCAACCCATAGCGGTTTTCTCGGCCAGCTCTGCGGCCATCTCGCGAGTCGCGGTCGGTTCAAGACTGGAGAAATCCACCAATAGCTGGCCGTTTTTTGCACCTTCGGCAACACCGCCAGCACCAAACACCACCTCACGCACCACGGCAGTGTCGGCCAGACACAGCATGACGATGTCGGCGTGCGCGCACAGTTCGGCGGGGCTCGATACCTGGCGGGCGCCGGCCGCAACCAGCGGTGCACACTTGTCCGGGTTGCGGTTCCACACTGTCAGCGGGTAACCCGCCGCCAGCAGACGCCGGCACATCGGCAGGCCCATCAGGCCGATTCCGGCAAACCCCAACGAAGGTAGCGTTGACATCATTTCGCCTCTTTTCGATTAAAGATCACCGAATCATGGCCGATTCATCAACGATCAGGAAAGGATTCCGCCCGGCGATCAGACCAGCCAGCACTACGACGCCCGGGCCGTATTCGCGCACACAAGACGCGAGATCTTATTCCGTGAGGTTCGCCGGCACCGTCCGGCGGGCCAACCCAGTCCAGGTAAATGGCGCACCATGACCTCTAAAAACAACCCCGCCAGTGCAACAGCCGATCTGACCCTGAGCCCCGCCGCGAACAGCGCGTCATTATCCAGACCGACGCCGCCTTCGCGTCCGCTGTCGACCCAGCAATACATGTACTTCACCGAAACCAACACTGACCGCATCCTCGATAACCTCGACGGCCTGCGCGATTCGGTGTTCCCGCGCCCGGCGCATCAGGAAGGCGACAACGAGCAGCACAACGACCAGGAATTCCCCTCGGTGTGCCTGATCGGCCTCGGTCGCTGCGGCTCCAACATCGCCCTCGACGTGGCGGAGCTGGTGTACAACGCGCGCAAGTTCTACCTCAACGAATTCAACAACGAAGACCGCCCGACCGACCGGCGTCTGGCCGACAAGGGCTACAGCCCGGCGCAGTGGATCAAGAACAATCTGCGCATCGGCACCAGCAAATCGACCAAACCGGTGTTTCTGGTCGAACCGCTGGTGATGCTGGGCGACCTCGACAAGGACATCGCCGGGCGCATCCGTTTCTCGCGCAAGGGCGAGAAAAGCGGCTTCCTGCGCGACTACAGCAAAATGAAGATCATGGACTTGTCCGAAGTCCACGCCGGTGGCGCCGGTAACGCGCCGATCCTCGGCCAGTACCTGGCGAAGATCATCCTCAACAAGGACACCCAGCGCTTCTCCAGCCCCGACTGGAAAATGATCCACTCGTACCTGATTGACAGCTGCGGGATCAAGGCCAACCAGTCGCGCCTGTATTTCTCGATCTTCAGTGCCGGCGGCGGTACCGGTTCGGGCATGGCCTCGGAGTTCGGTCTGGCCCAGCAGCACTCGTACATGAACAAGACCTTCGACACCAAGCCGATGGACGAGCATGACGGCAAGAGCGGTCATTCGTTCGTGTTCGAGCCGATCTTTACCAGCGGCATCTGCGTGCTGCCGAACATTTCCGACCACCGCAGCGAAATGTCCGAAGCGCTGCACATCAACGCCGGGCGCCTGCTGTGCAAATACCTGTCGGAGGAATGGGATTTCTCCTACAACTTCGCCAATGAAGACAGCAGCGAAGCCAGCGTGATGGGGCGTATCCGCCCGTGGAACGCGATGATGCTGATCTCCAACGACATCATGCGTTACGCCGAAGAAAGCGATGACGGCAATATCCAGAACATTGATGTCAATGCCATGGAGAAGCACGCCAACCAGTACATCTCGCAGCAGATCTTCAA
>NZ_RCNX01000026.1:0-48125 GCF_004307595.1 Pseudomonas sp. Sample_23
AATTCGCCGGGCTGGTAAAGCCATCGCAACGCCGGACGCTGATGGGGATTGCGCAACTGATCATGCTCGGGGAATTGGCGGTGAATCGGGTGCTGGATAATCTGGAGTTGCCTGGATGATGCGGTTCGGCTGAGTGATTCGGGTGAGAGAGCCGGCCTTTTCGCGAGCAAGCTCGCTCCCACGTTTTGATCTTCTTGGATGCAAATCTTGCAGCGGCTGAAGATCCTGTCGAGTGCAGCTTGCGCGAGCTAGGCCTCTCGGCGGCGCAGCAGCGCCCACCCCCTTCAGCGATACCATTGGTCGGAAAACCGTCCCCACCTGTCAGATCTGACAGGTGACGGACACCTCGTTCTGCGTTGTGATGAACCTTCCAGCCATTGTTCCTGGAGAACAGAATGAGCGTTCAAGTCGATTCAACCGAAGCCAACGCTGCCCTGGCCTTGTATCCCGTGTACCCCCCGCAATGGATAACACCGGTGTTGCCTCCAGGTACTGCCGATGGTGGCCTTCCTCTCTCGGCATTCACTCCGTCTGGGGTAGAACTTGTCATCGACCCCATAACCGGCTTGCGGAATTGGGTCATGGCGGCTTACGACGTCGTGACTATTTTTGTCAACGGAGTCAGCACCGGTATCAGCAAAACCATCTATCCCGGTGAGGAGCAGGAACGCATTCTTTTGCGCGTGCCGGCGATCTGGTTCACAAACGGTGTCAACGATGTCCGCTACAGAGTGACCCGAGTCGGCAGCAACGACGCAGACTCACCCACACTCAAGTTGCTCTACAACAACCCGGCGCCTTCCGTCACCGTCAGCCATCCACCCAGCGTCGTACCGGGGCAGACGGCAGTCATCACGATCACCGTCGGTTACCCACGGCCTCACGACACGGTCACGCTCACCATAGGCACCTGGAGCATCACATTTCCCAACCCCACAAGCCCGATCAACCACACCCTGACGGCTGCCGAATTGCAGTTGATTGGCGACGGCACCCATTCGGTCTTCGCCACGGTGCGCGATCAATTGACCAACAACAATGAGTCGGCGAAGACCCCGATCACTATCACCGCCAATCGGAAGGTGTACAACTCGCCGATAATCGCTGAGGCCGTGGACGGCATGCTCGACGTGGCCGCACTGAGGGGCCAGGACGCCACGATACGAGCACGCAACTGGACGGGAATCCAGGTCGGACAGCAGGTGTGGCTGAAGGTCACTGGCCAGAAACCCGACGGCTCGGCGCACGTCCTGCAATTCTGGAATGGTGACACCCACAAGGTGAATGCGACATGGGTCAGTCAGGGGTTCTGGGATAAAGCGCTGCTCATAGCTTTTCTGAAAGAATTGAAAGAAGGATCGCTGTTGAAACTGGAATTCTGGGTATCGGAGGACAAGAGCAATGACTTCGCTAGCGCCACGCAGTTTCCGTATCAGGTGTATACCGTCATTGGCCTGCAACTTGTCCTGCCACCCCCAACCTTGACCCCGCCCACTGTGCCGATTGACGTTTTGGCTAATCCGGATGGAGTGAAGCTTCAGATAACAGGCTTCGCAGCAGAGAAAGACGATAAGGCTCAGTTCGTCCAAGTGAACGCGCCGGCCGGTGCACCACCGTTTCCGGTGGTGGATTTTGTTGGTGGGATTGCAGAGATTTTATTGAGCGCTGCGTTTCTGGCGGCTTGGCATGGCAAGGCGATTGAGTTTCGGTGGGATTTGATTCGCGCTGGACAGCCGGCCGGAGCATCACCAATAGCCGGCTTTGATGTCAGGATTATCGCTGATGCAGATCCCCGTTTGCCAACGCCGAACGTGACCCAGGCACAGGATAATAAAACATTAAACTTAAACAGCTTCACGGGCGATGCGGAAGTGACATTAGATTACTGGACCGGCATTTCGACGGATCAGATTATTAATCTACAGTGCATTGGAATCGACAACTCTGGCACCCCCCATACAATCGAGCTTCTGACCAACCATCAAATCACTGCGGAAAATATCGAACACGGTTTTATAGAGAGCCTATCAAGAAGCGAGCTCAATAAACTTAAGGACAACGAAGAGATTCAAATTAAAGCATGGGTAGAATTTGCCTCAAGCAACGGCATTCCGACCATAATACTTCCGACGTTAGCCCTCACTCTCATTATAATTCCAAACGAGATAATCATAAACTTTGATAATGAGCCGTCTCGAGCACTGTACACCGGGCAGTCACTCGAAACGCAGTATGCCACTATCACCAATATATCTTCGTCGCACCCCATATTTATATCGCCGGCAAGTGGCAGCGGTGACCCCCCATTACAAAATATTGAGAGGCAAGTAGTTTTTACATCACTGGGAGCCTGCCAAATACACTTTAACTTTAAACATGCATTTACATATATCAGCTTTTATCAAGCCTGGGGAAACGTAACAAACAGGGCAAACTATTATGATTCAAAAGGATCTTTCCTAGGATATCAACTTCTGACTCCCACAGTAAGAGACCCCGCGCAACTTATCGAATTTAGAGGAACTGATGTTGCTCGAGTGGAAATAATCACAAATAATGACGTGATCGCCATCGACAACTTTAGATGTGTACGATAAACCGCCCCGCACCTGAATCAATAAAAAAGGTTAATCCAAGCTCCGGAACTCGCAAGAAAAAAACACAAAGGGGACGGCTTGATTTAACCAAATTTATTTAATCAAAGATTGAGCCCCCGCGCCATATACGCCGTCACCGCCGACACCAAACGAAGACCTCCTGGCCAACGCCTGCGAAACCCTCGCCTCGGCCAAAACCATCGCCCAGGAATTTAGCCATCGCAACGCCGTACCCTGATGGGGATTGCGCAACTGATCATGCTCGGGGAATTGGCGGTGAATCGGGTGCTGGATAATCTGGAGTCGCCGCAGTAGGTCGGCGCAATGATCGTTCCCACGCTCCGGCGTGGGAATGCAGCCCGGAACGCGCTGCGGCCCATCCCGAGCCCAACGCGGAGCGCCGTTAGGCACTTCTACGCACAGAGCATGGGCACCGAACCGCAATGACCATTCATCTGAATACCGCTAACACCTGTCAGGTTTGACAGGTGCGCAATATCTAATTAAACGCTCTGATGATTCCTGCCCTTTCCCCCGCGCAGGAGTTTCACCCATGACCATAAACCAGACACCCCACAACAATGTCCTGGCGTTGAATCCACCCCGGGCTCCTGAAGCTACCAGGCCGGTGATCGGCGCAGATTATGGTGTGCCCATACACGTATACGACCTCAAACCCATGGGCCTGACCATCAAGGTCGACCCTCCGCTGGCCGGGACAGTGAAAGAAGGTGACGTGATTCGCCTGTGGCTGAACAACGCCCGTACCGACGCCATAAAAACCATCGGGCCGGGCGAGGAAAATGACATCCATACCCTGTATCTGCCCAAAGGTTTATTACTAAAGAATCGCCTCAACACGCTTGTTTTCACCATCACCCGCGGTAGCCAGAACGAGGGCACGTCAACACCCGAGCTGACCCTGTTGTATAACGACATCCGCCCCGGCATGCAGGATCAGACGCCCGGCGACCGCGCACATTCCGAATTGCATTTGATCCTGCCGGACGACGTGCGCTACGACGGCATTGATGCCGAGCGCGCGAAGGAAGGCGTGCAAGTGTGTTTCGCCTACCCCTACTGCCGGGCGCATGACGTGATCCGCTTGAACTGCAACGGCAAGGATGTCGTGCGCATTGTCGCCCCCGGTGAAGCGCCTGCCACCCCGTCTGCCGAGCGGACAACGATTTGCGTAATGGTCGGGGAAGAGGTGTTTCAGCAAGCGGGCGACAGCCCGAAGTTCATCTTTTCCTACACGGTCACCGATCAACTCGGTAACGGGCCAGACACCGACTCGCCTTACTCGGGCACGGTCGAGGTCGATGTGCACCTGAAGGAAACCCGACTGGTCGCCCCCGATCTCGCCGAAGACCCGGACGATCCGAGCGATGACCCAAGCACCATCGATCTGGCCAAACTTGGCAGTAAAGATCTCACCGCCCTGGTGCACGCCTTCGCGCCGACATGGCAGCCCAACGACAAAATCCGCGTGACCTACACCGCCACCAAACCAGCAGCCCCGGTCGTGACGCACATCGTTGAGGCCGATGTCGGGCGCATTCCGTTCACCTACAAACTGATGGTGCCCAATGCCAAAGTGATCGCCGGTAGTGTGGTGCGGGCGAAATATGAACTGGTACGCGGCGGCATCACTATTGCGACCTCCAAGACCACCACGGCCGATGTAATCGGCGGCAGCACCATTGTGTTGTTGCCCCCGTTTCTGGTGGCACCGGCCGTTGACCCGATTGATGTACTGGCCTATCCGAACGGGGTGACGGTACGCATCGAGTATCTCGGCGCTTTAAAAGGAGACCGTGCACGACTGGTGGAGGTCAATGCACCAGCGGGCTCGCCGCAATTTCCATTGGTGGAATTCAATGCCAACAAACGGGTGAATACGTTGTTGAGTCCGGCATTTCTGGCGGCACGGCATGGGAAAGTGATTGAGCTGCGGTGGAATTTGAATCGCGATGGGGGGCAGGCTGGAAAATCAGATTCGCTAAAGGTAAGCGTATTGAAGATTGCCGATGAGGATCAGCGCCTACCCACACCGATCATCATGGCGGCTATAGATGATTCCATACTGGATCTGACCAGCTTTATCGGGGATACACGGGTGCTGATCCAAAGCTGGCCCTTGATGGCGGCGGGGCAGAAACTCTGGATACGCTGTGAAGGAACAGATGCAAGCGGAACCGTTCTCACGGAGCACATTCATCAAGGCGTATCGGTGCCCAATACTGGCAATCAGGATGGGCTCCTCTCGCGTACATTCCTAGAAAAATTGGCTCATAATTCGAAAGTTTATATTTATGTATCTGTAAACTTTGATGGAGTAGCCAATGCGAACACAGCAGTGCGCTTTCCAATAAAGTCATATTGCGTCATAGCTGCAATCCTGTCTGAGAATTTTGATTTGGTAGCGGGTAAAACACTTTTACGCGGCGATAGTTATGATATACCCAGCATGCTAATCGAATATGTGGAAGGATCTCTTCCGTGCATAATTGGCCCCATTCCCGCTGGAATGCATTTCCCTGGGAAAATAGAAGGCAACGCACTATCTTTGCATTATGGCAGCCTCGGCCAACCTACAAAAGTTTCTCTAAAATTCAAAACACCATACACTAAGGTCTCTTTTTGGTATATCGTGGCCGATTGGAGCTTCAGCGTTGTCCTATATAATATAAATGACGAGATCCTAGACATACAAACAGCCCCGCCAAACAATGTCGAGCCTAAACTTATACAATTGATTGCTAGTGGCATCGCAAAAATTGAACTGCGCACCGCCGCCCATGACTATGTCATTTTTGATAATTTTTCTTTCACTACATGACTACAGAAAGAAAAGTACGCATTTTTTTCATTATGCCAAGAATAAATGTCCGTCACCTTTTCTGCCAGGAAAAGGGGACGGATTATTACGTTCAACTTTGGTTAAAGATGGAAAGAGAGAGCTTGGAGCGTGAATTTCGACTGACAGGAATGGCCCTTTTGCGTGCAGGCTGGCTCCCAGAGAAATGCACTCCAAATGTGGGAGTGAGATTGCTCGCGAATGGACAGCTAATTCCATATGAATCGTCGTTGATGATCGTTCCCACGCTCTGCGTGAAAACGCCTCAACGGACGCTCCGCGTCCAGCTTCGGAAGGGACGCGGAGCGTCCCGGGCTGCGTTCCCACGCAGAGCGTGGGAACGATCAGAAAAAACGCCGCCCCGTTGAATCGGAGCGGCGTTTTTTCGTTTCGGCGTTTTGCGAACGGTTGCTCAATACCGAAGGATTTTCACTTTTCCATTTTTGGTCCTGGGCAATTCGAACTCGACTTCGCCGCCCACTTTGACCTTCGCATGCAGGGCATCAGGCACTGGAATGCTGAACCGGTACTCTTTGGCCGTCAGAAAAAAACCCGTGGCTTCGGCAAAGGACAGGCATCGTCCCGAGGGCTTCGGCGTGATGGTGCCTTTGCCGGTTTTTTCATCGTAGCTGCTGAAAATACCTTTCATCATCGTGCTCCTTGCACTCGCTAGCCTGACCGCGCCAAGTTCGCGGTGCCACCTTGCATCAAACTGCAAAATCACGGCGACTGCACCTGTCAGAGTTGACAGTGAAAGGCTATCTCAGACCAATGGCTGCAAGGCAACGTCAAGAATCCCGACGCAAATCCGGCGGAATCGGCAAATCATCCTTCAACGGATCCGGCCGTTTGCCCTTGCCCGCCTGGTGTTGGCGGATCTGGTAGACGTAGGCCAGCACCTGCGCCACTGCCAGATACAGCCCGCCAGGAATTTCCTGCTCGAGCTCAGTTGAGTAATAGATCGAGCGCGCCAGCGCCGGCGATTCAAGCAGCATGACGTTGTTGGCCACTGCGATTTCGCGGATTTTCAGGGCGATGAAGTCGCTGCCCTTGGCCAGCAGCACCGGCGCGCCGCCCTTCTCCGAGTCGTATTTGAGCGCGACCGCGTAGTGGGTCGGGTTGGTGATGACCACATCGGCTTCGGGAATCGCTGCCATCATGCGCCGCTGGGACATTTCGCGCTGGGTCTGGCGAATGCGTTGCTTGACCTCGGGGCGGCCTTCCTGGTCCTTGTGTTCGTCGCGCACTTCCTGCTTGGTCATCTTGAGCTTCTTCATGCTCTCCCAGATCTGCACCGGCACGTCGACGGCGGCGATGATGATCAGACCGCAGGCCAGCCACAGCGTGCTCCAGCCCACCAGCAGGACGCTGTGAATGATCGCCATGTCCAGTGGTTCGTGGGCTATGCGCAGCAAATCGTCGACGTCGGCGGACAACACCAACAGCGCCACGCCCAGAGTAATCAGAAACTTCGCCAGGGCTTTGAGCAGTTCGACCACAGCCTTGAACGAGAACATCCGTTTGAGGCCGGCGGCCGGGTTCATCCGGCTGAATTTGGGCGCCAGCGACTTTGCGGCGAACAGCCAGCCACCGAGGGAGATCGGCCCGATGATGGCGGCGAGCAACAGGGTGATCATCACCGGCTGAATCGCCAGCAAGGCGATCAACCCTGACTCCAACAGAAAACGGCCCATGGCGCCCTGATCCATGACCACTTCGCGGGACAGGGTGAAGTTCAGGCGCATCACGTCCATCATTTCTTGCGCAAGCATGCCGCCGAAAATCAGCAGCGCAGAGGCGCCGGCCATCATCACGGCCAGGGTGTTGAGCTCTTTGGAACGGGCGATTTCACCCTTCTCACGGGAGTCCTTTTTGCGTTTCTCCGTGGGGTCTTCCGTTTTGTCCTGACCGCTTTCGCTCTCTGCCATGACTCAGCGCGCCCGTGCGAGTTCGCGTAGCAACTGCAAGGCCTCGCTGGCCAGCGGTTGATACTGGTTGAGAATGTCCGCCAGGCCGACCCAGACGATGAACAGGCCGAGCACCAGGGTCAGCGGAAAACCGATCGAGAAGATGTTCAGTTGCGGCGCGGCGCGGGTCATCACGCCGAACGCGATGTTGACCACCAACAGTGCGGTGACGGCCGGCAACACCAGCAGCAATGCGGCGCCGAGTACCCAGCCGAGTTTGCCGGCCAGTTCCCAGTAATGCGCAACCATCAGACCGCCGCCGACCGGCAGCGTGGTGAAGCTTTCAGTGAGGACTTCGAACACCACCAGATGGCCGTTCATCGACAGGAACAGCAACGTCACCAGCATGGTGAAGAACTGCCCGATCACCGCCACCGAAACACCGTTGGTAGGGTCGATCATCGAGGCGAAGCCCATGCCCATCTGGATCGCGACGATCTGTCCAGCCACGGCAAAGGCCTGGAAGAACAGTTGCAGGGAAAAGCCCAGTACGGCGCCAACCAGAATCTGCTCGCCGATCAGCAGCAGGCCGCTGAGATCCAGCGGGCTGACGGCGGGCATCGGCGGCAGCGCCGGGGTGATGACCACGGTGATCGCCACGGCGAAATACAGGCGCACGCGCCGCGGAATCAGGGTGGTGCCGAACACCGGCATGACCATCAGCATCGACGCCACGCGAAACAGCGGCAACATGAACGACGCCACCCAGGTGCTGATCTGGGTGTCGGTCAGCTGAAGCAGCGACTGCATGGCTTAGCCGATGACCATCGGAATGTTTTTGTACAGCTGGATGATGTATTCCATGAACGTCTGCACGATCCACGGACCGCCGATGATCAGGGTCACCAGCATCACCAGCAGACGCGGCAGGAAGCTCAGGGTCTGTTCGTTGATCTGCGTGGCAGCCTGGAACATCGACACCAGTAGGCCGACCAGAAGGCTCGGCACCACCAGGATGGCGACCATCATGGTGGTCAGCCACAGGGCTTCACGAAAGATATCGACCGCGACTTCCGGCGTCATGGCGAAACACCTCCAAAACTGCTGGCCAGTGTACCGATGATCAGCGCCCAGCCATCGACCAGCACGAACAGCATGATCTTGAACGGCAGCGAAATGATCAGCGGCGAGAGCATCATCATACCCATGGCCATCAGCACGCTCGCGACAACGAGGTCGATGATCAGGAACGGAATGAAGATCATGAAGCCGATCTGGAAGGCGGTTTTAAGCTCGGAGGTCACGAACGCCGGTACCAGAATGGTCAACGGCGCCTGATCCGGGCTGGCGATGTCGGTGCGCTTGGACAGGCGCATGAACAGCTCCAGATCGCTGGTGCGGGTCTGCGCGAGCATGAAGTCCTTGATCGGCACCTGAGCCTTTTCCACCGCTTGCTGGGCGGTGAGGGTTTCCGCCAGATACGGTTGCAGCGCGTCGTTGTTCACCCGGTCGAAGACCGGCGCCATGATGAACAGCGTCAGGAACAGCGCCATGCCGGTGAGGATCTGGTTCGACGGCGTCTGTTGCAGGCCGAGGGCCTGACGCAGGATCGAGAAGACAATGATGATCCGCGTGAAACTGGTCATCAGGATGACCGCTGCCGGAATAAAACTCAGCGCGGTCATGATCAGCAGGATCTGCAGACTGACCGAATATTCCTGCGCGCCGTCGGCATTGGTGCCCAGCGTGATCGCCGGGATCGACAACGGATCGGCGGCGAACGCCAGCGGCGCGGCCAGCAACAGGAGCAGCGTCAAGACGATGCGGAGCGCACCCATTACTTCGTATCCTTTTGGTCCTTGCCAAGAATCTTCAGCAGATGCTGAGCAAATTCCGGCGTCGCTTTTTCACTGGCGGTGGGGACTTCGACCGGCTCTTTGAGCACATGCAGCGCGGTGATGGTGCCGGGGCTGAGGCCGAGCAGAATCTGCTCGTTGCCGACCTGCACCAGCATCAAGCGGTCACGCGGGCCGAGCGCGCGTGAACCGATCAACTCGATCACCTGGCCCTTGCCCGCCGGCCCCGCCTGTTGCACGCGGCGCAACAGCCAGGCGAGGAAGAAGATCAAGCCCAGCACCAGCAGCAAACCGAACACCAGTTGCGTCAACTGACCGGCCACGCCGCTGTTGACCATTGGCGCGGTGGCGGCAGGCGCGGCATTGGTTGCGCTCGGCTCGGCAGCCAGCACGCTCAAGGGCCATGCCAGCAGCACCCAGAGAAACCTTTTCACTCAGCGCAGCTTCTTGATGCGTTCGCTTGGGCTGATCACGTCGGTCAGGCGGATGCCGAACTTCTCGTTGACCACCACTACTTCGCCGTGGGCGATCAAGGTGCCATTGACCAGCACGTCGAGCGGCTCACCGGCCAGACGATCGAGCTCGATCACCGAACCCTGGTTGAGTTGCAGCAGGTTGCGGATGTTGATGTCGGTGCTGCCGACTTCCATCGAGATCGACACCGGAATGTCGAGGATCACGTCCAGGTTCGGACCGTCGAGGGTCACCGGATCATTGTTCTTCGGCACACTGCCGAACTCTTCCATCGGCAGACGGTTGGAGCTGGAAGTGCCTGCGTCGGCAGCCAGCAGCGCATCGATGTCAGCCTGGCCGGCATCACCGGTTTCTTCCAGGGCCGCAGCCCATTCATCGGCCAGTGCCTGGTCGTCTTGGGCGTTCATATCGTCGTTCATCATGTGTCCTCGGCGGGCAACAATTCGGTTAAATACGGGGGTGAAAAGCGCCGTCTCAGCGACGCTCGATCGGCTCGATCACCTGCAACGCGAGGTTGCCTTTGTGCGAGCCCATCTTGACCTTGAAGGCCGGCACGCCGTTGGCGCGCATGATCATGTCTTCCGGCATCTCGACCGGGATCACATCGCCCGGTTGCATGTGCAGGATGTCGCGCAGCTTCAACTGGCGGCGGGCCACGGTGGCACCGATCGGCACGTCGACATCGAGCACGTCCTGGCGCAGGGCGTTGACCCAGCGCTCGTCCTGATCGTCGAGGTCGGACTGGAAACCGGCGTCGAGCATCTCGCGCACCGGCTCGATCATCGAGTACGGCATGGTCACGTGCAGATCGCCGCCACCGCCATCGAGTTCGATGTGGAAGGTGGAAACCACAATCGCTTCGCTCGGACCGACGATGTTGGCCATGGCCGGATTCACTTCCGAGTTGATGTACTCGAAATTGACTTCCATGATCGCCTGCCAGGCTTCCTTCAGATCGACGAAAGCCTGCTCGAGCACCATGCGCACTACGCGCAGTTCGGTCGGGGTGAACTCACGCCCTTCGATCTTGGCGTGACGGCCGTCACCACCGAAAAAGTTGTCCACCAGCTTGAACACCAGTTTGGCGTCGAGGATGAACAGCGCGGTGCCGCGCAGCGGTTTGATCTTGACCAGGTTGAGGCTGGTCGGCACGTACAGCGAGTGCACGTATTCGCCGAACTTCATCACCTGCACGCCACCGACAGCCACGTCCGCCGAGCGGCGCAGCATGTTGAACATGCTGATGCGGGTGTAGCGGGCAAAGCGCTCGTTGATCATTTCCAGCGTCGGCATGCGTCCACGGACGATGCGATCCTGGCTGGTCAGGTCGTAGCTTTTGACACTGCCGGGTTCGGCAGCATTATCGGTCTGTACCAGACCATCATCGACGCCATGCAGCAGCGCATCGATTTCATCCTGGGACAGCAGATCCTGCACGGCCATGTCGTGTTCCTACTGCAGTACGAAATTAGTGAAAAGCAACTGTTCGATGACCACTTTGCCCAGTTCTTTCTGCGCCACTTCCTGGACGCTGGCGGTGGCCTTCTGGCGCAACATCTCCTGGCCGACCGGGGTCGCCAGTGTGGCGAAATCCTGACCGGAGAAGAGCATCACCAGGTTGTTGCGGATAACCGGCATGTGCACTTTGAGCGCGTCCAGATCGGCCTGATTACGCGCCAGCATGGTGATGCTCACCTGCATGTAGCGCTGACGGCCGTTCTGGTTGTAGTTGGCAACGAAGGCCGGCGCCATCGGCTCGAAAATCGCCGCCTGCTTGCCGACCGGCGCTGCTTCAGCGGCCTCGGCAGGCTTGCTCTGCGCGCCGTGCATGAAGAACCAGGTCGCCCCGACGGATGCACCAATGGCCACCAGCAACGCCAGCACGATCACGATGATCAGCTTGAGTTTGCCTTTGGTTGCGGGGTCTTTTACTGCTGCAGCTTCGCTCTTCGCCATGCCAATAATCCGTCACTAATCGGGGGTTTCACAGTCGCACGGCAAGGCAAGAGCAAGTGTTATGCCAGAAGTGTCGGAGGTCGAGAACGACGCTAAAGTCAAAAGCACCCTCACCCCAGCCCTCTCCCTCCGGGAGAGGGCTGGGGTGAGGTGTAATGGGGCTGGACATCGACCTGCACAACCGAGGTGATTGCAAGTTCAGGACGGGAATCAACAGGTCGCCGAATGTCGAACGGATTCAGCGATGCTCGTTCAGGTCGGCGTAGTTCTTCAAGATTCCCCAATCGGTCCCCTCTCCCTCTGGGAGAGGGCTAGGGTGAGGGGCTCTTGATTTGCTCAGGCGTAATAGTCGACCGCGCTGCTGCCAATTACGCTAGCAGTCTGCGCCGCCACTTCAGCGACAGTAGCCGGTGCCAATTCCTCATCCGCCGAATCCAGGCGTCCGCCGGCAGCGCTGGTCCGGCCACTCTGCCCCTGCTGCGCCTGCTCCTGGCCTTGCTGCCCCTGCCAGCCACGGTTCTGGTCGGCGACGTTGACGTCGACCTGGCCCATGCCCTGCTGGTTGAACATGTCGCGCAGGCGGTGCATCTGGCTGTCGAGCGCTTCACGCACGCTCGGGTGCGCGCTCATGAAGGTGACCTGGGTCTGCTGATCCGGAACCATGTTCACGCGGATATCCAGGCGCCCCAGCTCCGCCGGCTGCAACTGAATGTCGGCGGCCTTCAGGTTGACGCTGGACAGGTACATGACGCGGTTGACCACTTCTTCGGTCCAGCCGCTCTGGTGCATGGCGATCGGCTGATTCACTGGCAGCGCATTCGCGGTTTTCGGCGTAGCGGCCTGGGTCAGTGCCGCCAGACGGTTGGCGAAGTCGTCGACGCGGGTGTCGCTGGTAGCCGATTTCAGATCCTTCAGACCATCGTCGATCAACCCGCTGAAAGCTTGTTCGCCGCCTTGACTGGTGCTGTCCTTGTCGGCCTGCACGTCGAGCATGCTGGCCATGCCGGCGGCGAAGTTCTGCGCGGCGGTCAACTCGCCATCGGCCTGAGCCTGAGCAGGCGAAGCTTTCGGTTGCGCCTGGCTGGCGGCGGAAATATGCCCGCCCTGCTCCATCGCCATGCGCACGGCCGGCATCGAGTCGAGCGGGTCGGCTGTCGGATCAAATTCGCTGTCGGTGGCCGCCGGATCTTTGACCATGCCCGACACGACCGCCAATGCAGGCGTTTCGGTTTCCGGCTGGGCTGGCGTGGCGACTGCCGGGGCCTGCACCACAGGCGCTGCCACCAACGGCTGAACGACTTGCGCCAAGGCCGGATCAAGCGCCGGATCTACAGGCGCGGCATCGGCCAAAGGGGTTTGTACCGTTTCAGTGGTGTCATCGGCAGTGGCAGTCGCGTCGTCGCTCGTCGCCGCTTTGTCGGCAGGCAACGCTTTGCCGCTTTCGGCAACTGCTGGCTCGGGCGCGGCAGACTGGTCTTTGCCAATATCCTTTTTGCCGCTGCTGTCCGCGACCTTGTCGCGTGCCGGCTTGACTGAATTGTCAGCACTCACGGCAGGCTTGGCCGGCGCCTGATCGGCGAACACTCTGGCGAAGCTGGAGGCGTTGTCCCCGGCGTCTGCGGCCATTGCCGACGATTTGGCAGAGGCGGCTTGTGCCTTGGCCTGAGCGGCGGTGTGAAGAAGAATGTTGGGGGTCGCAGGCATGACACGGTCTCCGCTGCACTGGGATCGTAGGTACAGTTGAGCAAGATGACTGCAAGTGCCGGGCCAGTTTGGCCTGACTTGCGAAAAGCGCCGGACGGCAGCTTCAGTGGATGTGGGCGTGGTGCTTTTCGCTTTCGTACACCGGGCGTACTTCGGCGAATTCGGAATGGATATCGGCCACCAGTTGAGCGAGCGCTTCCGGACTTTTGTCCTTGGCATTCGACTCAAGGTCCTGGCACAACTCGGCCAGTCGAACCGCGCCCATGTTGCTCGCGCTGCCCTTGAAGCTATGGGCTACATCGGATAGCGCTTTAGCGCTGGTGCTGTCCTGCAACTCGTGCAGGCGGCTTTGCGAATCTGCCAGAAAAGTCTCCAGCAATTCCGTATAGCCGTCCTCCATCACCTCGCGCAAAGTATCGAGGACTTCGCGATCTACATGTGTGTCTGTCACTTGCTCACTCCTTGATCAAGAATGGGCGGATTATGCCTCAATCTCCCAGAAAAACTCCACGCTGGCACTACGACCCTGGTCCGACCAACTGGCGTTGCGCCCCAGTTGCCGGACCAGCCCGATGCCGCGTCCCGACAAGCGGGCGTTATCCACGGGCCGCTCCATGACCCGCGCCACATCAAAGCCCTTGCCGCTGTCCTCGACGCGAATGACCAGCCGCCCGCCCTCGCCTTGCGGCTGGACCTGCAGATGCACGCGCACGAAACCGTCTTGCAGCGCCTCCAGCCGCGCCGCGCGCATTTCATAGTAGCGGGCGAAACCTGCCGCATCGCGTTTGAGGCTGGAGTCCAGCCCAAGCACGCCATGCTCCAGGCCATTGGAATACAACTCGGCGAGCACACTGTACAGCGCTCCGCTTTGCGCGCGCAGCCCATGTACCTCAAGCAGCAACTGCAAGAGGAACGGCAACGGATTGAAACGCCTGAGCGTGGCGCCGCGAAACTCGAAACTGGCCGACCAGTCCAGCGGGCACGACTGGCCGCTGTCGGAATACACCGGCGCCGCGCCGTGGGTCTGCGCCGACTCAAGCAGACTGACCTCGACCATGCTCACATCATCACGGGCCTGCCCGCGAAAATCGCGCAGTGCCTGTTCGATATCCTCGAACAACCGATCCGGCTCGCGGTTCGCCGCAAACACCTGCTGCAAGCGTTCGACGCCGAACAACTGGTCATTGGCATCGCAGGTATCGATTACCCCGTCCGATAACAGAAACACCCGATCATCGACGGCCATCGGATACACATCCGTACGGTCATCGAAGGCTTGCGCGCTGAGAATCCCCAGGGGCAAATGCCGCGCCGGCAACGGCACGCGCTCGCCACTGGCCATGCGGTGCAAGTAACCGTCGGGCATGCCGCCGTTCCAAACTTCCACCGAACGGCTCTGGAAACTCAGACTGAGCAAGGTGGCACAGCAGAACATGTCCACCGGCAGGATGCGCTTGAGCTTGGCGTTCATCTCGCGCAGGATTTCGGCCAGGCCATAACCCTTGGCGGTCATCCCATAAAACACTTCGGCCAGCGGCATCGCCCCCACCGCTGCCGGCAAGCCATGCCCGGTGAAATCGCCGAGCATGACGTGCATGTCACCGGCCGGCGTGTACGCCGCCAGCAACAGATCGCCATTGAACAGCGCGTAAGGCGATTGCAGGTATCGGATGTTCGGCGCGCTCAGGCAACCGGAATGCGCGACCTTGTCGAACACCGCTTTTGCCACGCGTTGTTCGTTGAGCAGATAGTCGTGATGTCTGGCGATCAGATCGCGCTGTTGCAGGACCGTTGCCTGAAGGCGACGCAAGCGATCCATCGCCTTGATTTTGGCGGCAAGTATCACCTGGTTGTACGGCTTCGCCAGAAAATCGTCGCCGCCAGCCTCCAGACACCGAGCCAGCGCTTCACTCTCGGTCAGCGAGGTGAGGAAGATGATCGGCACCAATGCTTCACCCGCCAGTGCCTTGATCTGCCGCGCCGCTTCGAAGCCGTCCATCACCGGCATCAGCGCGTCCATCAACACCAGATCGGGCTGCTGCTCTTTGAACGTTTCGACCGCTTCGGCACCATTGGCCGCCGTCAGCACCTGATGGCCCTGACGGCGGACAATGGTCGACAGCAGCAGCCGGTCGGCGGCGCTGTCTTCGGCGATAAGAATGGTCAGCGGCTCTTGCGCCTGCATGGGCGTCAACTGATGTCGAAGAGTTTGTCGAAGTTGGAAATCGCGAGGATTTTCTTCACATCGGAGCTGCTGTTGACGACACGGATATCCGACTCGTCGCCGCCGGCGTGATCACGCAGCAGAAGCAGCATGCCCAGCGCTGAGCTGTCGAGATAAGTGGCCTCTTTGAGGTCGACCACGATGGATTCGGGTTTGTGTGGGAGCCGCTCGTACGACTCGCGAAATTCCTGATGGCGACCGAAATCGAACCGGCCTTTGACGGCGATGGTGAGCTTTTTCTGGTCTGGAGAGACTTCTGTAACGACTGACATTGACTGGCTTCCTTGTCATTGACGAACCTGTACAAGGTGTAGCACCTGGATAGGGTTGGGGCAAGGCGCAACGGTTGAACAAGTGTGGGAGCGAGCCTGCTCGCGAAGGCATTCTGGCAGTTGACTACAGGCTTGACTGACACGGCGCTGTCGCGAGCAGGCTCGCTCCCACAGGGTTTGGCGGTGTGGTTTAGAAGGCATCACGCCGTGGCAAGCGCTGCGACAGTTCATCCAGCAGCTTCTGCTCGCGCTTGTCTTCCAGGCGTTGCGCTTCATCACGATAGCGCTGCACCAGTTTGCGCAAACCCTCGACGCGGGCAAACGCCTGCTGCCATTCCTCACGCGCCTTGTCGAGCTTGTTCTGATGCCAGACCAGGCTCTGCCGTTGCTGGTCGACGGCAGTATCGAGTTGCGCCAGGAAACCCTGAAAACCCAGCAGCCATTGCCCGGTCACGCCGGTGCTGCCGCGCACGATCCACTGCTGCGAGTAATCCAGACGAAAGGCATTGAGGTCGGCCAGTTTGCTTTCGGCAACTTTGACCTGGCCCTGAAAGTAGGCGAGGCGCTGCACGGCGGCTTTCTCGGCCTTTTCGGCCATGTCCACCACCGGTGCCAGGCGCGCGGCGCGGCTGACGGCCATGGCCGGTTACCCGCCCGCCGCAGGGGCGAACAGGGTTTCCAGATAGGCCTGGCTTTCACCCAGATTGATTTTGTCGTTGAGGCCCTGGCGCTGATACCTGACCAACTGCGGTTGCAGGGAAATCGCCAGATCGGTCTCGCGATCGCCACCGGCCACATAGGCACCGACGCTGATCAAATCACGGCTCTGCTGATAGCGCGACCAAAGCTGCTTGAAATACTGCGCGCGCTGCATGTGATCCGGCGAAACCACTGCTGGCATTACCCGGCTGATCGAGGCTTCGATGTCGATCGCCGGATAGTGGCCTTCCTCGGCCAGGCGTCGTGACAGCACGATGTGGCCGTCTAGCACGCCACGCGCCGAGTCGGCAATCGGGTCCTGCTGGTCATCGCCTTCGGACAGTACGGTGTAGAACGCCGTGATCGAGCCACCGCCCTTCTCCGCGTTACCGGCGCGCTCCACCAGTTTCGGCAGTTTGGCGAACACCGAGGGCGGATAACCCTTGGTTGCTGGCGGCTCACCGATGGCCAGAGCGATTTCCCGCTGGGCCTGGGCGAAACGGGTCAGCGAGTCCATCAGCAGCAGAACGTTCTTGCCCTTGTCGCGGAAATACTCGGCGATGCGCGTGCAATACATTGCCGCGCGCATACGCATCAGCGGTGCGTCGTCCGCTGGCGAGGCGACCACTACCGAACGTTTGAGGCCTTCTTCACCGAGAATGTGTTCGATGAATTCTTTAACTTCGCGACCACGCTCACCGATCAGGCCGACGACGATGATGTCGGCCTCGGTGAAGCGGGTCATCATGCCCAACAGCACCGATTTACCGACACCGGTACCGGCGAACAGACCCAGACGCTGGCCACGGCCGACCGTCAGCAAACCGTTGATGCAACGGATGCCGACGTCCAGCGGTACGCTGATCGGATCACGGTTGAGCGGGTTGATTGTCGGGCCGTCCATCGGCACCCAGTCTTCGGCCTTCATGCCGCCCTTGCCGTCCAGCGCGCGGCCGGCGCCGTCGAGGACACGGCCAAGCATGCTCATGCCCATCGGCAAACGGCCGGTATCGGCCAGCGGCACCACGCGGGCGCCCGGGGCGATGCCGGCGACGCTGCCGACTGGCATCAGAAAGACTTTGCTGCCGGAAAAACCCATGACTTCCGCTTCCACCTGGGACGGGTGGTAACTGTCGTCATTGATCACCATGCAGCGGGTGCCCATGGCGGCGCGCAGGCCTTCGGCTTCGAGGGTCAGGCCAACCATGCGCAGCAGCCGACCTTCAAGGATCGGCGCGCCGGCAATCTCGGTGGCCTCGGCGTAGGTGCTCAGGCGCTTGGCGAAGCTGGTGCGTTCAAGGCGCATCGCTGGCGTCCGCGTGCGGCTCGTCAGAGTCGACAGCCACTGGGGTGTCTTCGGGGATTTCCAGGCTCAAGTCAGGCGCTGCCGGATGCAAGGCCTGCTCGTGCAACTGGTCGAACAGCTTGGCCATCACTTGGGTCACGCGCGATTCGACACTGGCGTCGATGCGGCTGTGCTCGGTTTCAACCCGGCAGCCGCCCGGCAACAGCGACTCGTCTTCGACGATGCGCCAGGTTTCTTCGTGGCGTTCGCGCAGGGCTTTGACCTGGGCGAAATCCTGCGGATTGACGTACAGGCGCACGTTTTCCACGCCCAGCGGCAATAGCTTGAGGGCATCGCGCATGACGTGTTCGATCTGCGTCGAATCGATGGCCAGTTCGCGCTTGATCACCTGCTTGGTGATGTGTTGCACGAGGTCAACCAGCGACTTTTCAATCTGGGTGTCTTGCTCGGCGATCGGTTCGAACAGGTTGGCCATCAACAGCTCAAGGCTGGCGATTTTCGCCGCCAGCGCCGTTTCGGCTTCCTGACGCACCTTCAGCGTGGTGCTGTGAAAACCTTCTTTTTCGCCGATGGCGAAGCCCTCGTTGTAAGCCTCCTGACGGATGCTTTCGAGTTCCTCCAGGGTCAGTGGCTGGACTTCTTCCAGCGGCACTTCTTCCATTTCCGGCGGTTCGGGCTCCGGTTCCGGCTCGGGTTCCGGTTTCGGCGGGTCGAAGCTGGGCAGCGCCCAGGATTCGAAACCATGAACATCGCGGGCGCGGATCAGATCCGTCACAGACTCGTCAGGCTTATCCATGGGCTTAGATCATTTCCTCGCCGCCCTTGCCACCGAGCACGATCTCGCCGGCTTCGGCCATACGACGGGCAATGGTGAGGATTTCCTTCTGTGCGGTTTCGACGTCGCTGACGCGCACCGGGCCTTTCGCCTCGAGGTCGTCGCGCAACAGTTCGGCAGCACGCTTGGACATGTTCTTGAAGATCTTTTCCTTGACGCCTTCGTCCGAACCCTTGAGGGCCAGTACCAGCACGTCCGAAGACACTTCGCGCAACAGCGCCTGGATGCCACGGTCGTCGACGTCGGCAAGGTTGTTGAACACGAACATGAGGTCTTCGATCTGACCGGACAGGTCTTCGTCGACTTCGCGGATCGAGTCCATGAGCTGGCCTTCGATCGAGCTGTCGAGGAAGTTCATGATGTCGGCCGCACGCTTGATGCCACCCAGGGTGGTGCGCGAGGCGTTCGAGTTGCCGGAGAACTGTTTCTCGAGAATCTGGTTGAGTTCTTTCAAGGCGGCCGGTTGCACGGTGTTCAACGACGAGACGCGCAGGATGATGTCCAGACGCACTTTATGGTCGAAGTTGCCGAGCACTTCACCGGCCTGATCCGGGTCGAGATACGCGACCACGATTGCCTGGATCTGCGGGTGTTCGTAACGGATCACGTCAGCGACTGCGCGCGGCTCCATCCATTTCAGGCTGTCGAGGCCGCTGGTGTTGCCACCGAGCAGGATGCGGTCGATCAGGCCGTTGGCCTTGTCTTCGCCCAAGGCCTGGGTGAGCATCTTGCGTACGTAGTCGTCGGATCCGACGCCAAGGCTGGTCTGATCGCCGACGATGTCGACGAACTCGCTCATCACCTGCTCGACCTGTTCGCGATGGACGTTGCCCATCTGCGCCATGGCCACGCCGACGCGCTGAACCTCTTTGGGTCCCATGTGGCGCAGCACTTGCGCAGCATCGGTCGAACCCAGGGACAGCAGCAGAATCGCGGCTTTGTCGACCTTGGTCAGTTTGACGGTGGCGGCTCGGTTATCACTCATCTGCGTTAATCCACTCTTTCACGACCTGAGCCACGCGACCCGGGTCTTCAGCTACCAGACTCTTGATTGCATTCAGTTGCGCGTCATAACCCTCGCTCGGGCTCGGCAACAGAATGCTCTGCGGACCACCGAGGCTCACGCGGTCGTTGGCCAGTTCGCCGTCCAGGCCGCCCATGCCACCGAGTTCCACGTCGCTGCCCAGACCGGCCAGCTCCTTGCCTTTGCCACCGCCGGTGATGTTGTTGAGCACCGGACGCAGCACACCAAACACCAGTACGAGGATGAACAGCACACCCAGCACTTGTTTGACGATGTCCCAGAACCATGGCTGGGAGTAGAACGGAATATCGGCAATCACTTCGCCACGCTCGGCGGAGAACGGCATGTTGATCACGCTGACGCTGTCGCCACGGCTGGCGTCGAAACCGACGGCGTCCTGCACCAGACGAGTGAAGCGCGCCAATTCGTCGGCGCTCCACGGCGCACGGCTGGTTTCACCGTTGGCCGGGTTGATCTTGACCTGATCGTCGACCACCACCGACACCGACAGGCGATTGAGACGGCCCTGCTGCTGCTTGGTGTGGCTGATCGAACGGTCGAGCTCGAAGTTCTTGGTCGATTGTTGACGCTTGTCCGCCGGGTACGGCGCGAGCATTGGCTGGCCGGTGGCCGGGTCCATGATCTGCTGACCGTTGGCGTCAACCAGTGGCTGACCCGGCTGGATCATCCCGGCCGGTGCGGCGGTGCCACCGGTGGTCTGCGGCGCCGAGGCAGGCGCCGGTGGCTGGTTGCTCAGGGCACCCGGCACACCTTGCGGACCATTGCTGGCGGTACGTTGTTCGTTGACCGACTGCTCGCTGCGCAACGCCGGTTGGTCCGGGTTGAATTGCTCGGCAGTCGATTCGACGGCACTGAAATCGACGTCGGCCGAAACTTCAGCCTTGTAGCGATCGTTGCCCAGTACCGGTTGCAGAATGTTGTGCACGCGCTGGGTGAGCATGCTTTCCATGCGGCGGCTGTAATCGAACTGCTTGCCGGCCATGGTCATTTCCGAGTTCTCCGCCTGATCGGAGAGCAGGTTGCCCTTCTGATCGACGACGGTGATCTGCGATTTGCTCAACTCGGGCACGGAAGTCGCCACCAGGTTGATGATCGCCACCACCTGACCCGGCTCCAGCGAACGCCCGCTGTACAGCTCGACCAGTACCGAAGCGCTCGGCTTGCGCTCGTCACGGACGAACACCGAACTCTTCGGAATCGCCAGGTGCACGCGTGCACCCTTGACGTTGTTCAGGCTGGAAATGGTCCGCGCCAGTTCGCCTTCGAGGCCGCGACGATAACGGGTCGCTTCCATGAACTGGCTGGTGCCCAGACCCTGTTCCTTGTCGAGGATTTCGAAACCGATGTTGCCGTCGCTGGGAGTGACACCAGCAGCAGCGAGTTTCATCCGCGCACGGGACAGGTCGTCGGCCTTGACCAGCAAGGCGCCGGAATTGGGTTCTACGTTGTAAGGGATGTCAGCGGCGGCCAGGGTTTCCATGACCTGCTTGGCGTCCATGCCGGCAAGACTGCCATACAGTGGACGGTAATCCGGCTGCTGCGACCACAGCACCACGGCAAAGCCAATCGCCACGCTCGCAGCCAGACCGACCAACAGGCCGACCTGACGCAGCACGGTCATCTGGGAAAGGTTTTCCAGAAAGGACAGGCCGAACAGCGGCGGTTTGCCGTCGATCGGGGTGGCCTTGGCCGGAACGTTATCAGCGACTGCTTCTGCCATGACTTATTTCGCCCTTAAACCGGCATCTGCATGATGTCTTGGTAAGCCTGGACCAGCTTGTTGCGCACCTGGGTCAGAGCCTGGAACGACACGCTGGCTTTTTGCGACGCAATCATGACGTCAGTCAGGTCGACACCGCTCTTGCCGATCTCGAACGCGTTGGCCAGTTGAGTCGACGCCTGCTGGGTATCGCTGACTTTATTGATCGCCTGACCGAGCATGTCGGAAAAGCTGCTGCCCGCGATTTCAGGGACAGCGGCAGTCGATTTACGCGCAGACATGGCATCCACTTTCATGGCCTGCATGTCCATCATCAACCGATTAAATTCAATACCTTGGCTCATGGTCTACTCTCTTGGGCGGCCCGCAATTTTTTGACACTCACTCGGCGGGTACACAGGTATTAGCAACAAGGGTGCCAGCTAGTGGGCACCCTTCTGAGAAAAGCATCTGGAATGTTTTGCAGCATCGATCAGGTGGCGAACAGATAGCCTTCGACGTCCATCCCGGCGTCGCGCATTTGCGCGAGCTTGTAGCGCAAAGTGCGCGGGCTGATGCCGAGCTTTTCGGCAGCTTCCTTGCGGCGGCCACGCTCGGCGCGCAGGGTGTCGATGATCATCTGAAACTCCCGGCGGCGCAGGTCATCGCCCAGGGCGCCGGAGGAGTCTGCCTCGATTTCCACCTCGCGGATCACCGGTGCCGGAACCGGCAACGGCGCAAATGTCACCGCACCGCTCAGGCAAAAATCCTGCGGCTGAATCAAACCGCCCTGCTGCAGGATCAGCGCGCGCTGAATGGCGTTGTCCAGTTCACGTACATTGCCTGGCCACGGATACGCGGTCAGGCAGTCCTGCGCTTGGGGGGACAGCTTCGCTGCTGCGTGCTTCATTTTATTGACGTGTTTGGCCAACAACTTTTCCGCCAGCGGCAGGATATCGGCAGTGCGTTCGCGAAGTGGACGCCAGGCCAGAGGGAAAACCGACAAGCGGTAAAACAGGTCTTCGCGAAAACGCCCCGCCGCCACTTCGCCGGCCAGATCACGGTTGGTCGTGGCGACCACGCGAATATCCAGACTGATCGGCTTGCGCGCGCCCACTCGCTCCACTTCACGCTCTTGCAGAACGCGCAGCAACTTGGCTTGCAGGCCCAGGGGCATTTCGGAAATTTCGTCGAGCAGAATGGTGCCGCCGTCCGCCTGCTCGAACTTGCCGGCCTGCGAAGCGATGGCGCCGGTGAACGAACCTTTCTCATGACCGAACAATGTCGCTTCGAGCATGTTGTCGGGGATCGCCGCGCAGTTGATTGCGATAAACGGCTGGCTGGCCCGCCGCGATTGCTGGTGGATATAGCGTGCCAGCACCTCTTTACCGGTGCCGGACTCGCCGGAGATCAACACAGTCGAGTCACTGCGCGCGACCCGTGCCGCCAGCTCAAGCAACTGCGCACTGGCCGGTTCAACGGCGACCGGACCGTCCGCTTCGCCCGCGTCAATGCTGCCCAAGGCATGGCGCGCCACCAGATCGAGCAGCGCTTTGGGCTCGAACGGCTTGACCAGATAATCCGCCGCCCCTTGGCGCATCGCATCGACCGCACGCTCGACAGCGCCGTGGGCGGTCATCAGCAGCACCGGCAATTGCGGCTGGCGCGCGCGCAGCAACGCGAGCAATTGGTGACCGTCCATGCCCGGCATGTTGACGTCACTGACCACCAGGCTGAAGGCTTGCTGCGCGACCGCCGTCAGCGCTTCTTCGGCGCTGCCGACGGCGTGATAGTCGTGGCCGGCGAGGAGCAGCGTATCGGCCAGCGCTTCGCGCAACGAACGGTCATCCTCGACCAGCAACACCTTGATGCCCATGACGTTTATTCAACTCCCTGTGCAGCGGAAAAAAGTGGCAGGCTGACCTGCGCGCAGGTGCCGCGCCCGACTCGCGAGCGCAGGGTCAATTCTCCCTGATGCGCACGGGCCACCGCTTTGACCACGGTCAGGCCGAGGCCTGTGCCGGTGACTTTGGTAGTAAAAAAAGGCTCGCCGAGGCGCGCCAAAACTGTCGGCTCAATGCCGCTGCCGCTGTCACTGACACACAAGCGCAGGGTGTTGCCTCTGGTGTAGCAATGCACTTTCAGCCGCGCTTCGCCGGCGCTGGCCTGAATGGCGTTTTCAATCAGATTCAGCAGCGCGCCGACCAGTGTGTCGCGGTTGCACAGCAGCTCACCGGCATGGCTGTCGCACTGCCAGCGGATCGGCAGATCCTGCACATGGGTCAGCGCCGCTGCCTGCAGCGATTGCATCAAGGCATTGGGCGAAATGCGGTCGGTCAGCGGTAATTCACCGCGAGCGAACACCAGCATGTCGCGCACTTGATGTTCCAGTTCGTGCAGACGCTCTTTCAGGCGCCCGGCAAAGCGTTGCTGGGTTTCCACCGGCAATTGCTGTTCGGTCAAATGGCTGGCGTAAAGCAAAGCGGCGGACAGCGGCGTGCGAATCTGGTGGGCCAGAGACGCAACCATGCGCCCCAGCGACGACAAACGCTCATGCCGTGCCAGTTGATCCTGAAGATGCCGGGTTTCGGTCAAGTCGTTGAGCAGCACCAACTGCCCCGGCTCGGCATCCAGCGAGCGGGTGGAAATCGACAGACGTCGACCGTTTTTCAAGGAGATTTCGTGACCGTCGTCTTCACGGGGAGCGAAGCAGCGTGCGATCACATGGCGCCAGAGTTCGCCTTCGAGTGGCGAGCCGAGCAGATCGATGGCGGCCGGATTGGCTTCGCGTACCAGACCGTGGCCGTCGATGACGATGACGCCGCCGGGCAGCAGGTCGAGAAGGTTTTGCAGGCGATTGGCCAGGCGTTCTTTTTCCGCCAGTTCCTGCATGCGTTGGGCGCTGACCACGGCCAGCTCACCCTTGAGTTCGGTGACCCGCGCTTCGAGCAGGCTGTAGGAGTCGGTCAGCTGGCTCGACATCTGGCTGAACAGCTGGAAGGCCTGCTCAAGCCCCTGACGACTTGCCTGCTCTACGGACGAGGGTTGCCCCACGATATTGGAGGCAGAAGAGATCTGGGCGGCTTGGGGCATTGGGCTCTCTCGCTTGGCTGACCGTCAGTGAAACGGAACGTTGCGAGGGCTATAGCAATACCCGTGCCTAAAAAAAACCGCTTATAAAATGAAGCGCTTGAAAAACAGGCGTCAATCATCCGCCTGTTCATCTCCTCCAGCCCGGCTCATGCCGTACTTGCGCATCTTCTCGACCAGGGTGGTGCGACGGATGCGCAGACGTTCAGCGGCCCGTGCCACGATGCCATTGGCATCGTCCAGCGCTTGCTGAATCAGGCCTTGCTCCAGACCACCGAGGTAGTCCTTGAGATCGAGGCCTTCCGGCGGCAGCAGTGCACTGGCGCTGAAATCCGGCGTATGGCCGTTGATCGCCACGCGCTCTTCCAGATCGCTGCGCAGGCTGTCGACCATCTGCTCGTCTTCGTCGTCGACGTAGCGGAATTTCTTCGGCAACTCGACCACGCCGATCACCCCGTACGGGTGCATGATCGCCATGCGCTCGACCAGGTTGGCCAGCTCGCGGACGTTGCCCGGCCAGCCGTGACGGCACAGCGACATGATCGCCGCCGAGTTGAAACGGATCGAACCGCGCTTCTCGTGCTCCATGCGCGAGATCAGTTCGTTCATCAGCAGCGGGATGTCTTCGACGCGCTCACGCAGTGGCGCCATCTCGATCGGGAACACGTTCAGGCGATAGTAGAGGTCTTCGCGGAACGAGCCGATCTCGATCATGCTTTCGAGATTCTTGTGCGTTGCGGCAATGATGCGCACGTCGACGCTCTGGGTCTTGTTGCTGCCCACGCGTTCGAAGGTGCGCTCTTGCAATACGCGCAGCAGCTTGACCTGCATCGGCAGCGGCATGTCGCCGATTTCGTCGAGGAACAGCGTACCGCCGTTGGCCAGCTCAAAGCGCCCGGCACGGCTGGTGATCGCGCCAGTGAAAGCGCCCTTCTCGTGGCCGAACAGTTCGCTTTCGAGCAGCTCTGCAGGGATCGCCCCGCAGTTGACCGGCACGAACGGCGCGTCGCGGCGCTTGGAGTGGTAATGCAGGTTGCGCGCGACCACTTCCTTGCCGGTGCCGGACTCGCCGAGGATCAGCACGCTGGCGTCGGTATCGGCCACTTGCTGCATCATCTGCCGCACGTGCTGAATCGCACGGCTGGTGCCGACAAGACTGCGGAAAAGATTGGGTTCGCGATGACGGCCGCGTTCGCGGGCCTGGTCGTACATTTCGCGATAGACCTGGGCGCGGTGCAGCGAATCGAGCAATTTGCTGTAGCTGGGCGGCATTTCCAGGGTCGACAGCACGCGGCGACGCTGGTCTTCAGGCAGGTCAACGGAAGAATTATCGCCCATTAACAAAACCGGAAGGAACTCATCCCAGGTTGCGAGTGTCTTTAGCAAGCCCAAAAGCGCGCCAGGAGCATTAACCGTCCCGATCAGTACGCAAATGACCTCACGACTAGACGACAAAGAGCCGACAGCCTGCTGCCAGTCATGGCTGCCGCAGGGTAAATTTTCTTCGCCAAGAAAATTCAGAATCACCGCCAGGTCGCGGCGGCGGACGCTATCGTCATCGATCAGCAGAATTTTGGTTTCACGCCACATGCAATAGCAACTTCCCTAGTCAACTCAATGCCCGAAAAATAAGGCAAGCGAGACGCTTGCAGGACACCATGTGCCTGTAGACGCCCTAAACCTGATAATAGCCACTAGTTAAGTCAAAAAACCGTGCACAGTCAAATTTATGGCGCACATCTCTGTTTCAACTGACGGTTAATCAACCAAACAGATGGTAAACCTTTGCAGCCTTTTGCGCTTGGGTGATCTGCGACATCTCGTTGGCTATCGCCTGCCGCTCGCCCATTGCTACCTCGAGAAGCTCTTTGTAGACGAATAGCAGCTCCTCAAGGTTGTCGCGCAGTGCTACTTCGTCCAGCGAAGCTTCCGCCATGACGTCTTCCATGCAGGAACGGCAAGCCAGATCCAACTCACCAATGGCTTCCCAGTTTCGCTCGGCCAATGCTCCGACCAACGCTTCACGGGTATCGGCTATTCGCTGCAATACAAGACTCATGGTGATCTCCTTCAGAACTGCGGAGCCGGCACAGGCGCGATGGCGTCCCAGCCTTCTTTTACCGTTGTCAGCAGACCGGCCACTTCATCGAGGACACGCGGATCACTGCTGATGTTGGCCTCGGCGAGGCGCTTCATCATGTAGATGTACAGGCCATCCAGATCGGCCAGCGCCTCGGCGTTGTTTTCAAGATCGAGGCCTTCACGCAGGCCACTGACAATGCCGATGGCCTTGCTGATCGCCGTGCATTTGGCGGGGATGTCCTTGCGCTCAATGGCGCCCTTGGCCTGAGCAATACGGGCAAGGCCACCTTCCATCAACATTTGCACCAGGCGGTGCGGGCTCGCTTCGGACGTCTGCGCATGGGCGCCGACTTTCTGGTACTGCCGAAGGGCTAACATCGGGTTCATGTTCTACCTCATTGCCACGTTGACTCGTATAACCAGTGTATCGCCAACCGGTCCGAAAACTTTAGATCAAAAGACAAAAACCCGGCGCACGCCGATAAAGCGTAGCCGGGTTTTTGTCGTTACTGACTGTTACTTCGCGGACTGCTGAGCGTTCAGCGAGCTGAAGAACGACGTGATGTTGCTCGCCGTTGCCTTCATCTGCCCTACCAGCAAGTCCATGGCGTTGTACTTGGCGGTCAACGTCTTGGTCAGGTTGGCGACACGCAAATCCAGCGCCAGCTGCTGGTTGGTTAGATTGCGTGTGTTGTTGTTCAGAATGGTCAGACGCTGATCGAGCAAACCGCTGGTAACCTTGCTACCCGCTGGAGCTTTGAGGTACGGATCAACCGCCGCCTTCATGCGCGCCAACAGACCGTTGGTATCGTCGGTCCCGGTGAACAGTTGCTGAACCTGGCCAGTCATGCCCGGCTGATCCATGGTTTTGTTGAACGCAGCGGTATCAAACGTCAGGTTACCGGTGTTGCGGTCGGTCATCACACCCAACTGCGACAACACCGCCAGCGGTCCGCCAGCGCCCACTGCCGTCAACTGCTCACGGATATCGGCAATCAACGAACGTGGCAGCGAGTCACCGGTGAAGGCTGCCTGCACAGTCAGTTTGCCGTCTGCGTCCGGCGTCGCCTTGGACAGCGTGTCAACGGTATTCTTCAGCGCATTGTAAGCGTCGACAAACGTCTGAATCGAAGTCTGCAGCCCCTTGGTATTGGCATCGACGCTGATGACGGTCGGCGTGCCATTGAGCGGCGTTGCCGTGGTCAGATTCAAGGTCAGGCCACTGATCGCGCCGCTTACCGTGTTGCTCTTGCTGGTTACCGTCAGACCGTCGATGGTCAGCTCGGCATTTTGCGCAACGCCGTTGACCGCGCCCGAAGCACCGGCGGCCGGGCTGGTACCCATCAGCTGGGTACCATCGATTTCCAGACCGGCAATACCGCTAACGGTCAGATCGGAACCTGCGCCGGTCTTGCTTGAGCTGATAACGAGGCGCGAGGAACCGGAGCTGTCGGTGACGATGTTGGCGGAAATGCCGTTGGCGCCCTGAGCCTTGTTGATGGCGTCACGGGTGGTCTGCAAGGTGGCATTGGCGGGGATGTCGACGTTGTAATCAGTGCCATTCTGACTGATTTTCAGGGTACCACTCGGAATGGCACTGGCGGCGCCGCCGGCAAAGGAAGCACTGGCGATTTTCGAGCCCGTGGCCAGCTTGTTCACCACCACATTGTATTTGCCCGCAACCGCGGTGCTATCGGAGGTGGCACTGAGAATATCGGTATTGCCCGACGTCGCCGCAAAGCCGGCAAACGCAGGGTTGGTCTTGCTGCTCAGGTTGGTCATCGCCGTCTGGAATGCGGTCAGCGCACTCTTCAACGAACCGACACCGGAGATCTTCAGGCTATTGGTCTTGGTAGCAGTATCGATCTGCGTCTGCTTGGCAGACTTGTCGGCGTTGACCAGCGCGGTCACGATCGCGCCGATGTCCAGGCCGGAACCCAGTCCGGAACCCGGTAGAATTGGACTTGCCATGTGCATCTCCCTTCAGATTGTTGCCATTCTTTTGACCGTTACACGCGTCCTGAGAATGGGCAAACACTATTCATGCCAGCTATCAGACTTTGGCGTCGAACAACACGTGGCTTGCATTGGCCAGGCTGTCTGCGAGCTTAAGGGCTTCGGCGGAAGGAATCTGTCGAACGACTTCACCCGTCTCGCTCGCGATCACCTTGACGATGACCTTGCCGGAATGCTCGTCGATCGAGAACTCCAGATTACGCTTGATCGACTGGACGAACTTTTCTATCTCTTGCACCGCCAGTTTCAACTTGGCGCCGTCCGCATCCTGATCCTTGGCAGCGACCGGTGCTTCAGTCTTTTGGACTTTAGGCAGCTCTGACGGTTTGTCAGCAACCGGTGGCACTGGCTTGGGAGCCGGATAAGACAAGTTAAGCTTTACGCTCATGTCCATGCCCATCACCTCTTAACGTAAAAAAGCGAGAGAGCACGACAAGCGCACTCCCCCGCTTAAACTCATTCCGAAATTACTGAAGCAGCTTCAGTACAGCGGAAGGCAGTTGGTTGGCTTGAGCCAGTACGGAGGTCGAAGCTTGCTGCAGAGTCTGCTGCTTGGTCAGGTTAGCAGTTTCTGCGGCGAAGTCGGTGTCCTGTACACGACCCTGAGCAGCGGTGGTGTTTTCAGTGATGTTCTGCAGGTTGGAGATGGTGCTGGTCAGACGGTTTTGCGAAGCACCCAGGCTGGCACGGGTTGCACCGATTGCAGCGATAGCGGCGTCGATTGCAGTGATCGCGTTGTCGATGTTCTGCGAAGCAGAACCAGCACCAGTACCCGAAGTACCGGTCAGAACTACAGTACCGCTACCTACCGACAGGCTGACGGCGTCGAACTTGGAGCTCAGTACCAGGTCGATGTGGTTAGCCGAACCGGTGTTTGCGCCAACTTGCAGGGTCACAGTACCAGCCGAACCGTCCAGCAGGTTTTTGCCGTTCAGGTTGGTAGCAGCCGAGATACGGGTGATTTCGTCAGACATCTGAGCGAATTCAGCGTTGGTAGCGGTCTGGTCAGCAGTGCCGTTGGTACCGTTACGAGCTTTAACAGCCAGTTCACGCATACGCTGCAGGATGTCGGTCGAAGCTTGCAGAGCGCCTTCAGCGGTCTGGGCAACGGAGATACCGTCGTTGGCGTTCTGGATGGCCTGGGTGTTACCGCGGATCTGCGAGGACATACGGTTGGAGATCTGCAGGCCAGCGGCGTCGTCTTTGGCGCTGTTGATTTTCAGGCCGGAAGACAGGCGCTGCATCGAAGTGGACAGAGCGTCGGAAGCGCGGTTCAGGTTTTTCTGAACGTTCAACGATGTGGTGTTGGTGTTTACTGTTAAAGCCATGACGAATTCCTCGTTGGTTGGGTACTGCGGCTTCCGGCCCTGGCAACCGCCGGGTATGGCCTAGAGAACCTTCGTAATAGTTATCGTCGGGTTTGCAGGTTGCTTGAGGGCTTTTTGAAAAAATTTTGCCATCACCACGCCACCCCCGAGAAAACAAAGACTTAGCAGCACATCCAGCGCGAAAAAATGACGTCATAAAACCGCCTGTAACGCAAAGCCGCGGGCCAGCGCTGCGCAGCGGTTCAGCGCCTGGCACTTTCCAGCAATTCGACCAGTTCGTATTCCATATAGTCAGCCAGGCCCAACCAGTCCTGGCGCTCCTGACAGTCGAGCATTTGCGTGAGCACCTGTGCCCAGTCCTGCTGCACCTTCTCCGAGGCAGACGCCAGGCATAGTTGAGCCTGTTCGAATACATCGACCATCGTCAACGCCGCCTCAACGTCACGCCCAAGGCGAAACAACGCCGCACACTGACGACACTGATCCTGACACTGACTCAGCGCCCTCATTGCACGAACTCCGGATTGAAAGCGGTCCCGGCAATCAATGCACCGGCGCGGCTGCTGTTGAGAAATTCGACCTGCGGATGCGCAGCGATATAACGCTCAAGCACACACAGATAACCGCGAAAATTCAGCTGAGTGCTGACGCGCTGACCGTGGCCATCGCGCACCCAGTGCCGCGCCTGATTCACCGGTGGTCCGAGATCGCCGTCATTCCAACCGGCGTGAGTCTTGTTCATCGGGAAAGCGAAGTCAGCGCCAAATAGCGTGATACGCCTCGCGCCCATTTTTACCGCGAGATCCACCGCCGGATGAATCACGCTGCCGCCGACGTGCAGCTCGCCGCGTGGATACTGTTCTTTCAGCTCGGCATAGATCGGGCTGGCCGAATAGCCGCCATAGCGCTTGCCCTTCCATGCCTTCAATACCTGCGGGTCGCTCATCGGCAGGTACACCAGGGTAATGCCGTCAGACGTCTCGAAGGGCAGATGCCGAAAGCCGATGCGCTGATCGATGCTCACCACCAGATCAGGCACGATGCCGTGCTCACGTAGCGGCCGATAAGCGGTATCAACACAGATGAACAACGGCCGCTCGGCACGCTGACGAATCGCCGCCAGACGTTCGAAATGCTGCTCCAGCGTCGGTCCGGTGGCGATTACGTAGATTTCACGTCCAGCGCAACTGCCGAACAGCTGCGCGACATCGTCATCGCCAAGCAACACCGGCAGACATTCCTGCACGCGTTGCTGGATTTCTGGCGACTGCGGATCGAAATCGCGGTTATTGAATGTCAGGTGCACTTCATTGATCAGCCGGTCGCGGATCTTCGCGTTGAAGTCATCGGCCAATAACATCTCCGCCGGCAGGGCAAAGAACGGGGTAAAAAAGTCCGGGTGATCACTCGCGTAAAACAGTTCAACCCGGGGATCCTGCAGCCACTGGCGCTGATCGAGCAGTTGCAGTACCAGTGCGAACAGCGCGCCGTTGAGAATGTGCACGTACAGACGCTCCAGCCCTGCGCGCTCAAGCAGCACACCGGGCAAATCGCCCAGGCCAGTGCCATAAACGTGAAGTTGCGGTTTTTCCGGCAGGCTCGCCGCCTGGATCTGCGCCTCATGCAGACGATCATGGCGACTGGTGAGCTGAATGCCATCGACGCTCAGCGTCGAGCCCAGTCCTTGCACGAGTTCGGCCTGTACGGACGCGCTGTCTTCAGCCATCAGTCGCTCGAACAGCGCCGGCCAGCGCCGTTGCAATACTTCGGCATTGGCTTGGAAAAACTCGCTCATGGCGCCTCGCGCTCCTTCTCGGGCAAAAAAATAGCGTGCAAGGTTAACCTTGAACGCTATTTTTGTATCAGTGCTTTTTGCTCGGGCTTACGGACGATAGATGATCGCCGAGCCCCACGACAGACCGACACCAAAACCGCTCAGCGCAACGCGCTGCCAGTCAGAGTCGAGGACGTGTTTTTCCAACAGCAGCGGAATGCTCGACGACACGGTGTTGCCGGTCTCGACCATGTCCTTGATGAACTTCTCCGGTTCGCCTTCGAAGCGTCGCGCCACGGCGTCGACGATCGCCGCGCTGCCCTGGTGAATGCAGAATGCGTCGATGTCATCGGCCTTGAGATTGGAATCGTCGAGCAGCTCGTGCAAGTGCGCCGGGACTTTCAGCAGAGCGAAGTTGAAGACCTGACGACCATTCATGAAGAACACGCCGTTGCTGACTTTCAAATGCGGTGCGCCGGAACCGTCGGTGCCGAACTTGGCCTTGCCCAGCGCCCAGGTCGGGTTTTCGCCCATCCAGGTGGCGGTGGCGGCATCGCCGAACAGCATGGTGGTGTTGCGGTCTTCAGGGTCAACGATTTTCGAGTACGGGTCAGCAGTGATCAGCAGGCCGTTCTTCAGGCCGGCGGCTTCCATGAAGCCCTTGATCGCGTAGATGCCGTAGACGTAACCGGAGCAGCCCAAAGAGATATCGAACGCTGCGACATTGGTCGGCAGGCCGAGTTTGTCCTGGACGATTGCTGCGGTGTGCGGCAGGCCTTCTTCATCACCGTTCTGAGTGACGACAATCAACGCGTCGATCGATTCACGCTTCAGTTCAGGATTGCTGGCGAACAGCGCATTGGCCGCTTCCACGCACAGGTCGGAAGTTTCCTGCTCAGCGTCTTTGCGCGGCAGGAACGCCGAACCGATCTTGCCAAGGATGAACTCTTCATCCTTTTCGAATTTTGCACCTTGTGCGTAATTGTCCACGCCGGCTACAGGAACGTAGCTCGCAATGCTTTTTATGCCAATCATTACGGCTTCCCAATAAAAAACAGCCCAAAACCACCGCTCGCAAGGATTCGAGGGGCGCCGACAAACAGAAAACGGCCGCCACGACGGGCAGCCACGGGAAGCGCAAAGGGCTATCACTGGAACCGCAAAACGGGCCAGGCGCCATCTCCCCGGTCAATACAATACAGTGAAGATGCGCGTTATGACTCGCAGGTCACGCTATTTTGCCGAATCGATGGCAGATTGGCCTATTCGACCAGCGACCAATCCAGCGGCGTACCGCGCTTGATCGCGGTGCGCGCACGGCGTCCGAGGACGGCTTCGGTGTGCTTGGGCGGCAGACCGAGACCGGGACGAATGGCGCGCAGATTGTCGCCAGTAAAGGCTTCACCGGCGGCCATGTCAGCGGTGACATACAGCGAGCGGCGATAGACCAGCGACTTGCGCTCGGCCTCGGTCGGACCGTACTGAACACGCCCCATCGCCTGCCAGGCACGCTCGGTTTCGACGACCAGACTGGCCAGCTCCGCAGGCTCCAGGGAGAAACTCGCGTCCACGCCACCGGCGGAACGGTCGAGGGTGAAATGCTTCTCCACCACCGTCGCCCCCAATGCCACCGCTGCCACCGACACGCCAACGCCCATCGAATGATCTGACAGCCCCACCTCGCAACCAAACAGCTCGCGCAGATGCGGGATCGTGCGCACGTTGCTGTTGAGAGGCGTGGCCGGATAGGTGCTGGTGCACTTGAGCAACACCAGATCCTTGCACCCGGCCTCGCGTGCGGCACGCACGGTTTCATCCAGCTCAGCAATACTCGCCATGCCGGTGGAGATGATCAGCGGTTTGCCCGTA
This sequence comes from Pseudomonas sp. Sample_23, assembly GCF_004307595.1. Lineage (NCBI taxonomy): Bacteria > Pseudomonadati > Pseudomonadota > Gammaproteobacteria > Pseudomonadales > Pseudomonadaceae > Pseudomonas > Pseudomonas sp. Sample_23. The sequence goes on from NZ_RCNX01000026.1 coordinate 33,594, forward strand.
GCCGCCACACGGCGGATCAGCGGCAGATCGGTGTTTTCGAAACTGGCGATCTTGTACGCCGGCACTTCAAGGCTTTCGAGAAAATCCACCGCGCTGTCATCGAACGGCGTCGAGAACGCGAGCATCCCCAACTCCTTGGCCCGAGCAAAAATCGGCGCGTGCCACTCCCACGGTGTGTGGGCTTTTTCGTAGAGATCGTAGAGCGACGTGCCGGCCCACAGACTGCCCGGATCCTTGATGAAGAATTCGCCTTCAGCCAAATCCAGGGTCATGGTTTCGGCGGTGTAGGTTTGCAGCTTCAAGGCATGCGCCCCGGCCTTGGCCGCCGCCTCGACGATTTGCAGAGCGACGTCGAGAGACTGGTTATGGTTGCCGCTCATTTCGGCAATGATGAACGGCGGCGCATCGGCACCGATGGTGTGCTGGCCAATCTTGAAACTAGACATGCGGGTGATCCTTCAAAACACGGCTGAACGCACAGGTTTCCTGGATGAACCCGGCGTCGCGGAAGACTTTCAATGAAGACTGATTGGCCGGCATGACCCGCGCAGTGATGCGTGTCAATTGTGGCCAGTGCGCAGCGACAAACGCTTCGCCACGGCTGAGCACTGCCCTGCCCCAACCGAGGCCGAAACGCCCTTCCAGCAGATAGATCGACACTTCGGCTTCGAACCCGCGCAAGTCGTAACGCAGCACCCCGACCGGGCCGTCGTCCGCCTCGGCGATCAACAGCAACCGTTGCGGATTGCGCAGGGTCGCTGTCAGCCAGTTCAGATGCTGAGTCCAATCGATCACACCGGTTTCCAGCGACCAGCGCCGTACCGCTTCAGCATTGCGCCCATCGAACAGCAACTGCGCATCGTCCAGCGTCGCCGGGCGCAGTTTCAGCACCGCGCCGGCCAGCGCCGCCGCGACGCGTGCGGCACCGCGCCCGTCGACCAGTTGCCGCGAGCGCTCGGCGAGGCTGCGGCGTAGAAAATGATTGTTCACGACGAAGCCGACCGCATCACGCAACTGCTCGACGCTGACCTGCTCGCGAGCCCCCATGAACACATGCGCACCGGCAGCGGCCATGACTTCGCCGTTGGCCTGCTGATTGTTCGCCACGGCGATGCAGATGGTCGGCAAACCCAGCGCCGCGCGCTCCCAACTGGTGCCGCCGCCGGCGCCGATAAACAGATCCGCTTCAGTCATGCGCTGATGGAAATCGCTGACGAAACTGTGCAGGCGCCAGTTCGGTCGCGTCTCGGCCAACGCCTGCATCTGCGTCCACGCCGGGTTGTCGGCGCCAGCGACGAAATCCACCTGCAACTCAGTGAAATCAGCCAGCGCCAGCATCGCGTGGTGAGTCTGCCTCGCCGCGTCGAAACCGCCGAAATTCACCAGCACCCGGCGCGCCTTCGGTTTGATCTCGATGGCATCGCAGTTGAATTCTTCGCGCAACATGGCGTAGCGCGGGCCGAGCAAGGTGCGACAGCCTGGGGGCAGCAGCGGCGCGTAGTTTTCACTCAAGCCAGAGAGGTTCTGATTGAGCAGCAGATCGACGCTATAGCGCCGCGTGGCCAGATCATCCACGGCGGCGATTCGGTGCGCCCAGCGCCGGGCAGCGGTTTGCCAGTGATGATCGAGGCCGTAATGGTCGGCGATGATCCAGTCGAACGGTGCCTGCCCGTCCAGCAGCACGCCCAGTGCATCAATATCGAACTGCCACGGCAACATCGATTCGATAGCCTGCAGCGGGTCTTCATCGCGATAGCGCTCGGGCAGCGCGAAGGTCTCGAAGCCTTCGGCATTCAAGGCTTCGAGTCGATGCCCGGGCAAACGCCGACAGGCGAATGCGACATGACTGCCCTGCCCGCGCAGCACCCGCGCCAAGGTCAGGCAGCGGGCAATGTGGCCGCTGCCAATGGTTGGCGAGGCGTCGGCGCGGATCAGCACTCTCATTGCAGTTCTCCGCCGGCCTTGAGCGCGGCGTACAGGTATTCGGCGCGTTTCCAGTCCTCGGGGGTGTCGATGTCCTGGACCAGATGACGCGGCAGGATCACCGGCAGACTCGCTGGCGAGAACAGCGTCTCGCCGCGCAACCACGCTTCGCTGCGGCCCCAGTAAAACTGCCCGGCATCCTGAAATGCTTCGGGCAGATCCTGCGAACGGGTCGTGCGAAATTCGGGGTACAAAGACGTCAGCGCGCCCTCCTCGTCGAGGGTCAGTGCGCGCTGCACCGGGAAGCCGAAGCCGCACACCGAAAAGGCAAACGACTTGTGCGGATGCTGCTTGAGCAAATCCAGACCCTGACGCAGATAACGCGCCTGTAACAACGGCGCTGTCGCATACACGCAGCAGGCGTAATCGAACACCGGCAATCGCTGCAAGGCATGCACGATCACCGCAGCGGTGCCGGTGAAATCATCGGCCAGATCGGCCGGTCGCATGAACGGCACCTCGGCGCCATTTGCCCGCGCGACGTCGGCAATTTCCTCATCGTCAGTGCTGACCACCACGGCGCCGAACAGCCCTGACTCCAGCGCCGTGCGAATCGAGCGAACGATCATCGGCACGCCGTCGAACGGTTTGAGATTCTTGCGCGGGATGCGCTTGCTGCCACCACGGGCGGGGATGATCGCGACGCAGCTCACGGTGCCTTACTCCTCAAGCAGCAGCCGACGCAGTTGCTCGACCACCTGATCCTGTTGTGCCTCGCTGAGCAAAGGGAACAGCGGCAAGCTGATCGCCTCGGCGTAATAGCGCTCGGCCTCGGGGAAATCGCCCTCGGCAAAACCCAGCTCGCGATAGTACGGCTGCAGATGCACGGGAATGTAGTGCAGATTCACGCCGATACCGGCTGCGCGCAAACCTTCGAACACCTGGCGATGACTGAGGTTGCAGCGCTCGACCTGCACGCGCACCACGTAAAGGTGCCACGCCGATTCGGCCTCCGGTTGCGCGCTCGGCAAGGTCAGCGGCAGGTAGGCGAGGAGTTGATCGTAACGCGCGGCCAATTCGCGGCGACGCGCGACAAACTCATCCAGTTTGCCCAGTTGCGACAGGCCCAGCGCCGCTTGCAGATCGGTGATCCGGTAATTGAAACCCAGCTCGATCTGCTGGTAATACCACGCCCCGTGGCTCGGCTCGGTCATGTGCTCGGGATCGCGGGTCATGCCGTGGCTGCGCAGGCGTCGCAGACGTTCGGCCAGCACCGGGCGATTGGTCAGGACCATGCCGCCTTCGGCGCTGGTGATGATTTTCACCGGGTGAAAACTGAACACCGTCATTGCCGCAAATTCGCCGCAACCGACCGGGCGCCCGGCGTAGCTCGCGCCCACCGCGTGCGAGGCGTCTTCGATCACTGTGAAGTTGTAGCGCACCGCCAGATCGGCGATCTTGCGCATATCGCAGCTCTGCCCGGAGAACGCGACGGCGACGAGGACTTTGGGCAACGTGCCGTCGCGCTCGGCCTGTTCGAGCTTCGCTTCAAGGGCAAAGGCATCGAGGTTCCAGGTCAGCGGATCGATGTCGACGAAATCAACATCAGCGCCGCAATAACGCCCGCAATTGGCCGAAGCCAGAAACGTATTCGGCGAGGTCCACAAGCGATCGCCCGGCCCCAGGTCAGCGGCCAGACAAGCAATGTGCAGCGCCGCCGTGGCATTGCACACCGCCACGGAAAAATCGGCCTGGCAACGCGCGGCCATGGCCTGTTCGAAGCGTTCGATGGTCGGCCCCTGGGTCAGCCAGTCCGATTGCAGCACCTCGACCACCGCATCGATGTCCGCCTGATCGAGGCTCTGCCGACCGTAAGGAATCATACCGACAGCTTCGCGTGCAGATCGGCGATCTGCCCTACCGAAAGGAAATGCGGGTTGGTGTCCGAGCGATACTCGAAATCCTCGCCCACGACACGGCCACGTTCACCGAGTTTATCGACCGCGAAATCGACGTCGACGCTAGTAAAACGAATCGACGGCTGAATCGTGTAATGGTCTTCAAACTCAAGGGTCATGCGCGCATCGTCCAGCGGCACCATCAGCTCATGCAGCTTCTCGCCGGGACGAATGCCGACGTTCTTGTGTGGCAGATGCTCGGCCATGCCGCGCGCCAGATCGACGATGCGGATCGACGGGATCTTCGGCACGAACACTTCGCCGCCGTGCATGCGAGCGAAGCTATCGAGGACGAACTGCACGCCGTGGTCGAGAGTGATCCAGAACCGCGTCATGCGCTCGTCGGTGATCGGCAATTCTTGCGCGCCGTCAGCAATCAGCTTGCTGAAAAACGGCACTACAGAGCCGCGCGAACCGGCGACGTTGCCGTAGCGCACCACGGCGAAACGGGTCTGCTGCTCGCCGGCAATATTGTTGGCTGCGACGAACAATTTGTCCGAAAGCAACTTGGTCGCGCCGTACAGATTGATCGGGCTGGCCGCCTTGTCGGTGGACAGCGCGACGACTTTCTTTACGCCGTTATCGATCGCCGCAGCGATGATGTTTTCCGCGCCGTTGACGTTGGTGCGAATGCATTCGGTCGGGTTGTACTCCGCCGCCGGCACCTGCTTCAACGCGGCGGCATGCACGACGTAATCGATGCCGCGCATGGCCTGACGCAAGCGCTCGGCGTCACGCACGTCACCGATGAAATAACGCATGCACGGCGCGTTGAACGTCTGCTGCATCTCGTACTGTTTCAGCTCGTCGCGGGAGAACACCACTACGCGCTTGGGCTGGTATTGCTCCAGCAAGCGACGGATGAAATTGCGTCCGAACGAGCCGGTGCCGCCGGAGATGAAGATCGATTTACCGTTGAACATTTTGTCAATTCCGTCCCTGTCGCCAGGCTTAAGCGAGCAACTGTGCCCAGTCCAGTGAAGCATTGTCATCGAGCACGAAGCCTTTGCCCTTCAGGCTCAGGTTCGCGTTGTAGGCCTGATCCTGAACGAATGCCGCCGGCCATTTTTCGCGCAGGGCCAGCAGCGCTTGCGGGGCGTCAGGCATACCGCCCTGATGGATGACTTGCACCGCCGGAGTCCATACCGTCAGATAACCGGCCTGCCCGGCGCTCAGGCACAGATCGACATCGCTGAAGCCTTCGGCAAATGTGCTTTCGTCCAGACCGCCGAGCGCCTCGTACAGCTCTTTGCGGACCATCAGGCACACGCTTGATACCGCCGAGTAGTTTTGTTCCACCGCCAAGCGATGCAGGTAACCGTCGGCATCGTGCTCTTCACCAACGAAGGGCGAATCGACCCCGCCGTTCAGGCCCAGGATCAATCCCGCCTGGCTGATCTTGCGATCACGGTCGATCAGTTTCGGCCCGACCACGCCAACCTCTGGACGCAGAGCATGGTTGAGCAAAGAGTCGAGCCAGTTCGGATTGACCACTTCCGCATCGGCGGCGAGCAGCACCAGGTACTCGCCCCGCGCCTGACGACTGCCCGCGTTGAACAATCCTGCTTCGCTCAATGTCCGGTCAGTGCGCAGCACCTGCACTCTGGAGTGCTTGTAAGTGCCGAGCCAGTCATTGATCTCAGCCGTCTGATCCGCAGCGGTGGCGATCAGCACTTCATAGTGATGGTAACGGGTACGCAGCAGCACACCTTCGAGGCAACGTTGCAGCACCGCCAGATCGCTGCCCGCCGGAATAACGATCGATACCAGAGGCCGATCACTGTGGTGATAGTCGATCTGGTAAACCCCTGGAACCGCTGACGTCACTTTGGCCTTGTAGCCGCGATTGCCCAGATGGCGCAGCAGCGCCAGGCGCTCGTCAGCATTCTCGACCAGCTCTGGTGCCTGGCTGACCAATAGCGGCTCGTCGAGGTGAGCCAGGCTGTTGAGCCCATGTTCTTCGATAAGACGCAGCAGCACATCGAGCTCCAGTGCCTGATTGAAATCAGCGCGATAGCCGCCGATTTCAACCAGCGCATCGCGCCGTACCAGCCAGTGCCGCGCCATCAGCGTTGGCAGGCTCAGCAGTAGATCAAGGTTGAAGCCCGGCCGGAACACGTCGGTCAGGGCACCGTTTTCCTGACGCTGGATTTCGTCGGTGGATACCGCGCGGCAATCGCCGGCGTTCATCAACTCCAGGCTGGCGCGCAACAATCCGCTGGCAGTGAACTCATCACCGGCTTCAGCCAACAGCAGCCAGTCACACGGTGATTGACGAGCGCTTTGATTGAGCTTGTCGATCAGATTACCCGCGGTCACTCGGACAAAATGCAGGGTGTTCTGTGCCGTGGTCGCGGCGGGCGCTTCGCCGGTGGTGAACACGACAATGCGGAAGGCCTTGCACTGCCCTTCCAGCAAGCTGTCGAGAGACACCTGAAGCTTGTCGATGTCGTCGTCCAGATCCAGCAGAAAAATGCCGAACTGCGGCCCACCGCCATTCACCGCCAGATGTTGGCCGATTGCCTCGAGGTGAGCGCCGGGCGCACGTGCGGCCAGCCAGTTGAGCAGGCGACCGGACTGCATCTTGTCCATGACCGCATGATGGTCATCGACGGTCAACGCTTCGAGGCGCTCGATCCAGGCCTGCATCGCTTGCGCCTCTTCGGCTTGGCCCATCGAAGTCAGCTGAGCCGCCAGCCGCTTGATCACGGTGCGATTGAACGCATTGAGATCGTGAGCCTGCCACAAACGATCGAGAACGCTTTCCGGGGTGTCGTTGTTGCGTGCTTGCAGCAAGTGCGCCTGACGGGTCCAGACGCCCTCCAGGCCTTCAAGTTGGATGCGCCCCGCCGGCATGGCGTGCAGCATGAATTCGAACTGCGCCAGGCGGTCGAAAAACGCCTCGTTGTAAAACGGCATCTCCACGTACTGCAAAGGCCCGAAACGGCGATCCGGGTACTTGAGCTCCTGATTCCAGGTGGACTGGATGATCAGTTCCGCGGTCAGCGCTCGATTCGATTGCAGGCTGTCGACCATTGCCTCGAAGCTTTGCAGGGCAAGCGCTTTGCCCTGCTCGGCGTCCAGCCCTTTGATCTGGGTTGGCAGCGCGGCAAGGAACTCGGCAAAGGCTTCACGCTCGGCGACCGATTTGGCATCGACGTAGGTCAGCGAGTGATACACCTCCGTGCTGTGCTCGGAGGCACCGTAGTTGATCTCCCGAACCACATAAGGGATCGGCAGAATCCGTGCTTTGGCACTGGCCAGCAGGAAATAGACATGGCCGATTTCCTGCCACTGGAAGCTGGTGCCGGGTGGCAATGCCGAGTGCCAGGTCTTCATCAGATCAGTACGGGTCACCGCATAGAACGGCGGGATGTACTGGCTCATGTAATCGATGACCCGCTCCTGAGCCTGTTCGGAGCAGTAGTCTTCCTGGACTTTTTTGTCGCGGCGGTAGTAGCTGACGCCACCGGCCAGCGTCAGGTACATCAGGCAATAGCCGTGGCACATGCCGTAATCCGGATTGTCCTGCAGGAAACCCACGGATTCGGCCAATGAATCATGCAGGATGAAGTCGTCATCGGCCGCCAGCACCATGTACGGCGTGGTCAGTTGCTCGACACCATAGGCCAGTTTGGCCTGCATCCCCCAGTACGCGAATTGCGGCACATGATGGTAATCGACGGCGGAAAAATCGCCTTCCGGACGTTCCGGCGAGGAGTCGAGCACCATGATCTTGCAGGGCAAGTCGCTGTAATACTTCACAGCCCGACGCAGGAACGCCGGTCGGTTGTGGGTAATCAGCACCACCGTCAACAGCTCATCAAGCGGTAGCGTCAGTTCAGAACTGTACTTGCCTTGCATAACTTCTCTCCACAACCGGCGACTCGCCGAAACAACTCTGGGTAAATGTTGCGAATTAACGAACGCGACGCAGGTAGCCGTCCGGCGCCACGGTGATCAGCAGTTTGTTCTGCAATTGCTGGTCGATTTCGAAGTCCTGGTTCTCTTCCAGGTACTTCCACACGGCGGTTTTCGGGTTGTCGCCCGGGCCCCATGGACGATCCGGGAAGAAATCGGCCGGCATGTCTTCAACCACGGTGTCCATGACCACGCAATAGCTGTCGACCGACACCAGCGGCGCGTAGAGGCGCAGCTCTTCGAGCACGTGATCGTGGGTGTGGTTGGAGTCGAGGACCAGAATGACTTTCTTGCCTTTGGCGGCGGCCTGCACCTGAGCGGCAATGGCCGGGTCAATGCTCGAACCTTCGATCATTTTGATGCGCTTGGCCATCGGATGGCTTTCGATGGCTTCACGGTTGTGCGGGCGAATATCGAGGTCGATACCCAGCACTTCGCCGTGACCTTGCAGCTCGAGCAGCGAGGCGTAGTAGATGATCGAACCGCCGTGGGCAATGCCGCACTCGATAACCAGGTCCGGCTTGACCTGCCAGATGATCTCCTGCATGGCCATCATGTCTTGCGGCAGCTGGATGATCGGGCGGCCCATCCACGAGAAGTGGTAGCTGTATTTGTGCTTGGCCGATTCGTTGAAGAAATCGCGGGCCAGGCCGGTCAGTTTGGGGTCGTCACCTTGCTGGGCGATCTGCTCGCGGCACTCGGCTTCGAAGGCTTGGTTGATGCTGTTGTCGGTCATGTTGGTCATCTCAAGGGTCACTGAAACGAAGCGCTGTCGACGGCGTGATAGACGTAGCGTCCACCGGTCATCCGCTTGATCTCTTCGAGGTAATTGGAATTCATCACAAACAGGTGCGCGCCTTCCGGCAGCGCATCCATAGCCTCTTGCGGCGAGGACACGCGCGCGCCGCTCAGCGGCAGATAACGCCCCTGCTTGGCCGGGTTGATATCGACTACGCGATCGACCGCAACGCCGGCGCGTTGCAGGTACAGCGAATAGATCACGCCTTTGGACGAGGCACCCCAGATCGCCGAACCCTGCGCAGGCGCCGAGCGGATGATCTGCACAGCGCGGTCGAGACTGGCGCTGAAATCTTCAGGCAGAGTCAGGCGCGGCACCGGTTGTTCGGGTATCAGGCGCAACGTCGACAGATCAGCGACGATGTACAGATATTGGCCGCCGAACAGATGCCCGGCCTCGTGCACCGTGCCGAACATCCGGCGCAGGTCATCGAGACGGAAATAATTGACGTGTTCGTAGAACAGGTCGAACCAGGCCTTGTGCTCAAGGATCCAGTCCAGGCATGGCACTTCGATGTAGATCTGCCCGCCCTGATTGGCTTCGGCGATCACGGCCAGAAAGCTCACCGGGTCTTCGATGTGCTCCAGCACATGACGCAGCACAATGGCGTCTGCCGCCAGGCCGAGGCCGCGCGTGAACGGCGCCTTGATCACCTCGGGATTGTCGCCTTCATAAGCCGGGTCGATACCGGTGATCGAATAGCCGAGGCCTTTGAGCAACTCGAGAAAGTAGCCCTTGCCGCAGCCGACTTCGATCAGTTCCTGGCCCTTGAAGTGCTTGGCGATGATGCCTTCGACGTCACTTAAATGCTTCTGGAACTGACCGGAGTGCGCCTGCTCGTTCTGATAGTCGGCGTCATAACTGAGCTTGTCGGCATCGAACGCGGCGTTGAAAACCAGACCGCTGCGCTCGTCCTGAACCAGCAGCATGTCGGCGCTGGCCGAGGCCCGCGCCGATTCGGCATCGGCGAAAGTGCGGTTCTGCAATACCGGCAGGCCGGTGGCCCGGTACAACTCGTGCCTCATGGCGACTCTCCCAATAACTGTTGCAAGCGCTCGGTGACGGCCCAGAACGCCAGCGGTTCGTGGGTCGGATACGGGTAATGGCCGAGGTTCAGAGCCAGTGTTGCGCCACGCTCATGCAAGCGCTGTTCGACCAGCGCACGCACCGACACCGGATGGCCGCTGGCGCAGTTGATCACGCCGTCGAAATCGCGCTGATGGAGGATCGCGGCGAGATGACTTGCGGCGGTTTCAATCGCGAGGAAATCGCGCAACTGCTCACCGGCCGACATGTTGAACGACGCCTCGCCAGCATCGATTGCCCGGTCCAGCGCAGCCAACAGGCTGTTGGGGTTCTGCCCTTCGCCGTGCAAATAGAACAAGCGCGCCCATTGCAGGGTGAACGGTTGCTCCTGCTGCAAACTCTGCAGAAACAGGTGCAGCGTATGTTTGGCCAGACCGTAGGGATTGCTCGGCCGTGGCTCGGTTGACTCGCTGAGCGGACCGCTCTGCATGCCGTATTCGAAGCAAGTGCCGGCCACCAGCACCTGCGACACGCCCGCCTCTACCGCGCTTTTGATAAAGCGGTAATCGGCCATCAGGTTGTGCTCGAAATGAAACAGCGCCCGATAGTTCGGCAACCCCGGCCAGGCCAGATGCGCCAGCGCGTCGATGCCTTCGGTCAGCGCGACGACATTCAGTTCGGCAGCGTGAATGTCTGCCGCGACGAATTCGACGTGGTTGATCCATGGCATGCCCTGCGCCGGTTCTGCGTTGCGCGCCACCGCACGGACTTCGCAGCCGCGCGCAAGCAATGCAGCAACCAGATGCCGACCGACAAAGCCTGTGGCGCCAGTGACCAGAACTTTCACAGCACTTTCAACTCAGGCACGGCGATGACGAAGCGCCCGTCCCACTGACGCACCTGCGCCAGTTGCTGACTGACTTCGTGCAGCAGGTTCCACGGCAGCACCAGCACGTAGTCCGGTTTCTCAATGTCGATCTGCGCTGGCGCAACAATCGGGATGCGACTGCCCGGCAAGAACTTGCCCTGTTTGTGCGGGTTGGCATCCGCGACCCAAGCGAGCAAGTCCGGCTTGACCCCGGCGTAATTGAGCAAGGTATTGCCCTTGGCTGCCGCGCCGTATCCGACCACACGTTTACCGTCGGCCTTGGCCTGCAACAGGAAGCGCAGCAGGTCATGTTTGATGCGTTCGGCAGCAGGCGCGAGGGTCGCGTAGTACTCGGCGGTTTTCACCCCGGCATCGAGTTCGGCCTGCAGTTGTTGCTGAACTGCCGGGAGAACAGTGCGGCGCTGGCCGTCCTTGCGCTGAACGAATACGCGCAGCGAGCCGCCGTGAGTGCTCAACTGGCTGACGTCGAACACTTCCAGGCCGTTGCGCTCGCACAGGGTCTGCACGGCGGTCAGCGACAGGTAGGAATAATGTTCGTGATACAGCGTGTCGAACTGCGCGCCGGCCATCAGCGTCAGCAGTTGCGGAAACTCGAAGGTGGCGACGCCGGTCGGCTTGAGCAACGTCGCGAAGCCGGCGAGGAAATCATTGATGTCCGGCACATGCGCGAGCACGTTGTTGGCCGCCATCAGGTCGGCGCTCCAGCCTTCGCTGCGCAATTGCGTGGCGGTGTCGCGGCCGAAGAACAGCTCACGAATCTCCAGGCCTTTTTCCCGTGCAGCCTGTGCGGTGCTGCGGGTCGGCTCGACGCCCAGGCACGGGATGCCGCGCGCGGCGACGTATTGCAGCAGGTACCCGTCATTGGCGGCGACCTCGACCACACGGCTGTCGGCACTCAGCCCGAAGCGCTCGCTCATCTCGGCGACATAGCGCTCGGCGTGATTCAGCCAAGTACTGGAGAACGAACTGAAGTAGGCGTACTCGGCATCAAACAGGCTGTCGGCACTGGTGTAATCCTCGGTCTGCACCAGCCAGCATTGCTCGCACACGGCGACTTTCAGCGGGACCCATTGCTCGGCCTGCTCCAGGCGATCGGCATGCACGTAGGCGTTGGACGGCGGCGAAGTGCCGAGGTCGATCAACGGCAGACTCAGCGGTGCAGCGCACCCACGGCAATTCATAGACGCACTCCAGCAAAGTGTTGATCAAGCGCGGGATGGCTGGAATCGCGCGCTGACAAATTATTGACAGGCAACGGCCAGGCAATCGCCAGCCGAGGATCGTTCACCGACAAGCCGCCCTCGTGCTCCGGTGCGTAATCGGCGCTGTGCAGATAGAGCAATTCGGCGTCGTCGGTGAGCGTCTGAAAGCCATGAGCGAAACCGCCCGGAATCAACAGGCTGCGGCCATCGCCCGCCTTCAAGTGCTCGGCGTGCCAGTGCAAAAACGTCTCCGAGTCCGGGCGCAGATCCACCGCCACATCCCAGACCTCACCGCGCAGGCACGTGATCAGTTTGGCTTCCGGGGCGTTGGCATTCTGATAATGCAGGCCACGCACACTGCCCTTCTCGCGGGTGCAGGAATGGTTGATCTGGCGGATATGAAATTCATTGCCGAACGCACTCAGGCTGCCCTCGCAGAACAACCGGGCGAAGTGCCCGCGCTGGTCTTCGAAACGTTTATGCTGAACGCTGAACAGGCCGGCCAATGGCAACGCTTGCAGGGAAAACTCGCTCACAGCGCGCCTCGGTACAGATTCAATTGGCCCAGAGTTACGGCGCGCATATCATCGCCGTTCTGCCACGCCAAGTGCCAATCGAGGGTCTGCGCCAGGCACGCCTGCAACGACCAGCGCGGCTGCCAGCCGAGCACCTGCCGCGCACGACTGCTGTCCAGACGCAGCAGACCGGCTTCGTGCAATTCACTCGGCTCGATGCGCAAACCACGGGCCTGCGGCCAACGGTTGGCGAGCAGTTCAACCACTTCACCGACGCTGCACATGTCAGCCTCACCGGGACCGAAGTTCCACGCACCGGCGTATTCCGGGCCGTACTCGTAGAGAGCAGCAGCCAGTTGCAGATATCCGGCCAGCGGTTCCAGCGCGTGCTGCCACGGACGCACGGCTTGCGGGTAACGCAGGGTCACTGGCTCGTCGGCGGTCCATGCTTTCAATACGTCGGGAATCAGTCGCTCCGGCGCAAAATCACCACCGCCCAGTACATTGCCAGCGCGTGCGGTAGCCAAGGCCAGACCGTGTTCGGCATGTTTGTCCGCCGGGAAGAACGACGCCGCGTACGACTGCGCGAGCAATTCGCAGCAGGCCTTGCTGCTGCTGTAAGGATCGTGTCCACCAAGGGCTTCGTCTTCGCGGTATGGCCACAGCCATTCCTTGTTGGCGTAGACCTTGTCAGTGGTCACCAGCACGCAGGCCCGCACGCCGCCGACCTGACGAATCGCTTCGAGCAGATTCAGCGTACCCATGACGTTGCTGGAATAGGTGCCAAGCGGATCGCGATAGCCCTCGCGCACCAGAGGCTGGGCCGCCAGATGCAGGACGATTTCCGGCTCGGTCTCGGCGATGATTTCCAGCAAGGCACCGAGGTCACGCAGATCGCCGCGTTGATCATTGATGCCTTCGCGCACGCGCGCCAGTTCGAACAGGCTCGGCTCGGTCGACGGATCCAGAGAAAAACCGCTGACCTGCGCACCAAGGCTTTGCAGCCACAGGGTCAGCCAACTGCCTTTGAATCCAGTGTGTCCGGTGACGAGAACGCGTTTGCCACGCCAGAAATCCGCACTCAGGCCCATTGCTTCCATGGGGCCTCCCCGCTCTGCCACAGCGCTTCGAGATGGTTCTTGTCACGCAGGGTGTCCATCGGATGCCAGAAGCCTTCATGCTCGAAGGCCTTCAGTTGTTCGTCCTGAGCCAGACGGGCCAACGGCTCGGCTTCCCAAGTGGTGCTGTCATCGCTGATGTAGGGCAGCACTTTTGGCGACAGCACGAAGAAACCGCCATTGATCCAGCCACCGTCACCACGGGGTTTTTCAGTGAAACCCAGCACCTGGTCACCTTGGCGTTCAAGCGCGCCGTACCGACCTGGCGGCTGCACCGCAGTGACGGTCGCCAGGCGGCCGTGAGCCTTGTGATAGTCGACCAGCTCAGCAATATTGATGTCGGAAACGCCATCGCCATAGGTGAAGCAGAACGCCTCTTCATCCTTGAGATAACGCGCGGCACGCAACAGGCGGCCACCGGTCATGGTTTCCTCGCCGGTGTCGATGAGGGTCACACTCCACGGCTCGCTGTAATTCTGATGGACGTCCATGCGGTTGTTGCGCATGTCGAAAGTGACGTCGGATGTATGCAGGAAGTAGTTGGCGAAGAAGTCCTTGATCGCGTAGCCCTTGTAGCCCAGGCAAATGACGAAGTCGTGGATCCCGTGGGCGGAATACTGCTTCATGATGTGCCAGAGAATTGGCTTGCCGCCGATCTCGATCATCGGCTTGGGCTTGAGGTGCGACTCTTCACTGATGCGCGTGCCGAGGCCACCCGCCAAAATTACTGCCTTCATCGTCTCCCCTCTCGTACGTCACCGGGCTGCGCACTGCTTTTTGAGCGTTGCAGGCCTTCTGGCTAAACCTTCTGCCGCTACGGGCGCAGGAGGAAACACCGCGAGCGCTCGTTTTATGGCGATTTGCGGGGCACTTGCAGGAAACGCGCCAGCTCAGACTCGGGTTTTCGGAAATGGCTGATAGAGGCGTCGGTGGAAGTGGTAACAGAATGACGGACGGGCTGAGGGCGTGGAGGGGCAAGAGATCAAGAGCCAAAGCAAAAGATCGTCCGATCACGGCCCAAGCCTTCGCCAGTTCCTACAGTTGGATCGCGTGCATCCAGCAAGAAATGGGTCGGCTGTCAGACCGCCTTCGCGAGCAGGCTCGCTCCCACAGAACAGCAAGAGCAAGAGCAAGAGCAAGAGCAAGAGCAAGAGCAAGAGCAAGAGCAAGAGCAAGAGCAA
>NZ_RCNX01000026.1:48135-48345 GCF_004307595.1 Pseudomonas sp. Sample_23
AGAGCAAGAGCAAGAGCAAGAGCAAGAGCAAGAGCAAGAGCAAGAGCAAGAGCAAAAGATCGCAGCCTTCGGCAGCTCCTACAGTTGGATCGTGGGCATTTGGGAGAAATGGGTTGCTCGGCAGGCCGCCTTCGCGAGCAGGCTCGCTCCCACAGAAAAGCAAAGCAGCGCAGCTGCCCGCGGCGAAGCCGCCCCACTCAACAATGAGCG
>NZ_RCNX01000085.1:0-1489 GCF_004307595.1 Pseudomonas sp. Sample_23
CTCATTCATGCTGGTGTGTGGGGAACATACAAGGAGCTGCCGAAGGCTGCGATCTGTTGATCCTGATTTCAAAAGCAAGATCAAAAGATCGCAGCCTGCGGCAGCTCCTACTAGTATGTGGTCTTTTCCAGATTGTGCAGTGCCCATGCTTTTGCCTCCCCCCGACTGGCTAGCCCAAGCCCCCCTCGAACCGCTCCGTCTTGAATGGCTGGCAGACGCCGGCATCGAGTTCGCGATCCTGCGCCTGGACCGCATCGACCCGCTGATCAGCGGCAACAAGTGGTTCAAACTCGTTGAACATCTCAAAGCCGCCGAGCGTGCCGGCGCCGAGGGCATCATCAGCCTTGGCGGTGCGCATTCCAATCACCTGCACGCGCTGGCGGCGGCGGGCAAGCGGCTGGGATTCAAAACCGTGGGGCTGCTGCGCGGGCACCCGCAGGACACGCCGACAGTGCGGGATTTGCAAACGTTCGGCATGCAGTTGCATTGGCTCGGTTACGCCGGCTACCGCGCGCGGCACGAAGCGGGATTCTGGGTGCCATGGCAAGCGCAATTTCCTACGCTGCATGCGGTGCCCGAGGGCGGTGGTGGACTGGCCGGCGCCTTGGGTTGCGCAGCGATCAGGCAGCAGGCCGAAGAGCAATTGGCCAAGCTGGGCTGGAATGATTTCGACGCCTGGTGGCTGGCCTGTGGCACCGGCACGACACTGGCCGGACTGGCGCTCGCCGAGCAAGGCAGGCGCGTGGTGTACGGTGCTCTGGCAGTGCCGGATGATCACGGCGTAGCGCCGAACATCGAGTCGATCCTCGCGCACGCCACCGAGCCTGCGGCGGACTATCAACTGATCGATGCCAGCCGTGGTGGTTTCGCCAAAGTTGACCAGGCGTTGCTGACCTTCATCGATCAGACCGAGCAAACCAGCGGCATCCCTTTGGAACCGCTGTACACCGGCAAGGCCTTGCTGGCGCTCAAGCAGCATGTCGAGTCAGGCGAATTCGCGGTCGGCACGCGTCTGGTCTTTGCCCACACGGGTGGCCTGCAGGGACGGCGCGCATTTGCAGCGATGTAGCCGATGGTCGCGATCAATACATGCCAACCTTCGGCGTGATGATATTTGCAATCAATCGAAGTGCAAGTTTTACGGTTTATGACTTCTGTTTATTGAAAGTTATTGTTGTGCGTTGGTCCGCGCAGCGTAACTCTATGTTGTTTATATCTTGTAGTTTCTTTTGGTTTGAATAGTTGGTTGTGCGTGATTATTGTCGGCTCGGCTCTTTAGTTTGTTATTAAAGATCAAAACTATATTTATCAATTTGAGTGTGAATATGAAAAGTCCGATCTCGAAGCCTCGCCCTACTACCACTACGTCAAAGCCGGTAACACCAACAAAGCCAGTTGCGCCAACCAACCCAGTAATTCCAACCAAACCAGTGGCGCCGACCAAGCCGGTAGCGCCGACCAAGCCAGTTGCGCCAACCAAGCCAGTGGC
>NZ_RCNX01000085.1:1499-41691 GCF_004307595.1 Pseudomonas sp. Sample_23
CGCCGACCAAGCCGGTAGCGCCGACCAAGCCAGTTGCGCCAACCAAGCCAGTGGCCCCGACCAAGCCGGTAGCGCCGACCAAGCCGGTAGCGCCGACCAAGCCAGTTGCGCCAACCAAGCCAGTGGCGCCGACCAAGCCGGTAGCGCCGACCAAGCCAGTAGCGCCAACCAAACCAGTGGTGCCGACCAAACCTGTGGCCCCGGTTGATACCAAGCGTCCGCCAATGCCATGGCCGACCCTTAACATCAACATTGATCCTGTGGCCTTGATAACGCTGATTCAAACAATTGGTGCGAAAGTCAATGTCGATGGCTCCACCACACTGCCTGACGGCAGCGTAGTCGCTGTAGATAAAACTTCGATCAAGCGTCCCGACGGCATCATTCAATATGAAGACGGCCGGGTAGAGTATCCGGACGGGCGAATCGTCTGGCCGGATAATACCGTTGAATATCCGGATGGCCGTATTGTCTGGGAAGATGGAACTGAACAATTGCCGGACGGAAGTGTTAAACATCCCGATGGTCTTGCGTACGATGCGCAAGGTAACCTTATTTCCGAATAAGTCATAATCAAGCAATGTCTTTACTCAAGACAGTGCAAAAAAAACACCGCTGATTGCAATCAGCGGTGTTTTAGTTTTCCAGCCTCAGGCGTTTTGCGGCATCTCACCGTTGGCCAGACGCTTGTTGATGTCGGCGATCACTTCCGGCAGATCGCTGATGGTGTCGATCATGTAATGCGGCCGCGAATCTGCGAACAGCGCGTGGATGCGCTTGCGCTCACTGGCGAGTTCATCGCTGCCCAACGCGCGGAAACCTTCATAGTCCAGACCCAACGCGTTGCCCGAGCAAATCAGCGCAACCGTCCACATGCCGGCCCTGCGACCTTCGAGAATGCCCGGCACGGTGTCGTCGATCTTCACGCACGCTGCAACATCGTCGATGCCCAGAGCGATGACATTGGCCAACGCTTGCGCCGGCCATGGACGACCGTTTGGCACTTCGTCGGTGGCGACCACGTGGTCGGCGACGTAGCCGTTGCTGGCGGCGAGTTCGACGACTTTGTCCATGACCGCTTTCGGGTAGCCGGAGCAGGAACCGATCTTGATGCCTTGCGCGCGCAGTTGGGCGATGGCGTCCAGCGCGCCGGGAATCAGTGCCGAGTGCTCGGCGATTTTCTCGATCTGCAACGGCATGAAACGGTTGTAGATAGCGGTGACGTCATCGTCGGTCGGCGTGCGACCGAACACCTTGCGATAACGCTCGGCCACTTGCGGCTGATCACAGAGGGTGCGGATGTGGTCCCACTTGCCCATGCCCATCGGCCCACGGGCCTCTTCAATCGACACCTGCACATCGAACTCGGCGAAGGCTTCGACGAAGATCTGCGTCGGCGCAAACGAGCCGAAATCGACCACGGTACCGGCCCAGTCGAGGATCGCGGCTTGCAGCTTGCTTGGATTGGTGTAGTTCATGGCAATCAGTTCCTGATTTGAATATGAGATCAAAATGTGGGAGCGAGCCTGCTCGCGAAAGCGGTCTGACATCAGCCTATGTGTCGCCTGGGACGACGCTTTCGCGAGCAGGCTCGCTCCCACAGGGGATTTGTGGTGGGGCTCAGATATCGAGTACTTCCATTTCCCGCAGCACTTCACCCACTGCTGCTACGGCCTGGCGCATTTCGTCCGGGGTGACGTGGCCGATGCAGCCGACGCGGAAGGTTTCGACCTGGGTCAGTTTGCCGGGGTAGAGGATGTAACCCTTGGCCTTGACCCGCTCATAGAAGTCCTTGAACTGGTAACGCGGATCCTGCGGGGCATGGAACGTGGCGATGATCGGCGCCTGAATTGCCGCCGGCAGGAAGCTGCGCAAACCGAGCTTGTTCATCTCTTCCATCAGCGCCTGACAGTTGGCCGCATAACGCGCATGCCGCGCTGGCAGGCCGCCTTCTTCGCTGTATTGCAGTAGCGCTTCGTGCAGCGCCGCGACCACATGGGTGGGCGGGGTGAAGCGCCATTGCCCGGTTTTCATCATGTAGGCGTGCTGGTCGTACAGGTCCATCGCCAGCGAGTGCGAGTTACCGGCAGATGCGGCCAGAGATTCCTTGCGGGCGAAGACAAAACCCATCCCCGGTACGCCTTCCAGGCACTTGCCGGAGGCGGCGATCAGCGCGTCGAACGGTACTTTCTGCGCATCCACGGGCAATGCGCCGAAGGAGCTCATGGCGTCGATGATCAGGCGTTTGCCGTGTTGCGCGACGACCTCGGCGATCTCGGCCAGCGGATTGAGAATGCCGGTGCTGGTTTCGCAGTGGATCAGCGCCACGTGGGTGATGTCAGCGTCGGCGCGCAGCAAGCGGTCGACGTCGGCGGCGGTGGTCGGTTCGTCTTCGGCGGTTTCGAAGGTGCTGAACGAGCGGCCGAGCACTTCGCAGATCTTCGCCAGACGCTTGCCGTACGCGCCGTTGATCAGCACGAGGATTTTGCCGTCGCGCGGTACCAGCGTGCCGATCGCCGCTTCGACGGCGAAGGTGCCGCTGCCCTGTAACGGTACGCAATGGTGGCTGGCGGCGCCGTTGAGGATGGCCAGCAATTGCTCGCACAGGCTGGCGGTCAGCTGGTTGAAGCGGTCATCCCACGAACCCCAATCAACCATCATGGCCTGACGGGTGCGGGCCGAAGTGGTCAACGGGCCGGGAGTGAGCAGAATCGGTGCGGCGGTACTCATTCGTGTGTCCTCGCGAAAACGCTGTGGGATGAAGCTACGGGGCCTACGTTGCAATTCGCCGCTGCATCAATCAAATTGTTTGTTGTTATGCCAGCCATCAGTGAGGGTTATCCATGAATCTGTTTCAGCTGCGCGCCTTCGATGCCGTGGCCCGCGAAGGCAGCTTCACCCGCGCGGCTGCGCGGTTGTTCATCAGCCAGCCGGCGGTCACCGGACACATCAAGGCACTGGAAGAGCACTACCAGATCACTTTGTTGCGGCGTACCGCGCGACGGGTGGAACTGACCGAGGAGGGCACCAAACTGGCAGCGATCACCCGCGCCATGTTCGGCCTGGCGGAAGAAGCGCAGACGCTGCTCGAGGCCAATCGGCAATTGTTGACCGGGCGTCTGGAGGTGGCGGCGGATGGGCCGCACATGGTCATGCCGATGCTGGCAAGCCTGCGCGCACGCTATCCGGGCATCACCGTGAACCTGCGTCTGGGCAACGCGCAGGAAACCCTGGCGGCGCTGTTGTCGGAACACGCCGATGTCGCGGTGCTGACCGAGGTCGAGCCGCGCAAGGGCCTGCATCTGCAAGCGCTGAGCGAATCGCGGATCTGCGCGCTGGTGCCGGCGGGGCATCGCTGGGCGAATCGCTCCGGGGAAGTGAAGCTCAAGGAGCTGGACCAAGTGATCATGGTCCTGCGCGAGCCGACTTCGATTACCCGGCGCACGTTTGACCAGGCGTGTATGCAGGCGTCGATTCAGCCGCGGGTGTTGCTGGAGCTGGACAGTCGCGAGGCGGTGACCGAAGCGGTCGCGGCCGAGTTGGGTGTCGGTGTGGTGTCATCGGTGGAGGTCAGTCATGACCCGCGCGTGGTGGCGATCCCGATTGCCGGGGAAGGGCTGGTGAACCGGCACATGATTGGCTGCATGGAGCGCCGGCGCGAGTTGCGCTTGATTCAGGCGTTTTTTGATCTGGCGCTAGCCGCACCGTGATCGTTCCCACGCTCTGCGTGGGAACGCAGCCCGGGACGCTCTGCGTCCCATCCAAAGCCGAACGCGGAGCGTCCGTTGAGGCATTCCCACGCAGAGCGTGGGAACGATCAGGACAGGGAGTGAGTCAGGTCAGGCTCTCGCGAACCATATCGAGAAACGTCGCCACCACCCGCCGCGAACTCTGTTCGCGCAAGCACACCAGGGTTTCGGTCAGGCGCCTCGTGCAATCGGTGATCGGCAACGCGCAGACCCGTGAGTCGGCGCCGAACTCCGCCGCTGAAACCACACCAACCCCGATCCCCACCACCACGGCTTCGCGCGCCGCTTCCCGACCTTCAACCTGAATCGCCGGGCGGATGCGCAAACCTGCGCGGGCCATTTCCTCTTCCAGTGTCTGCCGGGTCACCGAACCGATCTCACGCAGCACCAGTGGCGTGTCATCCAGATCGGCCAGACAGATCGATTCGCGCTCGGCCCACGGATGATTGCGCGAAACGAACGCCACCATCGGATCGTTGCGCAACGGCACACACAGCAAGCGTTCATCGGTTACGTCGCGGCCGAGCAGCGCCAGATCGGCCTGATAGTTGAACAGGCGAAACAGCGATTCATCGGTATTGCCGGTTTCGATTTTCACGCTGATCCCCGGGTAGCGCTCGCAGAACCGCGCGATCTGCGGCAACACGTGGATCGGCGCGTCCACCGCGAGAATCAGGCTGCCGGTCTGCAGGGCCTGGGATTCCTGCAGCAATTCCTGCGCTTCGGCTTCGATCACGAACAGGCGCTGGGTGATCGCCAGCAGGCGCTCGCCAAGGTCGGTCAGGCGTACGGAACGTTTATTGCGGTGAAACAGCAGCACGCCGAAGCGTTCTTCGAGTTTGCGCACCTGGTCGGAAATCGCCGGTTGCGTCAGATAAAGCCGCTCGGCGGCGCGGGTGAAGCTGCCATGGACGGCCACCGCGTGGAACGCTTTGAGTTGGGCGTGAGAGACGGACATGGTGGCTCCAGTAACAAGCTCAGCTTATGTGTGAAATACGATAAATCGATTTTATTTATTAAACAGTAATTGCTTTGATCGGCTCACGCCATCGCTGACTGTTCGGTCGAACAGCAGCGCCGGCCCATGAGCCTGTGCGTGCAACAGCAGACTCATCTGACCGCTATCGCCGAAGGGAAGGGGCGGTAACGCAGTGCTCAACAATAAAAAACACAGGCGTTTTTCTTAATCGATTCTGCCGGCACACTCACACCCTGAGGTCAGAACCACCATGAACAAGCACATCGGCACCCTGGCGCGTTGGCGCGTGCAGATCTTCGCTATTACCTGGCTCGCGTACGCCGCGTTCTACTTCACCCGCAAAGCCTTTTCGGTAGCCAAACTGGGCATCGCCGAGGACCCTGATTTCACCCTCGACAAAATGGCCATGGCCAACCTCGACGCGATCTATCTGGCGGCGTATGCCCTCGGACAGTTCACTTGGGGCATGCTCGCCGATCGCTTCGGTCCAAGAGTCGTCGTGCTTGGCGGTTTGCTGATATCCGCCGCTGCGGCGCTGGTGATGGGCAGTTTCGCTACATTGCCGATCTTCGCCACGTGCATGTTGATTCAAGGTTTGGCGCAGTCCACTGGCTGGTCCGGGCTGTGTAAAAATCTTGGCAGCTTCTTCCCGTCTGAGCAGCGCGGGCGGGTGCTCGGCTTGTGGAGTTCCTGTTACGCGTTTGGTGGTCTGGTCGCCTCGCCGTTCGCCGGCTGGTGGGCCTACACGCTGGTCGGCACCTGGCACGCGGCATTCATTTCCAGCGCGGCGGTGGTCGCGGTGGTCGCCGTGCTGTTCTTTATCTTCCAGCGCAACAAACCGGAAGACATCGGCTTGCCGGCGGTGGAGCCCGAGCCGGAACTGACCGCCGAAGAAACCGCAGCCAACAGCAAAATCAGCATGTGGGAGCCGTTGAAGGAAATCCTGCGCAACCGCACGGTGCTGGTGCTGGGCCTGGCGTATTTCCTGCTGAAACCGGCGCGCTACGCGATTCTGTTGTGGGGGCCAGTGATTGTTTTCGAGCAGATGCCCAGTGTCGGCAAGGTTGGCGCGGCGATCATTCCCACCGCGTTTGAACTGGCCGGATTGCTCGGGCCGATCATGATCGGCCTGGCCTCGGACAAACTCTTCGGCGCCCGACGCATGCCGGCCTGCGTGCTGAGTCTGCTGGCGCTGACCGTGACGCTGGCGCTGTTCATGGCTGCGCTGAACACCGGCAGCGTGTTGCTCGTTGTCGCGTTGCTGTTCGTCATGGGCCTGACGTTGTACGGCCCGGACTCGATGATCAGCGGTGCGGCCGCGATCGATTTCGGCAAGGCCAAGGCCGGTGCCACTGCCGCCGGTTTCGTCAACGGCTGCGGCTCCGTTGGCGCGGTGCTCGGCGGTTTGCTGCCGGGCTACTTCGACTCGATGACGGTGTTTATCGTCTTCGCCGGATGCGCGCTGTTCTCGGCGCTGGTGCTGATTCCGCACTGGAACAGTCGGCCGGTCGGCGTGATGGAGCCGCGCGCGGCGATCCCCAACTGCCCGCTGAGCGTCAAACCGCTGCGTTCCTGAAACCCTTCGCCCCGTGGCCTGCTGCGCGGTGCGCGGCAGGCTGCGTCGTGGCTTTCTGACTGGAGATTTCCCATGCGACCGTTCTGGCTCGAGCAAGCCTTGCAGGCCGACCCATCCGAGCAGTGTCCACCGCTGCAAGGCGAGGTGCGCACGGATGTGTGCATCGTTGGCGGCGGCTACACCGGATTGTGGACGGCGATCATGCTCAAGGAGCAAAACCCGGAGCTGGAGGTGCTGCTGATCGAAGCAGAAATCTGCGGTGCCGGCGCCAGTGGCCGTAACGGTGGTTGCGCACTGTCATGGTCGGCCAAGTATTTCACCCTGGAGCGCTTGTTCGGCGTCGAAGAAGCGGTGCGTCTGGTCAGGGAATCGGAGCGCAGCATCCATGCGATCGGCGAGTTCTGCGAGCAGTACGGCGTCGATGCCGACTACCGCCTCGACGGCACGCTGTACACCGCGACCAATCGCGCCCAGGTCGGCGCAACGGATGCGGTGATCGCGGCGCTGGAGCGTAATGGCATCAACTCGTTCAGCCAGCGCCCGCTCGCCGATGTGCAGCGCATGGCTGGCTCAGCAAAACACCTAGAGGGCTGGTTTTCCCCGGCGGCTGCCAGCGTGCAACCGGGCAAACTGGTACGCGGTCTGCGCCGGGTGGCGCTGCAATTGCGCGTGAAGATACATGAAGGCACGGCGATGACCGGGCTGGAAGAGGGCCGCCCGGCACGCATCCACACACCCAGCGGCAAGGTCATCGCCGACCGCGTGGTGCTGGCGATGAATGCGTGGATGGCCCGCGCGTTTCCTCAGTTCGAGCGCAGTGTGGCGATCGTTTCCAGTGACATGCTGATCACCGAACCGCGCCCGGACCTGCTGCAGCAAATCGGTTTGACCAGCGGCGTCAGCGTCCTCGATTCGCGGATTTTCGTGCATTACTACCACAACACCCCGGACGGCCGGATCATGCTCGGCAAGGGCGGCAACACCTTCGCCTATGGCGGGCGGATGCTGCCGGTGTTCGATCAGCCGTCGCCTTATGCCGGCTTGCTCAAGCGCAGTCTCGCGGATTTTTTCCCGGCGTTCGCCGAGGTCAAAATCGACGCGACGTGGAACGGCCCGTCGGATCGTTCGGTGACCGGTTTGCCGTTCTTCGGCCAGATGAGCTCGGCGGGCAACGTGTTTTACGGCTTCGGTTATTCCGGCAGCGGCGTCGGCCCGTGTCATATGGGCGGGCAGATTCTCGCCGCGCTGGTGCAGGGCCTGGATAACCCGTGGACCCGTTCGCCGCTGGTCAACGGGCCGCTGGGTTATTTCCCGCCGGAACCGATTCGCTACCTCGGCTCGCTGATGGTGCGCAACGCCATCCGCCGCAAGGAGCGCGCCGAAGATCACGGGCGCCGGCCTCGGCATCTGGACGTGCGCCTGGCGAAATTCGCGGCGGCGGCGGGCAAGGCGGACAAAGGCTGAGGCGCCGATCAATGCTCGGCGCGGTGGCTCAGCCAGTCGAGCAACAGGCTGTCGCGCGCGGGCGCTGATTCGCGCTCCGGTGGCTGGCGTGCGTGGCTGAGGCACAGGATCGGTCGGTCCGGATCGCTGTCGAGGAAACTCACCCACACGTCACTGCCGGCACGCGGTAATTGATCGATGGCGACGGGGCCGCTGAACCGGCTCATGGCGATCGGCAGCCACAGGGCGTCGCTGGCGGATTTATCCGCAGACGGCCACAGGCTTACAGCGAGGCAGCCGTTTTCGTCCACTTGCGCAGGTTGCCCAGGCGCACCCGCGACTTTCGCCAAGTGATAACCGGCAATATTCGGGCGAGCTTGTTTGAGTGGCGGACGGAAGTCGGTCGACCAGGGCTGCGCATTGAAGTCGTTGTGATAACGCTGAACGCTTGGCGCCGGATCAAGGATCGAAGGGTGCTGCCCTTGGTGGCGCACGGCGCATATCAGCCATTGTTCGTTGAAATGATGAATCGGGTGGTCGGCCACAAGCAGCAGTCGGCCACTGAGCAAATCGCTGCAATCACTGCGCCCGTGAATGGAACGCAACTGGCAGCGCTGGCGTTGCAGATGGCGCCGGCTGCGCTGTTCGGCGTGCAGACGTTCCGGCGATCGCGCGGGCATCGGCAACTCGGTCGAGACCTCGTTGGCGGCTTCGGCGTTGCCGGTTGGCTGGCCACGATTGCGCACCGCATGCAGCATCGGCACGGGCGCCGCGCGATGTTGTTGATAGAGTGCGCTGACGCAGGGCGATGGTGGTTGCTCATCAGCATTGAAAGGGATTTCGACCGGTTCCTGCGGCAGACTCAGGCTGTCGTCGGCGAACACCACGACGTGTCCGTCCGGCCCATGTTCGAAGTGATAGTGGATGCCTTCTTCTTCGCATAGCCGCTGCAGCAGGGCCAGATCGCTTTCTTCGTACTGAATGCAAAACGCCCTTGCCGGGTAGTGACCGACGCTCATTTCAATGCGGTAGCTGTGCGCTGGCAGAGCATGTTCTTCGAGCAGTTGCTGGATGATCTGCGGCGTACTCAGGTGAGTAAACACGCGGCGCTTGTGCGTATGCGCCAGTTGTTGCAGATGCGGCACCAGAATCAGTCGATAGCCGACCCGATGGATCCCGCGATGTTCGCAGCTGGCGCTGGAAATGACGCCGTGGAACCCGTGCTGCTCACTGAGCCGCAGAAAGGCCGGCCGGTGCAGAAAGGATCCCGGGACGATGGCCGGGGCCAGGCCGAGCAGTTCGATGTCGAAACGGTAAGGCTGGTTCAGCGCTTCCTCGCCGCGAAAACGCACCACCGGCAGGCGCAATCCGCTGTCGGTCAGCGTAAGGGTGAAGGGACTTTCCTTGTCATTGAGCATTCGAGCAGGCCCTGTCAGGCGATACGGGGTTTCAAGGGTACGAAACCGTCGGCCTGAATGGTCATGTCAAAGGCGCTTTTCAGAATCCCCCTACATGCTTTGGTGAAGATGTCGATTCCGTCGGCTGTTTTTTTGGTCGATTGCCGACTTTAGGCCGTATAAACTTGCCGCCACGCGTCGGCCAATAGATGTCTCGGCGCCACAGATCAAGAGAGTGAGTAATGGGCGCACAGTGGAAGGTTAAACACAAAGAAGCGGCAGCCAACGCCAAAGGGAAGATCTTCGGCAAACTGGTGAAGGAAATCACCATTGCTGCACGCAACGGTGCCGATACCGCCACCAACGCACACCTGCGTCTGGTGGTCGAGCAGGCGAAGAAAGCCTCGATGCCAAAAGAAACCCTCGATCGCGCGATCAAGAAAGGCGCCGGTCTGCTGGGTGAAACCGTGCAATACCATCGCGTGACCTACGAAGGCTTTGCCCCGCATCAGGTGCCGCTGATCGTCGAATGCGTCACCGACAACATCAACCGCACCGTCGCGGAAATCCGCGTGGCGTTCCGCAAGGGCCAGTTGGGCGCTTCCGGTTCGGTGGCGTGGATGTTCAACCACGTCGGCATGATCGAAGCCTCGCCGGACAGCCCGGATGCCGATCCGGAAATGGCTGCGATCGAAGCCGGTGCCCAGGATTTCGAGCCGGGTGAAGAGGGCGCGACGCTGTTCCTAACCGACCCGACCGACCTCGACGCCGTGCAGAAAGCTCTGCCGGAACAAGGCTTCACCGTGCTCTCGGCCAAGCTCGGCTACCAGCCGAAGAACCCGGTCAGCGGCTTGAGCGACGAGCAGATGGCTGAAGTCGAAGCGTTCCTCGAAGGCCTCGACAACCATGATGACGTGCAGGACATGTTCGTCGGTCTGGCTGGCTGATCTCTCGCGCCAGTAATGACCTCTTCGCGAGCAGGCTCGCTCCCACATTTGCAACGCATTCCATTGTGGGAGCGAGCCTGCTCGCGAATGACTGCGCAGCGGTCAAAGATTCTCCAGCACCTCGATTACTTCGCTAAACCCCGGCCGCCCCAGCACATCGGCCTGACAGCAACGTCGTTCCAGCGCCTCCAGTTGCGCGCGCCGCTCCGTACTCAATCCTGAGTCGACACGCTCCAGCAATTCCCCCAACAACACACCGAACGCACGGACTTCCAGGCGCTGCAATGCGCGCGTCTGCACATCATCGCCGGTGGCATGAAACGACGCCGCGCCGAAATCCCCGAGCAGACAATCGCCACGATCGTTCAACAGAATGTTGTGGCCATACAGATCGCCGTGGGTGATGCCTTGGCGGTGCTGGTGCTCGGCCGCTGAGGCGATGCCTTTGGCGACGCGCAGGGCGACCTCGGCGGGGAACCGGCAACCTTCGGCATAAACATCCCGCGAGCACGAGTCCAGGCTGGGCAAACCGGCGAGATTGCCGAAGCTCGGATCAATCAGTTGCATCACCAGCCCCTGCTGTTGATCGGGATGGCCGCTGATGCGCCCTTCGACGCGGATCAGGTTCGGGTGCAGGCCTGCGGTGATGCAGGCGTTCATCTCATGCAACGGCGAGCCGTCGCTGGTCATCTCGCCTTTGTACAGCTTCACCGCAACCGCCTGCGCCGTGCCGTCGTCGCGCTGCCAGACTGCCTTGGAAATCACCCCGGAAGCGCCTTCGCCCAGTTGCTGCTCCAGGCGCAGCGCCGACCAGTCGATCAGCGGCGTGGCCTCAAGGGCAGCGGCATCGGCTTCGGTCTCCAGCGGATTGCCGGCGTAGGCCAGCCAGGTCAGGCTCGGCAAGGTCAGCAACCACTGCGGCAGTTCGCTGAGTTGGTTGGCAGCGATGCGCAGCAATTCCAGCCGATGGCAGTGGCGCAGGGAGTCTGGCAGCGTTTGCAGCCGATTGCCGGCGAGCATGAGCTTCTGCAGAGCGGGGCGTTCACCGAGTTCGCTGGGCAGGCTTTCGATGCGGTTATCGGTGAGGATCAGCCAGCGCAGCTGCGGCGGCAGGGCGGCAGCGGGCACATTGACGATGCGGTTGGCCTTGAAGCCGACCATGGTCAGCGCGGTGCACTGGCCGAGGCAGGCCGGCAGTTCGCTGAACTGGTTGTCGGAGCAGAACAGCACGCGCAGGCGGGTCAGGCGATGCAAGTCGTCCGGCAGGCTGCTCAGCGCGTTGCCGCTGAGGTTGAGCACTTCCAGCGTCTCGGCCAGTTGGAAAATTTCGTTGGGGAATTCGGTCAGCCCGCAAGACAGGTCGAGGCGGGTGATGCCGTACAGCTCGCCGGCGCGTAGTTGAGCAAGGGTGTGCATGTCTGGTTTCGCTATTGATCGGTGGAGCGACGCGGGGGGCGCTGGAATGGGCGACATGATAGCGGTAAAGCGGATGCTGAACGGATTTTGAGTTGTCCCGGGACCTTGTGGGAGCGAGCAGGCTCGCTCTCACGGGGCTCGCTCTCACAGGGTAGGGAGTCAGTTGGGAGCGTGGATTTCCTGCAACTGCCCCAACCGGCTGCGCGTGCGCGCCAGGTCAATGGCCTGACCTTCCAGGCTCTGGCCCAGCGGTAACTGGCCGAGCAGGGTCAGGTGTTTGTCCTGATCGTAGAGCACGTCGATCAGATTGATGAAGCGCTGCTGCACGGCGATCGGACATTCGCCGAGCTGCGGCAGGTCATCGATGATCCACTGGTCGAAACGCTGGCACAGTTGCAGATAATCCATCACTGCCGTTGGCTGTTCACACAGATCGTTGAAGGTGAACGCGACTCGCCGGCCTTGGCAAAAACGGGCCTGAAGCTGGCGCTTGCCAACTTCGAGGGCAAGGGCCGGCGCGTCGGCTGGTGGCAGGTCCAGTGTCTGACGTTGAGCTGCCGTCGCCGGCCATACGTAATGTCCTTGGGTAAACACTTGATGCGTGTGTTGGCGGTTGAGTGCGCGGTAGTCGTGGGCGCCGCCGACTTCCATCACTTGCATGCGCGTGTTGATCAGCTCGATCACCGGTTTGAAGCGCGCGTGATACAGTGGATTGGGCAGTAGGCCCTCGGGTGCATAGTTGGAGGTCACCAGGAGCATGATCTGCCGTTTGAACAGGGCCTTGAACAGCCGCGTGATCAGCATCGCATCGCCGATGTCATGCACGTGAAATTCGTCGAAACACAGCACCTGGCAATCTTCCAGCAACTCATCCAGGGTGATTTCCAGCGCGTCTTCCTCCTGGCGGTGACGGAACATGCCGTCGTGCAACCGAGCGAAGAATTGATGGAAATGCAGGCGGCGTTTGCGCGTGATCGGCAGCGCCTGGAAGAAACCGTCGAGCAACCAGCTCTTACCGCGCCCGACGGCGCCGTACAGGTACAGACTCGGCGGGGTGTGGCCGCTGTCGCCGAGCAGCACGCTGGCTTGCTGCGCCATGCAGTCGATGACTTGCTGCTGACTGCGGCTGAGGGTGTAGCCCTGGCTTTTGGCCTTGTCACGGAAATAATCGCGGATGGTCGCGGCATGAGCATCGAGCCCGGCGCTGGCGGGCAGGCCTTTGCCGAACAGGCGGCGCAGCAACGGCCAGCGTTGGCTCAGTCGTGATCGTTTCGGCGTTCGGGCGGGCACGCGGGACAGGCTCCTGGTTTCTCAGACCGGCTCCACAGCGAGCGCGGTGGCCCCAGTGTAACCAGAGCCCGGGCGTCGGCTCCATGAAATATCACCATCAGAACGGTGGCGATTGCTTGAGCAACTCTGCCGCCGGCGAGTCGGTCGGGCTGACCACCGCATAGTTGTAGCCCGGCCCTGACCAGTAATCGGCCTGCAGATCGCCATCGCTGCGCGAGCCACGCGGCAGCAGGGTGTTTTTCGGCCCCGGTGGACGCAGGTAAAAGCTCACTTTGTGACCGCTGCCATCCTCATACATCACCATCGCCGCCGCGCCTTCATCGGTGCTGAGCAAGCGCCCGCTGACCGGCTCGAATCCGGCAGCTTTCAAGTCCGGCAAGCGCCCGGCACCGCTGAAGTAGCGGTCGAGCCAACGCTGCATGTCGCCGTCGCTGGCGACCTTGTAATCGGCGGGCAGTACGCCTTGCTGGGCGATCAGGCGATAGGCTTGCAACGCGTCAGTCATCGGCAATTGCGCAGGGCGCGCCAGGGTCATTTCCCGCGCCTGCCAGCCACTGAAACCGCCAATGCTCACGGCAATCAGCAGCACCGCCGCGCTGGCCAGGTGCCGACGGGACTGCTGGCGGCGGCGCTGGCGAATCATCATCGGGTCGAGCGCCGGATTGGCCGGTTGCTGCAAGGCGCCACTCAGCGCTGCGCGCAACTGCTGGGCGTCGCGTTGCCAGGCGCGCACCTGCGCCGCTTCTTCAGGGTGGCTGGCCAGCCAGGTCTCGAGCACGCGCCGGTCGGCGACGCTGAGCTGGTGGTCGACGTAGGCGTGCAAATCACGTTCGCTGGGAGGCAGGCTGATCATTTGAGTATCCGTATGGAAGGGCTGCTGATTTCGCCGTCGCTGAGTTGGCGCAAGGCCTGGCGGGCGCGGGACAGGCGCGACATCACGGTGCCGATCGGGGCGCCGAGGATCTCGGCGACCTCTTTATAGGACAGGCCTTCCACCGAGACCATCAGCAGCAAAGCGCGCTGTTCGGTGGGCAGGCGTTCGAAGGCTTGCAGGGTCGACTGAGCAATCACCGTGCGTTCCACCGACGGCTCGGCATCGTCGCGACCGGTGAAAAATTCCAGCATCCGCGCATAGCGCCGCGAACGGCGGTGCGCATCGAGAAATTGCCGATAGAGGATCGCAAACAGCCAGGCGCGCAAGTCGCCCTCAGCGCGTTTCTCGCCCCAGGCCGACAGCGCCCGCTCGAGGCTGGCCTGGACCAGATCGTCAGCGCTGCTGCTGTTGCGCGTCAACGACACGGCGAAGCGGCGCAATCTGGGAATGATTTCTCTCAACTGTTCGTCGAATTCGCTCATGAATGTCTGCTGGTCGCTACGCTGTGGACTAGGAAGACGCCCGTCAGCGCAGGTTATTCCCCGTGCGCAAAAATAAATACCGCGCCGTGGAATAAACCCGGACGGGATGCGTCTTGCTGACTCTTTCCACTTGTGGCCGATGGCCTGGAGATATTCATGGTTGATCGCTCGTCCCCCAACGCTGCACCGCCCGGCAGGCCGCCGCGCCAGCCACTGAGCGCCGCGAGCCTGATTTTTCGCCTGGGCGGCATTGCCGTGATTGTCGCCGCCGTGGCCGGGGCGTTTGCCTACGTGCATGGCAACCTTGACCCACAACGATTGACGCCAAAAGCGTTGGTCGATGTGCTGGAAAAGAACAACGGCGTGCATCCCGGCTTTCGTCGCAATCACGCCAAGGGCGTGTGCGTGATCGGCCATTTCGAAAGCAGCGGCGAGGCGCGCGCGTTCTCCACGGCACAGGTGTTCAACCTGCCGCAGACACCGGTGGTGGGGCGTTTTGCCTTGCCGGCGGGCAATCCCTATGCGCCGGACAGCGCCGTACCGATCCGCAGTCTGGCGCTGCGCTTCACCCAGGCGAACGGTCAGCAATGGCGCACCGGCATGAACAGCATGCCGGTGTTTCCGGTGGGCACGCCTGAAGCGTTCTACCAATTGCAGCAGGCGCAGTCGCCGGATCCAGCCACTGGCAAGCCCGACCCGACGAAGGTGCCGGCGTTCTTCGCTGCACACCCGGAAGCCGTGCCGTTCTTGACGTGGGTAAAGACCGCCAAGCCTTCGGCCAGCTACGCGACCGAAACCTATAACAGCATCAATGCGTTCTATCTGGTCGATGGCAACGGTAAAAAGCAGGCCGTGCGCTGGAGCATGACCCCGTTGGCGCAGGACGCGGCAGGTGCCACGGCCCCTGAAGGCGCGGACTTTCTCGAGAAGGACCTGGTGCAACGCCTGGCCGCCGCACCCTTGCGCTTCCAGTTGAACATCACCCTGGCCAATGCCGACGACCCGGTCAACGATGCCAGCAAGACATGGCCCGCAAATCGCAAAGTGCTGAACGCCGGGACTTTGGTGCTGGAGAAAACCCAGCCGCAGCTCAGCGGTGAATGCCGCGACATCAACTACGACCCGCTGGTGCTGCCGGCCGGGATTCAAGGCTCGGAAGATCCACTGCTGGCCGCGCGTTCTGCCGGCTATGCCGATTCCTACCTGCGTCGCACCAGCGAAGTCAGCCAGTTGCCCGCCGCCAAACAGGAGGCTCGTCCATGAGCAAGCAACCGACGCATTTCGTTTTGCTGGCGCGCCTGCTGCACTGGCTGATGGCGCTGATGATCATCGCCATGCTGTTTATCGGCGCGGGCATGGTCACTTCGGTGTCGTCTCGCCATGAATGGCTGATTCATTTGCACAAGCCGCTGGGCATCGCGATTCTGGCGCTGGTGATCGTGCGCCTGCTGGTGCGCTTCACCACCCGCCAACCGCCGCTGCCGGATGATCTGCCAGGCTGGCAGGTGCTGGCAGCCAAGGCTTCCCACGTCTTGTTGTATGCGTTGATGCTGGTGTTGCCGTTGCTCGGCTGGGCGATGATCAGTGCCTCGGGCGAGCCGGTGATGCTGACTGCGTCGCTGCATCTGCCGTCGATTGTGCCGGCTGACGCGCAACTGTTTGCGGTGCTGCGCAAGTCCCATGGCTATCTGGCGTATCTGCTGTTTCTGACGGTGCTGCTGCACCTGGCGGCGGCGCTGTTTCATGGCTGGGTGCGTCGTGACGAAGTGCTCGACAGCATGTTGCGCGGGCGTGATCGCGGCTGACGGGTTTAAAGCAAAAGATCGCAGGCCGGCTGCGATCTTTTGTCGTTACAGAGGAGGGGATCAGCGCAGGGTGTCGACCATGTCGGCGAGGGTGGTCAGCACATCCTTGCCCAATTGCTTCGAACGTTTGCCCGACCAGCCGGTGATCTTGTCCGGGTGGTCGTCGTGGTCCTTGAACGGCATCTCCAGGGTCAGCGACAGGCAGTCGAATTTCTGCCCGACGCTGTTGCAGGCCAGGGTCATGTTGGCCTGTCCCGGTTCGTCGCGGGTGTAGCCGTAGGTGGTCTGGAAGTCTTTGGTGGTGTGCTTCAGATGGCTGCGGAAATGCTCTTCAAGCTTTTCGATGCGCGGTGTAAAGCCAGGATTACCTTCACAGCCGGCGGTAAAGACGTGGGGGATTTCCTCGTCGCCGTGCACGTCGATAAACGCATCGACGCCATATTTTTCCATCTGCTGCTGGACGAAAAGCACTTCCGGACTGATGTCCTGGCTGGCGTTCTGCCAGGCCCGGTTCAAGTCCTGACCCATGGCATTGGTGCGCAGGTGGCCGTGGAAGGCGCCGTCCGGGTTCATGTTCGGCACCAGATACAGATCGGCGCTGGCCAGCAGTTTGTTCAATACCGGATCGTCCTGGCGCTCCAGACGCTCAATCACACCTTCCATGAACCATTCAGCCATGTGCTCGCCCGGATGCTGCTGGGCAATGATCCAGATCTTGCGCTGGCCTTCGGCACCGGTGCCTTTGCGCAGCAGCTGAATGTCCCGGCCCTCGACACTTTTGCCGGTCGCCAGCAATTCGGTGCCAGCCTTGCTCAGCGCCTGTTCGATCAACCAGTCGTGGCGGCCGCGGCTGTAGGGCTCGAAGTAGGCGAACCAGGCGTGGGTCTGTTCGGCTTCGAGGCAGAAGCGCAGGCTGTCGCCTTCGAAGCTGGTGGGGATGCGGAACCAGTTGACGTGGTCGAAGGAAGCGACTGCCTGATAGCCGGTCCAGGCCTTGTTATAGGAAGACTGGCTGGCGTTGACCAGACGAAACCAGTGTTCCTGATGCACATGCAGACCGCTGGCCTTGAAATGGAACCACTGAAAATGAGCGCTGCGGGTGTCCGGGCGGATGGCCAGAACCGGATTGAGCGGGTTGCTGATGTCGATGACTTGGATATTGCCGCTGTCGAAATTGGCGCTGATGTCGAACGAAGATTTGGCCACGGTCATAATCGCTTCCAGAGCAGGATTTTTATGACCGGTACTTTACACGCAGGCAGGGCTGAAACCGAGGGGAATTGCGGGTGGAGCGGGGGGCGTCTTCCGTGACGCGCCAGCAGCTTAGAGGCTATGCGATTGATTCTCAAGTGCTGATTGCCATTAGTTTTGCCCAATGTGGCCGGGCTCGGGTTGCCAATCAATATTCTTTTGATATTATCCGCGCCATCGAATTTGCAGCACCCAAAGACTTCATTAGCCTGAAGACACAAGCCCGAAAAACGGGCAAAAAAAGACCCGGCAAAAAGCCGGGTCAAAAACCGTGATTAGCCTGATGAGGAGATAGTCCAGAAGACCGACCTAAGGTCTCTGGTCCATCGACTGATCTCGCGACCAGCTGCTTGCAATAATAATCATTATCATTTGCAAGTCAAATGTTTTTATCTGCGCGATGGGAAAATTCTTTCCTGCCCGCCCGTACCTTGTCCGCCGTGACTTCGTCGTTGTCGATCGAATGGTCGACCATCGCCCGCGCCATATCCACCATGTGCACCACCGAAAAGGCCAGATCGCGATTGGTGCCTTGAAGGTTTTCTGCGGCCTTGAACGCGGTGGCGGCTGCACATCGCAACAGATCCGAGGCATGCACTAGCGCTTCCTCGCCGCTGAGATGGCCTTTGACATTGAAAAAACGTTCGTCCGTCTCGGGTTCTGAAACAGCCGGTTTCAAGTAGTAGTCCAGCGCGCGCTGTGCGGCGGCATTGCCTTGAGGGGAGGTGAAGCTGGTGTCGATTTGCAGATCGGGCAGGTCTTTGCTGCTGATGTTCATCATGAAACGTCACTCCATGTTCGATTGAAAGTCCGTTTCCTTAGGATAGTACTGCCTGTATTTGTGACGAGAATTTAAATACTACAATATGTGTTTTGCCGGTCGAAGACGTCCGCGTAAGGTGCGGCACATGGATAAATGGATTGAGTTGGTCAAGGCCAAGATGAGTGAACTCAAAGTCACTCAAACAGAGCTCGGAGAGCGCGTCGGCATGTCCCAGGGCGGGATCGGTCATTGGCTGAACAAGCGTCGCGAACCCGGTGTTACCGAAATGAACCGCGTGCTCAAGGCGCTGGGAATGGACTTCCTGGAAGTCGTTCTGGTGATTCGCGAGCCGCAGCCGACGCCGGAAGACGAAATGCCGCTGGCGCAGAAGTACAACCCGTACTTCCGTTATCCGGTCTGCGATTGGCGTGCACCGTGCGAAGTGCGTGACACTGCGGCGAGCTATCCCGGAGCATCAGCGAAGCAGCGCTTCGAACTGACGGATTACCACGCTCGTGGCGGTGCCGCGTTCTGGCTGACGGTGACGGGGGATTCGATGACCGCGCCGAGCGGCCAGAGCATTGCCGAGGGCATGCTGATTCTGGTTGACCCAGAGTTGGAGGCAGTGCCTGGCAAACTGGTGATCGCCCAGTGGCCGGACAGCGAAGAAGCGATTTTCCGCAAACTCGACGAACAGGCCGGCCAGCGCTACCTGGTGCCGCTCAACCCGACCTGGCCGAAAACCCTGCTCACCGATGAATGCCGGATCATCGGCGTGGTGGTTCAGGCAACGGCGCGTTACTGAGCGGATCGATCCTCGCTCAAGGCGAGGGTCGATCCTTTTATTTCATCCCTCTTCCAGTTCAACCAAAGCGCTGCCTTCGCTGACCATATCGCCTTCCTGGCAATACAGCGCTTTGATCACACCGGCGTGCGGCGCGCGGATGCTGTGTTCCATCTTCATGGCTTCCAGTACCACCAGTTGCGCCCCGGCCTCAACCGACTGTCCCGTTTCGACCAGCACGCGCACGATACTGCCGTTCATTGGCGCGGTCAGACCGCCCTGATGGCTGTGGCTGGCTTCGACGGCACTGATCGGATCGAACGCTTCGATGCGCCGCAACTCGCCGTCCCATTCCAGATACAACGCGCCGCCCTGACGAATCGCCCGCAATGTGCGGCGCACGCCCTCATGCTCGATGGTCAGCGCCTCGCCCTGCAGTTTTGCATGGGCCGCGATTCTCAAGGTCAACGCGCGATCCTGTCCCTCGCAGCTCAAATGCAAGATGATTTCCGCCGGCAAGCCTGCGCGCAAACCACTGCTGCAAGACCAGGGGGAGGCGGGATCATCCGCCCGCGCACGCTTCGGCAAACTCTGCGCAAATGCCTGCGCCGCCGCTTGCCAGAACTCATCGCTCAACATGCCCGGCGCTGGCAGCAATTGCTCCTGATAGCGCGGAATAAACCCGGTATCCAGCTCTGCCGCCGCAAACGCCGGATGCGCGATGATCCGGCGCAGGAAATTGATGTTGGTCTTCAGCCCGCCAATCGCAAACTCGTCGAGCATGCTCAACAAACGCAAGCGCGCCTGTTCGCGATCTTCACCCCAGGCAATCAGTTTGCCGAGCATCGGATCGTAGAACGGCGAGATCTCGTCACCTTCCTCAACGCCGCTGTCTACCCGCCGCCCCGGTCCCTGTGCCGATTCGCGGTACAAGTCCAGACGCCCGGTGGCCGGCAGGAAATCATTCGCCGGATCTTCGGCATACAAGCGCACTTCGATCGCGTGACCATTGAGTGGCACCTGCGCTTGGGTGATCGGCAGCGCTTCCCCACGGGCGACGCGAATCTGCCAGGCGACCAGATCCAGCCCGGTGATTGCTTCGGTCACAGGGTGCTCGACTTGCAGCCGCGTGTTCATCTCCATGAAGAAAAACTCGCCGCGCGCATCCAGCAAAAACTCCACGGTGCCGGCGCCGACATAACCGATCGCCTGCGCCGAACGCACAGCCGCTTCGCCCATTGCCCGGCGCAACTCGGGCGTCAGACCCGGCGCCGGGGCTTCTTCGACGACTTTCTGGTGCCGACGCTGGATCGAGCAGTCGCGCTCGTTGAGGTACAGGCAGTTGCCGTGCTGATCGGCGAACACCTGAATCTCCACATGACGTGGCTTGAGCAGATACTTTTCCACCAGCATCCGCGAATCGCCAAACGACGATTGTGCTTCGCGCTGCGCCGAGGCGAGGGCTTCAGCGAGTTGGCTGACATCCTCGACGACTTTCATGCCTTTGCCGCCACCCCCCGCAGTGGCCTTGAGCAGCACCGGATAACCGATGCGTTCGCAGGCTTCGCGGAAGGTATCGAGGTCCTGCGCTTCGCCGTGATAGCCCGGCACCAGTGGCACGCCGGCCTTTTCCATCAGCGCCTTGGCGGCGGATTTGCTGCCCATCGCATCGATGGCCGCGGCGGGCGGGCCGAGGAAGATCAGCCCGGCGGCTTCGATGGCGCGGGCGAATCCAGCGTTTTCCGAGAGAAAGCCGTAGCCGGGATGAATCGCCTGGGCACCGCTGGCCTTGGCGGCGGCGATCAATTTATCGATTTGCAGATAACTCTCGGCAGCCTTGCTGCCGCCCAGATCCACGCGGATATCGGCCTCACGGCTGTGCCGCGCATCGCGGTCGGTGGCGCTGTGCACGGCGACGGTGGTCAGGCCCAGAGCCTTGGCGGTGCGCATCACGCGGCAGGCGATTTCGCCGCGGTTGGCCACCAGCAGGGTGGTAATCACAGGTGCGCTCATCAACGCGACTCCTTGGTGGATGCGGCTTGCCAGTTCGGTGGGCGTTTTTGCAGGAAGGCACGCAAGCCTTCCTGGCCTTCAGGGCTGACGCGAATCCGCGCGATGGCATTTTCGGTGTAGCGGCGCAGGGCCGGGGTCAGCGCGCCGTTGCCGACTTCGCGCAGCAAGTCCTTGCTGGCGCGCATGGCGGCGGGGCTGTTGAGCAACAGGTTGTCGATCCACTGTTCGACCTGTTGCCCCAGTTCCGCCGCAGGATAGCTTTCTGCGAGCAAGCCGATTTCCCGCGCCCGCTGCCCGCTGAAGCGCTCGGCAGTCAGCGCATAACGCCGTGCCGCACGCTCGCCGATCGCCTGCACCACGAACGGGCTGATCACGGCCGGTGCCAGGCCGATGCGTACTTCCGACAGGCAGAACTGCGCGTCATCGGCGCCAATCGCCATGTCACAGCAACTGATCAAGCCCAGCGCGCCACCAAACGCCGCGCCCTGAACCACAGCCAGCGTGGGGATTTTCAGCTTGGCGAGGTTGTACATCAGCTCGGCCAGCTCGCGGGCGTCGTCGAGGTTGGTGTGGTAGTCGAGTTCCGCTGATTGCTGCATCCACGCCAGGTCAGCGCCGGCACTGAAGTGCTTGCCGCGCCCGCGCAGCAGCAGGAAGCGCAGGCTCGAATCGCTGGCGACCTTGTCGAGGGCGAGGATCAGTTCGCGGATCATCTCGGCGTTGAACGCGTTGTTTTTCTCGGCGCGGTTGAGCCACAGCGTCGCGAAACCGCGTGGATCGTTTTGCAGTTCGAGGGTATTGAAGTCGCTCATATTCATCCGTCTCCACGGTTCTTGTGGGAGCGAGCCTGCTCGCGAAAGCGGGGTATCAGTCGATCTATCCGCTGCCTGACAGAGCGCATTCGCGAGCAGGCTCGCTCCCACAAAAAAACATCACATCCGGAACACGCCGAAGCGGCTCGGTTCGATTGGCGCGTTCAGCGACGCGGACAAGGCCAGGGCCAGTACGTCGCGGGTCTGCGCCGGGTCGATGACGCCGTCGTCCCACAGCCGCGCGCTGGAGTAGTAGGGGTGACCCTGTTCTTCGTACTGATCGAGAATCGGCTGCTTGATCTCGGTCTCCTGCTCGGCGCTGAACGCCTGACCGCTGCGTTCGGCTTGTTCGCGTTTGACCTGCACCAGAACGCCTGCGGCCTGTTCGGCGCCCATCACGCCGATCCGCGCGTTCGGCCACATCCACAAGAAACGCGGATCGTAAGCGCGCCCGCACATGCCGTAGTTGCCGGCACCGAAACTGCCGCCGATGATCACGGTGAATTTCGGCACCTTGGCGCAGGCCACCGCGGTCACCAGTTTCGCGCCGTGCTTGGCGATGCCGCCGGCTTCGTACTTCTGGCCGACCATGAAACCGGTGATGTTCTGCAGAAACAGCAGCGGGATGCCGCGCTGGCAGGCCAGTTCGATGAAGTGCGCGCCTTTCTGCGCGGCTTCGGCGAAGAGGATGCCGTTGTTCGCCAGAATCGCGATCGGGTAGCCGTGCAAGTGCGCGAAACCGCAGACCAGCGTGGTGCCGAACAGCGCTTTGAATTCATCGAACACCGAACCGTCGACCAGCCGCGCGATCACTTCGCGCACATCGAATGGCTGCTTGGCGTCGGCCGGAACCACGCCGTACAGCTCGTCGCTGGGGTACAGCGGCGCAATCGGCGTGCGCTGCTGCACCTCGCCGAGCTTGCGCCAGTTGAGGTTGGCGACGCTGCGGCGGGCGAGGGCGAGGGCGTGTTCGTCGTTCTCGGCGTAATGGTCGGCCACACCAGAAGTCTTGCAGTGCACATCGGCGCCGCCGAGGTCTTCGGCGCTGACCACTACGCCGGTCGCGGCTTTTACCAGCGGCGGGCCGGCGAGGAAAATCGTCGCCTGGTTGCGCACCATGATCGCTTCGTCTGCCATCGCCGGCACATACGCGCCGCCAGCGGTGCACGAACCCATGACCACGGCGATCTGCGGGATGCCCATGGCGCTCATGTTGGCCTGGTTGAAAAAGATCCGCCCGAAGTGCTCGCGATCCGGAAACACTTCGTCCTGACGCGGCAGGTTGGCGCCACCGGAATCCACCAGATAAATGCACGGCAGGCGATTCTGCTGGGCGATGGTCTGCGCACGCAGGTGCTTCTTCACGGTGAGCGGGTAATACGAGCCACCTTTCACCGTCGCATCGTTGGCGACGATCATGCACTCGACGCCTTCAACGCGACCAATCCCGGCGATCACCCCGGCAGCCGGCACGTCTTCGCCGTAAACCGCATGGGCGGCAAGTTGGCTGATTTCGAGAAACGGCGAGCCGGGGTCGAGCAAGCGATTGATGCGCTCGCGCGGCAGCAATTTACCGCGCGAGGTGTGGCGTTCCTGAGCTTTGACGCCGCCACCCTGCGCCACTTGGGCGAGCAGGGTGTGCAGCGCGTCGACCTGTTTGAGCATCGCCGCGCTGTTGGCGGCGAATTCCGCTGAACGCGGGTTGAGCTGAGTGTGCAAAGTTGCCATGGTCAGCTCCGTTTAGCGGGTTTCGTTGAACAGTTCGCGGCCGATCAGCATGCGGCGGATCTCGCTGGTGCCGGCGCCGATTTCGTAGAGCTTGGCGTCGCGCAGCAGGCGGCCGGCGGGGAATTCGTTGATGTAGCCGTTGCCGCCGAGAATCTGGATCGCGTCGAGGGCCATTTGCGTGGCGCGTTCGGCGGTGTAGAGGATCACCCCGGCCGCGTCCTTGCGCGTGGTTTCGCCGCGCTCGCAGGCCTGGGCCACCGCGTACAGATAAGCGCGGCTGGCGTTGAGCTGGGTATACATGTCGGCGACTTTGCCCTGGATCAGCTGAAATTCGCCGATGCTCTGGCCGAACTGCTTGCGGTCGTGGATGTACGGCACGATCAGGTCCATGCACGACTGCATGATCCCGGTCGGGCCGCCGGAGAGCACCACGCGTTCGTAATCGAGGCCGCTCATCAACACTTTCACGCCACCGTTGAGCACGCCGAGAATGTTCTCCTCGGGTACTTCGACATCGTCGAAAAACAGCTCGCAGGTGTTGGAGCCACGCATGCCGAGCTTGTCGAACTTGTTGCTGCGGCTGAAGCCTTTCCAGTCCCGCTCGACGATGAACGCGGTGATGCCGTGGGGGCCTTTTTCCAGATCGGTCTTGGCGTAGATCACGTAGGTATTGGCGTCCGGACCGTTGGTGATCCAGGTTTTGCTGCCGTTGAGGACGAAGCGGTCACCGCGTTTGTCGGCGCGCAGTTTCATCGAGACCACGTCGGAGCCGGCATTCGGCTCACTCATCGCCAGGGCGCCAACGTGCTCGCCGCTGATCAGCTTCGGCAGGTATTTGGTTTTCTGTTCGTGATTGCCGTTGCGGTTGATCTGGTTGACGCAAAGGTTGGAGTGCGCGCCGTAGGACAGCGCCACCGAAGCGGAGCCACGGCTGATTTCTTCCATCGCCACCACATGCGCCAGATAACCCAGACCCGCGCCGCCGTACTCTTCCGGCACGGTGATGCCGAGCAGGCCCATGTCACCGAATTTGCGCCACATGTCGGCGGGGAACAGGTTGTCGTGGTCGATCTGCGCAGCGCGCGGGGCGATCTGATCGGCGACGAAGGACTGCACCTGATCGCGCAGCATGTCGATGGTTTCACCGAGGGCGAAGTTCAGGGATGGATAGCTCATGCGGCACCTTTTGGCTTTTTTATCGGGTGGAGCGCACGACGAATCGGCGCTCAGCTTTACGTTAACGTAAAGCTTCATGCGTTCGGCTGTCAATCGGCTTTACGTAAGCGTCAACTTGGGCGAGAGTAAGGGCAGTTCAGGATCAGATATCGGTTTGTTTCTGGTGGGAGCGAGCCTGCTCGCGAAAGCGCTGTATCAGTCGCCCCCAAGGCTGAATGACGCAGCGTATTCGCGCGCAGGCTCGCTCCCACAGGGATTCAAAATCGGGAAAACCCACTAATAAAGACAATAGGGGTCGTCATGGATCAACCCAG
Source organism: Pseudomonas sp. Sample_23 (assembly GCF_004307595.1). NCBI lineage: Bacteria > Pseudomonadati > Pseudomonadota > Gammaproteobacteria > Pseudomonadales > Pseudomonadaceae > Pseudomonas > Pseudomonas sp. Sample_23. The sequence goes on from NZ_RCNX01000085.1 coordinate 26,299, forward strand.
TGCAAACCCGCAGCGCAGCTACAGCCGTGGCTCTCAGGACCAAGCCCTGCTGGCGATGACCATTGGTCAGCGCTTCGATCAGACTGTCGCGCAACACCCGGACGGCGAGGCGTTGGTGGTGCGCCATCAACGGCTGCGGTATTCGTGGCGGCAACTGGCCGACGCGGTGGATGAGCAGGCCAGGGCCTTGCTCGCACTGGGCTTGCAGACCGGCGATCGCCTCGGCATCTGGGCGCCGAATTGCGCGCAGTGGTGCATTACCCAGTTCGCCACGGCGAAGATCGGCGTGATCCTGGTCAACATCAATCCGGCCTATCGCAGCTCCGAACTCGAGTACGTGCTCAAGCAATCCGGCTGCCAGTGGCTGGTCTGTGCCGGAGCGTTCAAGACCTCGAATTACCACGCAATGCTCCAGAGCCTGGCGCCAGAATTGGCCGAGCACGCCATCGGTCAGCTGCGCAGCGAACGCCTGCCGGAGCTGCGCGGCGTGATCAGCCTCGATGCCAATCCGCCGCCCGGTTTTCTGCCGTGGTCACAACTGAGCGAACTGGCCGCCAGCGTCTCGCCCGATCAATTGCGCGAACGCAGCGCCAGTCTGCATTTCGATCAACCAGTGAACATCCAGTACACCTCCGGCACTACCGGTTTCCCCAAGGGCGCGACCCTCAGTCACTACAACATTCTCAACAACGGCTACATGGTCGGCGAAAGCCTCGGCCTGACGACTGCCGATCGTCTGGTGATTCCGGTGCCGCTGTATCACTGCTTCGGCATGGTCATGGGCAACCTCGGTTGCGTCACCCATGGCAGCACGATGATTTACCCCAACGACGCTTTCGATCCGGCGCTGACCCTGCAAGCGGTGGCCGAGGAAAAAGCCACGGCGCTGTACGGTGTGCCGACCATGTTCATCGCCATGCTCGATCAGCCGCAGCGGCAGACCTTCGACCTGTCGAGCCTGCGCACCGGGATCATGGCCGGCGCCACTTGTCCGATCGAGGTCATGCGCCGGGTGATCAACGAGATGCACATGAGCGAAGTGCAGATCGCCTACGGCATGACCGAAACCAGTCCGGTGTCGTTGCAGACCGGGCCGGCGGATGAGCTGGAATTGCGCGTCACCACGGTCGGGCGCACCCAGCCGCAACTGGAAAGCAAGATCATCGACACCGCCGGCAACCTCGTGCCGCGCGGCACCATTGGCGAATTGTGCACGCGCGGTTACAGCGTGATGCTCGGTTACTGGAACAACCCGCAGGCCACCGCCGAAGCCATCGATGAGGCCGGCTGGATGCACACCGGCGACCTGGCGAGCATGAACGAGGAGGGTTACGTCAACATCGCCGGGCGTAACAAGGACATGATCATTCGTGGCGGCGAGAATGTTTATCCCCGTGAGCTGGAGGAGTTTTTCTTCACCCATCCGGCGGTGGCCGACGTGCAGGTGATCGGTATTCCGTGCTCGCGCTACGGTGAGGAAATCGTCGCCTGGATCAAATTCCACCCCGGCCACAGCGCCTCGGAGCTGGAGCTGCAAACCTGGTGCAAGGAACGCATCGCCCATTTCAAGACGCCGCGTTACTTCAAATTCGTCGACGCGTTTCCGATGACGGTGACGGGGAAGATCCAGAAATTCAGGATGCGCGAGATCAGTATCGAGGAGCTGAAAATAACCGAGCGGTAACCTAAACCCTGTGGGAGCTGGCTTGCCAGCGATGGCGTCAGGTCAGCCAGCATCAATGTAGAATGTTCTACCGCAATCGCTGGCAAGCCAGCTCCCACTGGGATTGGGGGGATTCAGGAATCACAGAAAGCACAAAGGGGAGCCGAAGCTCCCCTTTAATTTGTCGTTGCGTGCTCTTTTTATTATTGAGGGTCGGTCTGTTGTTGTTTTTGGCAACCGTGGCCCTGTACAGCTTTTTGGCGACCCCCATCCGGGGTCAAGAGCAAACGTATTTTTTTGAGCGCTGATCTGCTTTCTCGTTTAACGATCCAACCGATTCGGGAGCTACCTGAAGGTAGTTTTATTGTTCTCTGCCCGGTTGCGGGTCACTCCTGAGAGCACCCTGAAAAGCACACCTTCTCCAAAAAAATCTGTTAGCTGCGTCTCTGCCGTGTTGTTCTTGTTATGTCAGAGTCGTTTCGTCTTGTTTTTATTGGTTTGCGGCTTTTTATTCTTGTTATGCGATAGAGATAGCAGGTGTCGTGCCAACTTTTAAAAGCCTTTATAAATCAACGGCTTAACTTTTTAAGGCTTTTTCGACTCCAGGCAAAGCCAGACAATTTGTTTCCGTGTTACTCGCTTTTGCCCACATCGCTGACGCAGCGGTAACACCTCACTGCGCGCTGCGCGCCTTGGCCACCCGCGAACCGCTCGGACGGCCGAGCACTGCGCTGATCTGCTGGCCCGCGGCAATCAAGGCGTCCAGGTCGATACCGGTCTCGATGCCCAGGCCATCGAGCAGGTACACCACGTCCTCGGTGGCAACGTTACCGCTCGCGCCTTTGGCGTACGGGCAGCCGCCGAGGCCGGCGATAGAGCTGTCGAACACCGCAATGCCTTCGAGCAGGCTGGCGTAGATGTTGGCCATGGCCTGGCCATAGGTGTCGTGGAAATGCCCGGCGAGTCTGTCCCGTGGCACCTGCGCCGAGACCACCTCGAACAGGCGCCGGGTCGCGCCCGCCGTGCCGGTGCCGATGGTGTCGCCCAGCGACACTTCATAGCAGCCCATCGCGTACAGCTCACGGGCGACCATCGCCACTTGCTCCGGCGCAACCGTGCCTTCATACGGGCAGCCCAGCACACAGGAAACGTAACCGCGCACGGTAACGCCGTGTTGTTTGGCGGCCTCCATGATCGGCGCAAACCGCGCCAGGCTTTCGCTGATCGAGCAATTGATGTTGCGCTGCGAGAACGCCTCGGAGGCGGCGGCGAACACCGCGACTTCCTTGACCCCGGCGGCGAGCGCGTCTTCAAAGCCGCGCAGGTTCGGCGCCAGTGCGCCGTAGGTCACGCCAGGTTTGCGCTGGATCTGCGCGAACACTTCGGCGGATCCGGCCATCTGCGGCACCCATTTCGGCGAAACGAAACTGCCGACTTCGATGTAGCCAAGCCCGGCGGCGCTCAGCGCATCGACCAGTTGCACCTTGTCGGCGACGCTGATCGGTTGGGCTTCGTTCTGCAGGCCATCGCGCGGGCCGACTTCGATCAGGCGTACTTGGGAGGGGAGGGACATGGGTGGGACCAGCCTGTTTTTTGAGTTCACGAAGAACCCTGTGGGAGCGAGCCTGCTCGCGAAAGCGGTGGATCAGTCACCGTTAATGTTGGATGACAGAATGCATTCGCGAGCAGGCTCGCTCCCACAGGGGCACCAATATTTGCTAGATCGCCTGCTGGCTCTTGAGCGTCTGCTCCAGCGCCTGCACACAGCGCTCTTCGGCTGTGTCCAGCTCGAGCTTCATCTGTTCGATATCCAGCAGCTGCTGTTCGAGCTGTTCGCGGCGTTCGCTGATTTTCGCCAGCATGCTGTTGAGCTGTTTGGTGTTACCGCCTGACGGGTCGTAGAGTTCGATCAGCTCGCGGCATTCGGCCAGGGAAAAACCGATGCGCTTGCCGCGCAGGATCAGCTTCAGAGTGACCTTGTCGCGCGGCGAATAGATCCGTTCCTGGCCACGACGCTCGGGGCTGAGCAGGCCTTGCTCTTCATAAAAGCGGATCGCCCGGGTGGTGATGTCCAGCTCGCGGGCGAGGTCGGAAATGCTGTAGGTCTGACTGCTCATGAAAGCGCTCGGAAAAGGGGCATGGCGCTAAGCTAATCGGTGGTTTACGTTTACGTCAAGCGGGATGGTTTTGGGGTGTCTGTACAGGCCTCTTCGCGAGCAGGCTCGCTCCCACATTCGACCGCGTTCCTTCAGATGAAATGCAATTCATTGTGGGAGCGAGCCTGCTCGCGAAGAACGATAACGCGGTAAAAAAGCCCTACACCTTCTCCAGCTTCTTCTCCTGCGCCGTCACCTGCTGGCACAACTCGATCATCTGCTCGCGCATCCAGCGGTTGGCCGGGTCCTGGTCGGTGCTTTCGTGCCAGTACAAATGCGTTTCCACCGAGGGCACATCATTCACCGGCAAATTGAACGACTGCAAATCATGGCGGCGGGCGAAGCGTTCCGGCACGGTCATGACCATGTCGGTCTGCTGCATCACTTGCGAAGCCATCAAATAGTGCTGCGAGCGCAGGGCGATCTTGCGCTGGATGCCCATTTTGCCCAGCGCCAGATCGACATAACCCAGACCGCTGCGGCGGCTGGAAATATGGATGTGGGTCAGCGACAGGTAGTCGTCGAGGCTGAGTTTTTCCTTGCCCGCCATTGGGTGGCCCTTGCGCATGGCGCAGACGTAACGGTCGTCCATCAGCTTGACGTGGCGCACCTGCGGGTCGGTATTGAGCGGCGCATCCACGGCGAAATCCAGACGCCCGGCCGCGAGTTCCTTGGTGGTTTCCCGGCGCTTGGACAGAAAGCTTTCGATGATCACCGTTGGCGCGAGGCGGCGCAGGCGCTGGAACAGTGGCGGCAGAATGATTGCTTCCGTCAGGTCGGTCATGCTGATGCGGTAGGTCTTGACCGCCTGCGCCGGGTTGAAGATGCGACTTTCCTGCACCGATACGCGCAGCAGCGACAGGGCGTTGCGCACCGGGCCGATGATGTTCTGCGCCATCGGCGTGGGCACCATGCCCTGAGCGGTACGCACGAAGAGCGGGTCGTTGAAAGTTTCGCGCAACCGCGCCAGCGCGTTGGACACCGCCGGCTGGGTGATCCCGACAATCTGCCCGGCGCGGGTCAGGTTGGCTTCGGTGTAGATCGCGTCGAAGACGATGAAAAGGTTCAGGTCGACCTTGCTCAGATTCATAACGCGGCTTCTCTTGTTATTAAGTGCAAGTGTTTTGGGGCTGACGATCAGCGGATCATATATTGGTGATGAATGTTTATACACGCCGAGAATAGGCTAGGTAAATGATCAGCGCTGTTCTAGCATCAATTGCATGACTTGAACAACCTCTGCCCGAGAAGGTAACTACCCATGGATTTCGCTTATTCGCCCAAGGTTCAGGAACTGCGTGAGCGCGTGACTGCGTTCATGGACACTTACGTTTACCCGGCCGAAGCGGTGTTCGAACGCCAGGTCGCCGAGGGCGATCGCTGGCAGCCGACCGCGATCATGGAAGAGCTCAAGGCCAAGGCCAAGGCTGAAGGGCTGTGGAATTTGTTTCTGCCTGAGTCCGAGCTGGGCGCCGGCCTGAGCAACCTCGAATATGCGCCATTGGCGGAAATCATGGGCCGTTCCCTGCTGGGGCCCGAGCCGTTCAACTGCTCGGCGCCGGACACCGGCAATATGGAAGTGCTGGTGCGCTACGCCAACGAAGAACAGAAACAGCGCTGGCTCGAGCCGCTGCTGCGCGGCGAGATCCGTTCGGCGTTCGCCATGACCGAGCCTGACGTGGCGTCTTCCGACGCGACCAACATGGCCGCCCGTGCCGTGCGTGATGGCGATCAGTGGGTAATCAACGGCAAGAAATGGTGGACTTCCGGCGCTTGCGATCCGCGCTGCAAGATTCTGATCTTCATGGGCCTGAGCAACCCCGACGCGCCGCGTCACGCCCAGCACTCGATGATCCTCGTGCCGGTCGATACCCCCGGGGTGAAAATCGTCCGGCCGCTGCCGGTGTTCGGTTACGACGACGCACCGCACGGTCACGCCGAAGTGCTGTTCGATAACGTGCGGGTGCCGTACGAAAACGTCCTGCTCGGTGAAGGACGCGGCTTCGAAATCGCCCAGGGTCGCCTTGGCCCAGGGCGGATTCACCACTGCATGCGTTCGATCGGCATGGCCGAACGTGCGCTGGAACTGATGTGCAAACGCTCGGTGAGCCGCACCGCATTCGGCAAACCGCTGGCGCGTCTGGGCGGCAACATCGACAAGATCGCCGACTCGCGCATGGAGATCGACATGGCGCGTCTGCTGACGTTGAAAGCGGCGTACATGATGGACACCGTCGGCAACAAAGTGGCGAAAAGCGAGATTGCGCAGATCAAAGTCGTCGCACCGAACGTGGCCCTGCGGGTGATCGACCGGGCGATCCAGATGCACGGTGGGGCAGGGGTGTCGAACGATTTCCCGCTGGCCTATATGTATGCGATGCAGCGCACCCTGCGTCTGGCCGACGGCCCGGACGAAGTGCACCGCGCGGCGATTGGCAAGTTCGAGATCGGCAAGTATGTGCCGAAGGAGATGCTGCGCAGCGGCCAGTAATACCGAGTAGCCTCATTCGCATTCCCCTCAGTCTGATCGTTCCCACGCTCTGCGTGGGAATGCCGCCATGGACGCTCTGCGTCCACTGTGACGCGGAGCGTCACGGGATGCGTTCCCACGCGGAGCATGGGAACGATCAGGCGTCAGGATCAATACACCCAAACCTCAACCCGCCGATTCTTGATCCGCCCTTCATCCGCGCTGTTGGTCGCCACCGGCATCAGCGCACCAAAGCCGCGTACTTCGCGCATGACCACACCGTTTTTGACCAGCTCGCGCCGCACCGCCATCGCCCGTAGCTTCGACAGCAGATCAGCCCGCGCCGGGTCATCCTTCAAATCACCAAACCCCACCAGCGTCACCGCCCGCTCGGTCTTGCCATTGCGCTTTATATAGTCGAGCACCCGCGCCAGATCCTGCCGCGCCTTGTTGTCCAGACTGGCGCTGCCCTCGGCAAAACGAAAATTCACTGTCAGACGCTGGGCATGCCGGCTGAGGGATTGGTAACCCTCGGGCATCAGCGCGTTCGGCGCCACGCTCATGGCTTGTACGGTCTGGCTGACAAAACCGCTAGTCGCGACGATCCCCTGACCCTGTGGACTTTGCGCGAACGTTGCCAACGCCTGCGCCCACGGATTGCGGCTGTCCGGCGGCAGATAAAAGAACAAGCGCCGCGACAGCGGATAATCTTCGGTGGCGATCAGACTGTTCAGCGGCAGCATCGCTTGCGAGGCGCCATCGGCAATCGCCACGGCTTTGGCCTGACGCACGTAAGGCAAGCCGATGAAGCCGATACCTTGCGGATCGGCGCTGACCGCGTCGGACAATTGCTCGCTGGATTCAAAACGCTTCGCCGCGCTGCTGAGACTTTTCCCACGCCGGCTCAGGACCAGTTCCTTGAACGTGTCGTACGTCCCGGACTGATCATCCCGCGCATATAAATGAATGGCGCCGCCACGGCTACCGAGTTCTTCCCAGGTTTTCACTTCGCCGGCAAAAATCCGCGCCAGTTGCTCGGTGTTCAACTGCTGTAGCGGATTGGCCGGGTTGAGGATGATCGCCAGGCCGTCAATGGCAATGACTTGCTCGGCCGCCGGACTTTTCAGATCGCCGAGGGTTTGCAGGGCGAGCAGCTCGCTGTCCTTGATCTCGCGGGAAGAGGCGGCCAGATCGGCGCTGGCGTTTTTCAACGCAGCGAAACCGGTGCTGGAACCGTGAGCGGCGACTTCGATGATCACGCGTTGCCCTTGTGCGGTCTGGCCAACGATGCGTTGTTCGTTGGCGGTGTCCGGGGTTTCGCGGTGGATTTTCAGCAGGCCCTGTTCCTGCAACAGGCCTTCGACCAGCGCCGGGCCGAGTTCGGCGCCGATGGTGTTGGAGCCCTGAATGCGCAATGCCGGGCCGTTTTCGGGGATCGGCAGGGCGGCGGCGGACACCGACAGCCAGCCACTCAACAGGAAAACGCAGAGAACACGCAGGGTCATTCCGGCACCGAATCAAGCCAAGGGGATTGCCGGGGAGATTAAGTCAGGCGCGTGACCGAAATATGACAGGGATTGAAGGGTGTAAATATCAATTGTGGGAGCGAGCTTGCTCGCGAAGGCGGCATATCGGCAACATATCTGATTACTGACACTCCGCCTTCGCGAGCAAGCTCGCTCCCACAGGGATCTCAGGCAACTCGCGAATCAGGCCAGCTCAAGCCAGATCGGCGCATGATCCGACGGTTTTTCCATGCCGCGCAGTTCGTAGTCCACGCCGGCATCCTTGACCCGTGGCAGCAGGCCATGGGACGCCAGAATCACATCAATCCGCAGGCCACGCTTCGGTTCATCTTCGAAACCACGGCTGCGATAGTCGAACCAGCTGAACATGTCGCTCACGTCGGGGTTGAGGTGCCGATAGCTGTCGGTCAGGCCCCAGTTCTTCAGGCGCGCCATCCACTCGCGCTCCTCCGGCAGGAAGCTGCATTTGCCGGTTTTCAGCCAGCGCTTCATGTTGTCCGGGCCGATGCCGATGTCGCAGTCTTCCGGGGATATGTTCACATCACCCATCACCACCAGTGGCTGTTCATTGTGGAACTGGCTTTCCAGCAGCGCTTGCAGGTCGCTGTAGAAACGCTCCTTGGCGGGGAATTTGGTTGGGTGGTCGCGGCTTTCACCTTGGGGGAAGTAGCCGTTCATGATCGTCACCGGCACGCCGTTGGCATCGGCAAAAGTGCCCCAGATAAAGCGCCGCTGCGCGTCTTCTTCGTCAGTGGCAAAGCCTTTATGAATGGCGATCGGTTCGTTGCGCGAGAGCAGGGCGACACCGTAATGGCCCTTCTGGCCATGGAAGTGCACGTGGTAACCGAGGGCGCGGATGTCTTCGTGGGGGAACTGGTCGTCGTGGACCTTGGTTTCCTGCAGGCCGATCACGTCGGGCTGATGTTTTTCGATCAGCGCTGCCAGCTGATGCGGACGGGCACGCAGTCCGTTGATGTTGAAGGAAACAATCTTCATGGTCGGCAGTCCTGGCAAAAGGGCGATGCTAGCTGACATGGGGAAGATGGGCCAGTGTGGGACAAATCATTTTGGCCTGTGGGATTTGTGATGCCCTATGCAGCGCCTCTGTGGGAGCGAGCCTGCTCGCGAAGAGGCCGGCAAGATCGATGAAGATCCCGACTTGGTCTATACCTGTGAGGGGAACCACATCACCCGCCCAAGGTTCGTACCAACAAGCGCGCCAGTCTCCGAGCGCGCCTCCGGGGAGAATCACTGCAATGCCTGAAACCCAGTCCGCCGTTGCCGACATCCACATGCTCGACCGCGGCTATTCACGCGAAGCCCGCTCGTTGCTGTATCAGGCCTATCGCCACGAGCCAACCTTCGGCTATCTGTTCGAAGCCGAGCGACCCGGCTACGAACAACGCGTGCGCGCGACGGTGCGCGAGTTGGTCAAACAGCATTTTCTCCAGGACCTGCCGGCGATCGGCCTGCTGGTCAACGACCGCTTGATCGGCATTGCCCTGATCGCACCACCGCAACGGCGCCTGGGCGTTACCGAAAGCTGGGCGTGGCGCTTGCGCATGGTGCTCAGCACCGGTTTTCGCTGCACCCGGCGTTATCTGGAATACCACGACGCCGTCGCCGCATGCGTGCCGGGTGACTCGGTGCACATGCTGCCGCTGCTCGGCGTTCACCCGCAGTTTCAGGGCAAGCACTACGGCGAACAGTTGCTCACCGCCGTGCACAACTGGTGCGCGGTCGATGAAACCTCGCAAGGGGTGGTGCTCGACACCGGCAACCCGCGCTACCTGGAATTCTATAAAAGGCAGGGTTATCAGGAGATCGGCGAGGTTGCCGTCGGGCCGGTGCGCGAACACGTATTTTTCCACGCCAATCCGCAGGTGTTACAAACAGCAACGGGATAACGATCGAACTTCTTCACAAATTACCTGTTCTATCAGGCTCCCGAGCCCGTGATAGCATCCGCGCCTATGAAGTTTCCACGAAGATTTACCAGCGGCGTGCTGATGCTGTTATCCAGCTGCGCGGCGCTGGCGCAAAGTGAATTGGATGTACGGATCAAGCCGTCCAACGATGAACTCAAGGCCAATATAGAAGGCTATATCGGCAGCCTCGGCGATCGCGACGAAGAAGCCTTGCTGCGTTTCAGTCGCGGTGCCGAAGAGCAGGCGCGCAAAGCGGCGCAGGCGCTGGGCTACTATCAGCCGCAGATCGACAGTGACGTCAAGGGCGGGGAAAAACCGCGTCTGGTGCTGAACATCGATCCCGGCGAGCCGATTCGCCTGCGCAACGTCACCGTGCGCGTCGACGGCCCGGCGGCCTCGCTGAAATCCTTTCGCGTACCGAAAAGCGACCTGCTCAAGTCCGGCGCCGTGCTCAACCATGGCCGTTACGAAGACGCCAAACGGGTGATCCAGAACCAGGCCTCGCGCTTCGGTTACTTCAGCGGTCATTTCACCAGCCAGAAACTCATGGTCGATCCCCGCGCGGGCGTGGCCGACATCGAATTGATCTACGACAGCGGCCCGCGTTATGCGCTGGGCAAAGTCAGCTTCGAGGGCGACACGCCGTTCGACGAAGACCTGCTGCAACGCATGGTGCCGTTCAAGGCAGGCGAGCCATACGACTCGGAACTGATCGCCGAACTCAACCGCGACCTGCAATCGAGCGGCTATTTCGAAGGCGTGCGCGTCGATGCCGCACCGACGGCAGCGCAGAACGATGTGATTCCGGTCGCCGTCAAACTCGACACGCGCAAGCCGCGCACCATGGGTCTGGGCCTTGGTTATTCGACCGACGTCGGCCCACGGATCAAGGCCAACTGGACGCGTCACTGGGTCAATCCGCAGGGCGACAGCTATGGCTGGGAAGCCGAGCTTTCCGCGCCCCGGCAGAACGTCGGGCTGTTCTACGACATCCCGCTAGACCCACCACTGACCGACAAACTGCGCTGGGCCGGCGGCTATCAGTTCGAAGACATCGAAGGCTCCGACACCCTCAGCAAGCTGCTGACCTTCGGCCCGGAATGGCATAGCAAGTTGCCCAGCGGCTGGCAGCGGGTGATCTCGCTGAAATGGCAACGTGAAGAATACGAACTCGGCGACGACTCCGGCCTGAGCACGTTGCTGATGCCCGGCATCAGTTATTCGTACCTCAAAAGCGACAACCGCATCGACCCGCGCAACGGCTATCGCCTGAGCTTCGAAAGCAAAGTGGCCAAGGAAGGCCTCGGTTCGGACAACAACCTTTTATATGGCACCGCGCTGGTCAAAGGCCTGACCACGGTGTTCGACAAGCACCGCTTGCTCGGCCGCGTGCAGGTCGGCGGCAGCGCCACCAACGGCTACAACTCTATTCCGCCATCGCTGCGCTTTTTTGCCGGTGGCGATCAGAGCGTGCGCGGTTACGACTATCAGAGCCTGTCGCCGAAAAATTCCGATGGCAAACGGATTGGCGGTCGCTACATGGTGGCCGGCAGCGTCGAGTATCAGTATTCGATCGCCGAGAAATGGCGGGTCGCGACCTTCGTCGACCAAGGCAACTCTTTCAACAAACTCGAACTGCCCGACCTCAAGACCGGGGTCGGTGTGGGTGTGCGCTGGGTCTCGCCGGTTGGGCCGATCCGCCTTGACCTGGCCCATGCGCTGGACGACGACGGCGGCATCCGGCTGCACTTTTCCATGGGGCCTGAGCTGTGAAGCGTGGTGTGAAAATTACGGCGCTGACGCTGTTGGCGCTGGTCGTGTTGATCGTCTTGAGTATCTCCGCACTACTTGGCACGCAGGCCGGCAGTCGTTGGGCGCTGGGCCTGGTGCCGGGCCTGAGCGTGGAGAATTTCCACGGTCGCCTCGCTGGGCAATGGAGCGCCGATCACCTGGTGTGGCAGCAGGACACCAGCCGAGTCGAGCTGAACAAGGCGATCTTCGCCTGGTCGCCACTGTGCCTGACGCGCATGACCTTGTGCATCGATCAGCTCAAGGCCGAGCAGGTAATCCTGCAATTCCCGCCGAGCGAAGAAACCACCGAGAGCGGCCCGATCACACTGCCGGACCTGCAATTGCCGTTGGCCATCAAATTGGGCGACGTCGAGGTGGGCAGCCTGTTGTTCAACGGCAGCGAACAACTCAAGGGCTTGCAACTGGCGGCGCACTGGACCGCTCAGGGCCTGCAGATCGACAGCGTGAAATTGCAGCGCGACGAGCTCAGCCTGAACCTGTCCGGCCTGCTGCAACCGAGCGGCAACTGGCCGCTGACGATTCAGGGCGATTTGACTTTGCCGTCTCCCGGCAGCGAGCCGTGGACGCTGGCGCTGAAAGTTGAAGGTGATCTGCTGAAAACCCTCAACCTGCACGCCGACAGCCGTGGCTACCTCGACGGCCAGTTGAACGGTGAACTGCAAGCGCTGGCGGAAAACCTGCCGGCCAAGCTGCGCATCACCAGCGACGCGTTCAAACCCAGCGCCGATCTGCCGGACACCCTGCAATTCAATCAGCTTGTGCTCACGGGCGAAGGCGACCTGAAAAACGGTTATCAACTCCTCGGCAACGCCACGCTGCCCGCCGAAAAATCGCCAGTGGCGCTGCTGCTCAAAGGCAAGGTCGACGCCAATGGTGCGCAGATCGCCGGCCTCGACCTCAACGCCAACGACACGCAAAGCCTCAAGCTCACCGGCAATGTCGACTGGAGCAAGGGCCTCAGCGCTCAGGCCAATATCAACTGGCAAGACTTCCCGTGGCACCGGCTCTATCCGGAAATCGACGAGCCGCAAGTGACGTTGCGCAACTTTACCGGCGAAGTGTCCTACACCGACGGTCAGTACCTCGGCAACTTTGACGCCGCGCTGGATGGCCCGGCCGGGGCGTTCACCTTGAGCAGTCCGTTCAGCGGCAGCCTCGAACAGATCGCCTTGCCGCAACTGGTCATGCAGGCCGGGCAGGGCAAGGCCGAAGGGCACGTCAATGTGCGCTTCGCCGACGGCATCGCCTGGGATACCGCGCTGGATCTGTCGGCGCTCAACCCGGCGTACTGGGTCGCGGAGCTGCCGGGCACGCTGGCCGGGCCGTTGCAGAGCAAAGGCGAGATGAAGAATGATCAGCTCAGCCTCAGCGCCGACCTCGACCTCAAAGGCAAATTGCGCGGCCAACCGGCGATCCTCCAGGCCAAGGCTGACGGCGCGGGTGAGCGCTGGAACCTCAATGCCCTGCAGATCCGGCTCGGCGACAACAGCATCAACGGCAAGGGCAGCCTGCAGGACAAACTCGGCGGCCAGATCGACATCAAGCTGCCGCGTCTGGCCCAGCTGTGGCCGCAATTGCGCGGTCAGGTCAACGGTCAGGTCAATGTCGCCGGTACGCTGAAGGCGCCGCAAGGCAAGCTCGATCTGCAAGGTTCGCAACTGGCCTTCCAGGACAATCGCCTGCAAAGCCTCAACCTCGACGCCACGCTCGACAGTGCGCAGCGGGCGAAGATCAATCTCAAAGGCAGCGGCATTCAGACTGGCGATACCTCGTTGGGCACCCTGACCGCCAGTGCTCAGGGCGATATCAAAAGCCAGAAACTCAACCTCGACCTGATCGGACCGAAGCTGAAACTGGCGCTGGGTCTGGACGGCAATCTCGACAAGGGCAACTGGCGCGGACGCTTGGCCAGTGGTGACATTCAGGCCGGTGGCCAGGACTGGAAGCTGCAAAGCCCGGCCAAGCTGGAACGCCTGGCGGACGGCCAGATCAATTTCGGCGCGCATTGCTGGCTGTCCGGCAATGCCAGCCTGTGTGGCGAAGACCAGCGCCTGATGCCCGAGCCGAAGCTGCGTTATCACCTCAAGCAATTCCCGATCGAAAGCCTTGCGCAGTGGCTGCCCAAGGACTTCGCCTGGCAGGGCCGACTCAACGCCGATCTGCAACTGGACTTGCCGGCGAGCGGCCCGAACGGCGTGGTCAGTGTCGATGCCAGCGGCGGCACCCTGCGCGTGCGCGACAAGGATCAGTGGCTGGATTTCCCCTACCAGACCCTCAAACTCAACAGCAAGCTCACGCCCAAGCGCGTCGACACCGAGCTCAATTTTGTCGGCGGCAAACTCGGCGAATTGCTGGTGCAGGCGCAGCTCAATCCGCTGCCGAAAAACAAACCGCTGAGCGGCTCGTTCCGCCTCTCTGGCCTCGATCTGTCGGTGGCGCGGCCATTCGTGCCGATGGTGGAAAAACTCACCGGCCGGCTCAACGGCAGCGGCACTATTTCCGGTGGCCTGCTCGCGCCATTGGTCAACGGCACTGTGCAGCTCAGCGATGGCGAAGTGTCCGGCGCCGAACTGCCGATGGAGCTGCAGAACCTGCAACTGACGGCGGCGATCACCGGCGAATCGGTGCGCCTGGACGGTGGCTGGGACAGCGGCAAGACTGGCAAGGGCAGCCTCAACGGCAACGTCGCCTGGGGGCAGGCGCTGGTGGTCGATCTGGCGCTCAAGGGCACGCAATTGCCGGTCAGTGTCGAACCCTACGCCAAACTGGAAATGGCCCCGGACCTGAAGATTTCCATGGCCGGCGATGAGCTGAAAGTTGCCGGCAAGGTGCTGGTGCCGAAAGGCGAAATCACCGTGCGCGAGCTGCCGCCATCAACCGTGAAAGTCTCCGACGACACGATCATCGTTGGTGCGCAGACCGAGGAGGGCAAACCACCGATCGCGATGAAAATGGACATCGACGTGATCGTCGGCCAGGACAAGCTGAGCTTTGCCGGTTTCGGCCTGACCGCGAATCTGCAAGGTCAGGTGCACATCGGCGACAACATGGACACCCGTGGCGAACTGTGGCTCAACGACGGCCGCTATCGCGCCTACGGCCAGCGCCTGACGGTGCGTCGCGCGCGTCTGTTGTTCGCCGGTCCCATCGACCAGCCGTATCTGGACATCGAAGCGATCCGCCAGACCGACGACGTCATCGCCGGTATTCGCCTGAGCGGCAGCGCCGAACAACCGACCACGCAGATCTTCTCCGAACCGGCGATGAGTCAGGAACAGGCGCTGTCGTACCTGGTGCTGGGCCGTCCGCTGAGCACCAGCGGCGAAGATAACAATATGCTCGCGCAAGCGGCATTGGGTCTGGGTCTGATGGGCAGCGCCGGGATCACCAGCGGCCTGGCCAAGGATCTGGGTATTCAGGACTTCCAACTCGACACCCAAGGCAGCGGCAACGACACCAGCGTCGTCGCCAGCGGCAACATCTCGGAAAAACTCAGCCTGCGCTATGGAGTGGGTGTATTCGAACCGGCCAGCACCATCGCCCTGCGCTACAAGCTGAGCAAGAAGGTCTACGTCGAAGCGGCGAGCGGCGTGGCGAGCTCGCTGGATATCTTCTACAAGCGGGATTTCTAGCTCTCGCTCCCTTCAATGATCGTTCCCACGCTCTGCGTGGGAATGCCTCAAGGGACGCTCTGCGTCCCCGCTCTCAAAAAAATGGACGCAGAGCGTCCCCGGCTGCATTCCCACGCGGAGCGTGGGAACGATTCAGCGTGACCGGTCAGCGACTAATTACCAAGCCCCCTAACTATTGCGTTGACATTCGCTGCCTAAGCAGTAAC
>NZ_RCNX01000085.1:41791-46895 GCF_004307595.1 Pseudomonas sp. Sample_23
ACTAATTACCAAGCCCCCTAACTATTGCGTTGACATTCGCTGCCTAAGCAGTAACATCTCGACATACATTCACTGCCTAGGCAGTTATCAGGTCGACCCATGAAGCATTTCACCCCGGAAGAATTCAAACATTGCCACCTCGGCCTGTTGCTCGGCCGTGCCGCGTTGCTCAAGGACCGGATCATCGATACCCACATGGAACCCCACGGCATCACCGCCGCGCAGTTCAAGGTGTTGATCATCATGGCCCAGTTCGGCGTCGACACCCCGGCCGAGCTGTGCCGGCATCTTTCGCTGGACAGCGGGTCGATGACGCGCATGCTCGATCGTCTCGAGCAGAAAGCGTTCCTGATTCGCCAGCGCAGCGAAGGCGACCGGCGTCAGGTGCAGTTGAAACTGACCGAGCAGGGCCAGCAACTGGCTGATCGTCTGCCGCACATCGGTGCCGATGCGATGAATGAACTGGCCGGCGCGATCTCCCGCGAAGAGCTGAAAACCCTGGAATACATCCTGAAGAAAATCCTGCTGGCCGCCGGTGACCCGATCACCATCCAGCGTCTAGGTGATCACAATGAGCGCTAACACTTTGCGCAGCTGTCTGACGCTGCTGTTGTCGGCGATGATCCTCGCCGGTTGCGCCAACTACAGCGGCCTCGACACTGAAGGCCAACGCCTCGATGCGAAGAGCCTGAAGACAGCGCAGTCTCTCGATGGCGTCACCCTGTCGCCAGCGGCGTGGCCGAAAAGCGATTGGTGGAGCAGCCTCGGCGATCCGCAGCTCGACGGCCTGATCCGCGAAGCCCTGCACGACAGCCCGGACATGCAGATCGCCGCAGCCCGCGCCCATCAGGCCAGTGCCGCCGCCTATGCCGCCGATGCCGAGCGCTATCCGACCCTCGACGCCAGCGCCGGCATCAGCCGTTCGCGGCTGGCTCGTGATCAGGATCCGCTGGGGCAGGGCGGCGCCTATGCGACGGTGCGCAATGTCAGCGCCGGTTTCAATTACAACTTCGATTTGTGGGGCGGCCAGCGCGATGCCTGGGAAGCCGCACTCGGCGAGGCTCGCGCTGCTGAAGTCGACCGTCAGGCCGCGCAGCTGACACTTGCCGCTGACGTCGCCCGTGCGTATAGCGATCTCGGTCAGGCGCACATCGTTTACGACCTCGCCAGCGAAGACCTCAAGCGCACCCGGCAAATGCTCGACCTCAGCCAGCGCCGCTTGAGTTCGGGAATCGACAGCCAGTACCAGTTCCAGCAAACCCAGAGTCTGGAAGCCAGTTCTCAGGCCAGCCTGATCGACGCGGAAAAACGCTTGAACAGCGCGAAAATCGCCTTGGCGGTATTGCTCGGCAAAGGCCCGGATCGTGGCAACGAAATCGCTCGACCGAAAGTCCTGCAAGCCAGCGCCGTGGCGGTGCCGTCGGTGTTGCCGGCGGAACTGCTCGGCCGCCGCCCGGATCTGGTCGCGGCACGCTGGCGTGTCGAAGCGGCGAGCAAAGACATCGATGCGGCGAAAACCCGTTTCTATCCCAACCTCAACCTGTCGGCCTCGGCCGGCGCCGAGTCGTTGCTGGGTGATGCGATGTTCGGCTCGGCCAGTCGCTTCTTCAACATCGCGCCGACCGTGTCGCTGCCGATTTTCGATGGCGGACGCTTGCGGGCCAACCTCGATGCGCGCGACGCCGATTACGATCTGGCGGTGGCGCAGTACAACAAAAGTCTGGTGAAAGCCCTCGGCGATGTCGGCGATACGATCAACCAGCTGCGCGATATCGGCCGGCAGATCGGCGCGCAGCAACACGCCACCGACATCGCTCAGGATTCTTACAACACCGTCGTCCAGCGTTACGGTTCCGGCATCGGCAACTACCTGGACGTGCTCAGCATCGAGCAGCAATTGCTCCAAGCCCAGCGTCAGCTGGCGACCCTCAATGCCGAGCAGATCGACCTGTCGATTCAACTGATGCAAGCGCTGGGCGGCGGCTTTCAGGGTGAAAACCTGAACGCAGCCAACGCCAGCCCCGCCTCGTCGCACTACTAATTCAAGGTATTTGTCATGGCCACTGCCGAAAACACCCAAGCTCAAGACAACACCCCGGACACCGGCAACCCGCGCAAACGCAAGGTGATGCTGCTGGCCCTCGCCGTGGTCGTCCTGCTCGCCATTGCCGGCGTCTGGGCCTATCACGAATTCATCGGGCGCTTTAACGAAAGCACCGACGATGCCTACGTCAACGGCAACGTCGTGGAAATCACGCCGCTGGTCACCGGCACCGTGGTCAGCATCGGCGCCGATGACGGGGATCTGGTCCAGGAAGGCCAGGTGCTGGTCAACTTCGACCCCAACGATGCCGAAGTCGGCCTGCAAAGTGCCAAGGCGAAACTGGCGCGCACTGTGCGTCAGGTGCGCGGCCTGTATAGCAACGTCGACGGCATGAAAGCTCAGGTCAATGCGCAGCAGGCCGAAGTGCAGAAAGCCCAGGACAACTACAACCGGCGGAAAAATCTCGCCCAGGGCGGGGCGATTTCCCAGGAAGAGCTGTCCCACGCCCGCGACGACCTGACCTCGGCGCAGAACGCTCTGGCCAACGCCAAACAGCAACTGAAAACCACCAGCGCACTGGTCGACGACACCGTGGTCTCGTCGCATCCAGACGTAATGTCGGCGGCTGCCGATCTGCGTCAGGCCTACCTGACCAATGCCCGCAGCACGTTGATCGCGCCGGTCACCGGTTACGTCGCCAAGCGCACCGTGCAGCTCGGCCAGCGCGTACAACCGGGCACCGCGTTGATGGCGGTGATTCCGCTGGATCAGCTGTGGATCGACGCCAACTTCAAGGAAACCCAACTGCGTGACATGCGCATCGGTCAGCCAGTGGATATCGAGGCCGACATTTACGGCAGCGACGTGAAATACAGCGGCACGGTCGACAGCCTCGGCGCCGGTACCGGCAGCGCGTTTGCTCTGCTGCCGGCACAGAACGCCACCGGTAACTGGATCAAGATCGTCCAGCGCGTGCCAGTGCGTATCCACATCAACGCCGAAGAGCTGGCCAAGCACCCGCTGCGTGTCGGTCTGTCGACCAATGTCGAGGTCAATCTGCACGACCAGAGCGGCCCGGTGCTGGCCCAGCAACCGCCGCAAAAAGCCTCGTTCAGCACCAATGTGTATGACCGCCAACTGGCCGAAGCGGACGCGATGATTGCCCAGTTGATTCACGACAACAGCGCAGCAGCAGGCAAGACCGCACAGCGCTGAGAGCACACCGGATCAGAAGCAGGCTCTGTGGTGAGGGGTTATCTGTGGCGAGGGGATTTATCCCCGCTGGACTGCGCAGCAGGCCCGCTTTTCCTGAGCCAAAAGAGGGGCCGCTTCGCGACCCAGCGGGGATAAATCCCCTCGCCACAAAGGGCCTGTTAACACAGGGCCGGCTGTGTTCATCAGGCCGCAGCGACCATCAGGTTTCATAGGATTCACAATGAGCAATAACGCTTCTTTCACGCCGCCCAGCCTGTTGCTCAGCACCATCGGCCTGTCGCTGGCGACGTTCATGCAAGTGCTCGACACGACCATCGCCAACGTGGCGTTGCCGACGATTTCCGGCAATCTCGGGGTGAGTTCGGAGCAGGGCACCTGGGTCATCACTTCGTTTGCCGTGAGCAACGCGATTGCGCTGCCACTGACCGGTTGGCTCAGCCGCCGCTTCGGCGAGGTGAAGCTGTTTCTGTGGGCGACGATGCTGTTTGTACTGGCGTCGTTTCTCTGCGGTATCTCGACTTCGATGCCTGAGCTGATCGGCTTTCGCGTGCTGCAAGGCCTGGTCGCCGGGCCGCTGTACCCGATGACGCAGACGCTGTTGATCGCGGTGTATCCGCCGGCGAAACGCGGGATGGCCCTGGCGCTGCTGGCGATGGTCACGGTGGTCGCGCCGATTGCCGGGCCCATTCTCGGCGGCTGGATTACCGACAGTTACAGCTGGCCGTGGATCTTCTTTATCAACGTGCCGATCGGCATCTTTGCGGTGATGGTGGTGCGTTCGCAACTGGCGAAACGGCCGGTGGTGACCAGTCGCCAGCCGATGGATTACGTCGGCCTGATCACACTGATCATTGGCGTCGGCGCGTTGCAGGTGATCCTCGACAAGGGCAATGACCTGGACTGGTTCGAATCGAACTTCATCATCATCGGCGCGGCAATCTCCGTGGTGGCGCTGGCGGTGTTCGTGATCTGGGAAATGACCGACCGCCATCCGGTGGTCAACCTGCGCCTGTTCGCCCATCGCAACTTCCGCATCGGCACGCTGGTGCTGGTTTTGGGTTACGCCGGCTTCTTCGGCATCAACCTGATTCTGCCGCAGTGGTTGCAGACGCAAATGGGCTACACCGCGACCTGGGCGGGACTTGCCGTGGCGCCGATCGGGATTCTGCCGGTGCTGCTGTCGCCGTTTGTCGGCAAATACGCGCACAAGTTCGACCTGCGTCTGCTCGCCGGCATTGCGTTTCTGGCAATTGGCCTGAGCTGCTTCATGCGTGCCGAGTTCACCAACGAAGTCGACTTCCAGCACATTGCGCTGGTGCAGTTGTTCATGGGCATCGGCGTGGCGCTGTTCTTCATGCCGACCCTGAGCATTCTGATGTCGGACTTGCCGCCAAGCCAGATCGCTGACGGCGCAGGCCTGGCGACTTTCCTGCGGACACTGGGCGGCAGCTTCGCGGCGTCGCTGACCACCTGGATCTGGATTCGCCGGGCCGATCAGCATCATGCGTATATGAGCGAAAGCATCAGCACGTTCGAGCCAGCCACCCGCGAGACCTTGAATCAATTGGGCGGGGCGAGCCAGTCGGCGTATGCGCAGATGGATCAGATCCTCACCAGCCAGGCGTACATGCTTTCGACCGTGGATTACTTCACGTTGCTAGGGTGGGGATTCATGGGGCTGATTTTGATTGTATGGCTGGCGAAACCGCCGTTTGCCGCCAAGGCCGGGCCTGCTGCCAGCGGGCATTAACCTGAAACGCAGCACCTGTGGGAGCGAGCCTGCTCGCGAAAGCGGTGTGTCAGACACTCGACTGCTGAGTGACACATTGCATTCGCGAGCAGGCT